>CBKWLJ010000132.1:0-19333 GCA_966675205.1 uncultured bacterium
AAATTTATACTAACAAAATTAGCAGATAAAATATCACTCTGATAGACGAACATGGATTATTATTAATGGCATGATTCAGAAGCTTTAAGGTCAATTTTATGAGTTCTACCCTTAAACATCATCCCACTGATGCTCGTCAGGTTTCCAGTCTAGCTGACATATCCGTTGAGCTGGAACGTTATCAAGGGCTTCTCCAAGCTTTGTCAGATGTAACAACATCCAAAGTTTCTTACGTTGACAAAGAGCAGCGCTATCAATTTGTTAACAAGCAGTATGAAGATTGGTATAACACTACTGCTGACCAGATTTTGGGAAAAACTGTACAGGAACTAATGGGAGAACAGTATCAGCTAATCAAACCTTATATAGATTCAGTCTTATCAGGTAATGAGGCTAAATATGATTCCATGTTTAGTTTTCCTGATGGTAAACAACGTCATCTTGCAGTAACGAATATTCCGCATTTCAATGCCGCATCAGAAGTTATAGGTATTTTTGTCATTTGCGTAGACATTACTCAACAATAATTCGTAATTCTGAATTCGTAATTCGTAATTAAAAGGCGGGTTAGAGTCCCCGACAACGCACCTCGCTCTACTACAGTCGGGGTCTCTCATCTCAGCCTGGCGAGCGTAGCGAGCAGTAGCGTCCGTCAATTACGAATTAAGAATTACGTAGCTTGCTTCTCGCGAGAGCGAGTACTACGAATTTTTAATAATTAGTAGTTAGCCGTTCGTAATTAGAATTCCCTTCGGAGATACTCCTTTCTCTCCCCCAGCTTCCCTAACTCCCTCAGCTTTTTCATTAGTGTTCTTTGTGCGCGGAGGAAGTAGGTAGGTTGGCTCACCACTGGATGTTAAAGGAGTCGTCCCAAAACTAAAGCCGTGTTTCGTAGGGGCACGGCATCAACAGCATCTTAACTCTTGCCTAGATATTAATGTTGCCTTGCCCCTACTGAAAGTGGCGAGGTTATTTTCAGGTCAGCTCTCAGGGGAACAGGAGAGCAATGTGTAGCCTCGGATCACGAAATGGGATAAGCTGTAATGGCCTCAAATTGTACTAGACAGAGGGGCAAGATACCCAACCCATAAGTCAAAAGAGTGTACAATAATAGTTTTGGGTAAAATTTATTAGTCAGCACAGGAACAAGGAATCTATATGTCGCGATATCGAGGTCCGCGTCTGCGGATTGTCCGCCGTTTAGGCGATTTACCAGGTTTGACTCGCAAGACACCTCGTCGGTCATACCCACCGGGTCAGCATGGACAAGCTCGCAGAAAGCGGTCTGAATATGCTATCCGACTTGAAGAAAAGCAGAAACTCCGCTTCAACTACGGTATTTCAGAGAAGCAGTTGCTGCGTTATGTCCGTAGAGCTCGTAGGGCGACAGGTTCAACGGGTCAAGCCTTGCTGCAACTGTTAGAAATGCGGCTGGATAACACCGTATTTCGCATGGGCATGGCGGGAACCATCCCTGCTGCTCGCCAGCTCGTCAATCACGGTCACATCATGGTTAATGGTCGGGTAGTCAATATCCCTAGCTATCAGTGCCGTCCGGGAGATGTCGTTAGTGTCAAAAGCACTGATCGCTCCAAGGCTCTGGTAGAACAAAACCTGCAATATCCCGGATTGGCAAACCTTCCCAGCCATTTAGAGTTTGACAAAGCTAATCTTACAGGTAAGGTTAATGGCGTCATTGAGCGCGAGTGGGTGGCACTGCAAATCAATGAACTACTAGTGGTTGAGTACTACTCACGTCAAGCTTAATCGTGTTGAAGGTTGTGATGCGTTGAAAGTTAGCAGGTTAGTAAAGTTGAACGTTCATAAGAAACATTCAACCTTCTAACCTTCAACCTTCAACCTTTTAACCTTCAAACCGATTACCCGCCAATTTGCGACATGGTACGCGTGTAAGTACCGCTAGTTCCAGAGTCGCGTTGTTTGAAGTTAATCTCTGGTTTGATCGCTAGCAGTTGACTAACTCGTTCTCTGAGTTCCGCAAGGTCTACGCCACTGCGAAGGGCAGTTTTAAGGTCAATTTGACCTGACTCATTAAGAAGGCAGGGGCGTAGCCAACCATCGGCAGAAAGACGCATTCGGTTGCAGCGATCGCAAAAACATTCCGACATCTGACTGATAAACCCTAGCGTTCCCATCGCACCAGGAATTTGGAAAACATCAGCAGGGCCGTTACCACGAATTTTTGATTCTGTCAATCCAAAAACATCGCGAATCTGTTGCCGTAACTCTTCAGAAGGCACCCAGGCGCGATCGCTAAACAACTGGGAATTCCCGATCGGCATAAACTCAATAAACCGGACGTGCCAGCGACGCTCGATCGTTAAAGCCGCTAGCTCCAGAACTTCCTGCTCATTGATTCCCGGAATTACCACCACATTCAGCTTCAGGGGGTCGAACCCGACTTGGTGAGCCGCTTGAATCCCTTCCCAAGTTTGCTGCCAGCGCGAACGTCCTCGATTGCCGATAATCTGGTCAAATGTCTCTGGATGGAGGGAGTCAAGGCTGATGTTGATACGCCGCAAACCCGCATCGTAGAGATTTTGTGCCATGGAAGCCAAGAAAAAGGCATTTGTAGTCATGGCCAAGTCTTCGGTTTGAGGGAGAGAAGCGATCGCTCTGACTAAATCCACCACACCAGGACGCAGCAACGGTTCACCCCCCGTGAGGCGAAACTTTCTAAATCCCACAGGGATGAAGACTTCTTTGAGCAAAGTCAGTAATTCCTCATTCGTCAGTAAGTCCTGCTTGAGGATGTACTCAAGCTGGGCCCCTTCTGGCATACAGTAGGAACAACGAAAGTTACAACGGTCAATGAGGCTGATACGGAGATAATCTACCTGGTTCATATTTACTGATGAGAGCGATCGTGCACCAACTTTGGAAAAGGTAGAAGCACTACGTTCATTATGGAAAATAGATTCTCAGATTACCTTGATCTCAGGGGCAATTATGCCTAATGGGAATCTAAATAAGGGCTAGGGTGCATTGATAATATAGATGTTTTGGCAAAATACCGGATTGGCAACGACCGTATTTCCGCAAGCATAGAACTCATGAGTGTAGCATTTCACCCAAACTACAACTATCAAGTTGGGGGAAGTCTCCCCATTGATGCTCCGACTTACGTTAGGCGAAAAGCTGACGATGAGCTTTACGAGAGCGTGATGCGGGGTGAATTTTGTTATGTGCTTAATGCGCGACAGATGGGGAAGTCTTCTCTGAGAGTCCAAGTCATGAATCGATTGCAAGCCGAAGGAATTGCCTGTGCTGCCATTGACTTGACAGAAATTGGCACCTCACAAACGACTCCAGAAGAATGGTATGCCGGGTTAATTGATAGCTTTGTTAGCCGTTTAAATTTATATGACTCTTTTGATTTAGAAGCCTGGTGGACTCAACACCGTCTGCTTTCTTTCGTGCAGCGATTCAGCAAATTTATTGAAGAAATTTTGCTGCCATCTGTTCCTACAAAAATCGTCATTTTCCTCGAGGAAATCGACTGCACTCTTAGTTTAAAGTTCGGAACCGAGGACTTTTTTGCACTGATTCGCGATTGTTACAACAACCGAGCTGATCAACCGGATTACCGTAGACTGACCTTTGTCACAATTGGAGCCGCCACTCCCTCAGACTTGATTCAAGATAAACAGCGTACCCCCTTCAACATTGGTCGTGCCATTGAACTGACGGGTTTTACCCTCAAAGAAGCTCAACCCTTAGCTGTAGGAGTGGGAGAAATAGCGAGCAATCCTCAAGCGGTTCTCAAAGCTGTGTTGGACTGGACGGGAGGGCAGCCGTTTCTGACACAAAAGCTCTGTCAGCTTATTGTTGCAACCAAAGAAACGATTCCCACAAGTAGGGAAGCTGAGTGGATTGAGCATTTGGTGCAAAAGCAGATTATCGACAACTGGGAAGCCTCTGATGAGCCAGAACATTTGAGGACGATTCGGAATCGGCTTTTGTGTAGCCAGCGCCAAGCTCAGTTGCTTCAACTCTATCGGCAAATTTGGCATAGAGGAATTAAAGCCAATGACCAACCCGAACAATTGGAACTGCGGCTGACGGGGTTAGTCGCCAAACAGCAGGGAACGTTAAGGGTTTATAACCGCATCTATAAATCGGTTTTTAACCAAAATTGGATTAATAGCCTCATTCCAGAAATTGGATTACTGCCTGATGCCATAGAAACACCGAAACTCACTCGGCAGGGCTATCGAGAGCGGCAAATTTTGCTCAATAAGGTGAGAAATGCTTGGATTAAAGGCGTTTTGGAGAAATCCTTGCACGGTCGGGTACTGATTTCATTGGGACTCGAAGAACGACTCAATGCAGTAGAGAATCCGGTTGCCCTAATTTGGGAAACTCCCGACCAGCTCCAGCAAACTTTGCCACCTGGTACGAAAGTCATCGACCAATTTGATCAGTTAGGGATGGGTCGCACCTTGCTGATTTTGGGAGAACCCGGTTCTGGTAAAACCACGACTTTATTATCACTCACCCGTGACTTAATTGATCGTGCCGAGCAGGATGTAAATCTCCCCATGCCAGTCGTGTTAAACCTCTCGTCTTGGCGAGGGGGAAAGCAAACCATTACCGATTGGTTAGTCCAAGAACTACACAGTCAATATCAGGTTCCCAAAGAAACGGGCAACAACTGGGTCAGAAATGGGCAACTTTTGCTATTGCTTGATGGTTTAGATGAAGTCAGGGGTAATATTCGGGATGCTTGCGTTCAGGCATTAAATCAATTCCATGCTCAACAAGGAAATACGGAAATTGTAGTTTGTAGCCGCATCAAAGATTACGAAGCTCTCAAACACCGCCTGCATTTTCAAGCGGCTATTTATGTGCAACCTCTCTCTAGGGAGCAAATTCAGCAATATCTCAAGAGTATTGGTACACAACTATCAGCTATCAGCACAACCCTACAAACTGATACCCAGTTGCAAGAATTGGCAAAGTCTCCCCTGATGCTCAATATTATTACCCTTGCTTACCAAGGAATGTCTATTGAAGACTTACCTATCATGAATTTGGAAGAACGCCGCCAACATTTGTTTAATGCTTACATTGAGCGGATGTTTAACCGCCGAGGGGCTGATAGACTTTACCCCAAAGTGCAAGCCAAGCGATGGCTGATTTGGCTGGCACAAAAGATGGTTCGAGAATCTCAAACTGTGTTTTTAATCGAGCAAATGCAGCCGACTTGGTTAGCAACAAAGCAACAAAAATGGATGTACGGCATTGGTGTTGGGCTAATTGGCGGATTAATTATTGGGTTGGGTGGTGGGCTGAATCTGGGAAGGTTATTTGGACTGAATGTTGGACTTATTGCCGGATTAATTTTGGGGCTGGGCGGTGGGCTGATAGCCGGATTAATTTTAGGACTAACGATTGATCGAATAGAACCCGTTGAAACGCTGAAATGGTCATGGAGAAAAGCTAAAAATAACTTGCGATCGGGTTTGTGGATAGGGTTAATCGTCGGATTAATTTATGGGTTAAGCAGCACAGCCATTTTGTGGGTGCAAGATGCAGCGCTGAGTGAGGGTTTATTGTACGGAATTAGTGGATTTGGAACTGGGCTAATTTTTATTTTGCTGCGTGGCTTGACTGGTGGAGGTATGGAAACGAGTACAGTGCCGAATCAAGGAATTTGGCAGTCAGCCCAAAATGCAGTAGTTTTTACTTTGATAGGAGTGCTGGCACTGGGAGTGGGAGTGCTGGCGCTGGGAGTGATGGATCAATTACTGGGTGCAACTATTTTTTTTAGTACTCTGATTGGAGTGCTGTTTGGATTATTTTCAACGGCAGGTATAGCCTGCATTCAACACTTTACGTTGCGTTTGGTTCTTTACTTTAACGGTTGTATTCCTTGGAATTATGCCCGTTTCCTCAACTACGCTACAGAGCGCATCTTCTTACAAAAAGTTGGCGGTGGATACATCTTCATCCACCGATTGCTGTTAGAGCATTTTGCCCAGATGGAAGAGTAATGATGAGCTGAGTTCACTCATCAACAATAATTCGTAATTATGAACTTAGTAGGGGCACGAATGACAAAGCCCCTACAAAACGCCCTATTTAAGGCGATTGGCTAATCCTACTGCTTGAATGAGCATGGCTTGCGGCCTCAAGCGCGGCAAAGATTCGTCCTTACCTACAAAATTAAATGAGGGACGAAGCGTAAGCTTCAGTTCATCGATTAGCTGCATCAGTGATGCAGAGCGTGGTTCCTTAACTAAGACTAGAGGCAACAAGGCAACTAATCTTAAAACCGCAGAAAGGGCGAATAATCCGGGTAAGCCACCCATAAAAGTAAACTGTGCCAGAAATCCGCCTGCGGTAGTTCCTAATGCTCCAGTTACGCCAGTAATGGCAGATGCGATCGCAAAATAAGCTGCCGGATTTCGTGCCGGTGCAACACTCATTTGGATATTGTGGCTACACAGATCGATTGCTGCCCAAGTGCTACCCCGCAACAAATGCACCAGTGGTAGCCCAATCCAAAGAGAAACTGGGTTAGCCCCAGTAGCCAGCCAGAAAAGAGGCGTTATCGCTACCAGAATTCCTACTACTAATAAGATGGGGCGATTGCCAATGCGATCGGCTAACTTCCCCCACATCACCAACATCAGCAAATTAGCCCCAGCCGTTAAGCTACTGTACAGCGTCACCCAACTGACATCGAGTTGGAGATTATCCAACATATAGAGGTTATAAAACGGCGTACTGAGGTTGACAGCAAAAGTCCACAGCCCAAAGTAACCCAGAAATATCAAAAAGTTAACATCCTTAAACCACTTGGATGCAGGTTCAGTGGATTCAGGATCGACAGTACCTTTACACGCTGGATTGGGTGCTTGAGGATTAATATCAACGATGAAGAACTGAAAAATCAGACTCAGTAGCCCTGCGACAATGCCTAAAAATAAAATAATGCTGTAGCCTTGAATCGCTCCACCCTTCCAGGTGGAAATGCCCCATCCCATCAAGGGTACACAAATCAGGTTAATCAAATTAGCGGCACTATTGCGAGCACCGAAATATCGTCCCCGTAAGCGTCGGGGAACTAATGCCGCCATCCAACTGAACCAAGAAGCACTTCCGAGTGCACCCAATACATGAGTCGCTAACACAATTCCCAGTGTCCAAACCACAAGTTGGTGATGTTCAGTTGAGGAGTGATTCACTCCCAGCATTAACAGCAACAGAATCACCCACAGGAACCTTGAAGAACCAAAAACCGCTAAACCGTACCAATGACGGCTAGTGGTGCGAGAAGCGAGGTAGGCACCTAGCGGTTGCAGTAAGTTGACAAACATGGGAATGGACGACAGCAAGCCAATTTCCACACTTGTCGCGCCGAGTTCCAACAAAAAGTTTGTGAGTAAGACACCAGTGGTGACGCAGCTAAAAATAGTGGCAAACACGCCATCGAGAATAGATGCCCGCAGGCTAGTGCGAATCGACTCCTTAGAAATTATCAGAGGCGGGGTTGAAATGATTGCCTCTGATAATGCTCTGTTTTCTGAAATTTCGGGAATTGGGACAGATTTTGTTTCTTCTAGGGTGCAATCGATAGTTTTTCTAACCATGCGGGTAATTTACCTGCTAAGGATTTGTGAAAGTACCAGAGAAATACCTATGCCACGATAGGTACTCAGCAATATCCTGAACATCGTTCAGGAGAAGGATCTATTTCTCAAAACTTTGCAACTTAATGAAATATTTGGCAATAAGTATAAATAAATGTAAGGGCACGGTTGACCGTGCCCCTGAAGTCTTTATGTTTAGATTTGATAAAATTTTGAGCCAAGTTGTTATGGCTCTTGGCGGTGAAATTCGATCGCATTAGCTTTGATGGTATAGTTGTAACCTTCAAAGAAGTCTTGACCGAGTAGTCCTATATCCATTGCAGGTGGTGCAACTGACACCTCCATATCTCGCTGAATGCGATTGGCGATTTTCTGAGACTTGACAAGGGCAGTGACAAACGGAACAACGGCACCATCCGCGAGCCGTGCTTTTTTGATTCCGACAAGTTGTAAGTCCATTTTCTGGGCCATCGAGTCGGTAATTACCGTACTAGAAGCCCCGGTATCAAAAAGCATAGGGAAGGTATGCTTATCGTTGAATGTAACTTGAACAATAGGAACGTTGTGTTTTCGTCCCGTGATGGGGACGCTGAAAAATTTCGGATGGGTGTCAACTAAGCACTTCGTTGAACGCTGACTCACTGAGCGAGAAGAGCCTTGGCGACGAAATTCAATCACCCATTCTTTAATATGAATATCATAGCCTTTGTAAAAATCTTGCCCTAACAGTCCAATCCGCATTTCGGGGGGAGCGACTGCCACTGGGGCTTCCATGCGGAAACGACCATCAATTTCTTGAGACTTCACCTGTGCGATCGGTAAAATTACAATTGCCCCATCTGCAACCTGCATTTTCCCGAACCCTGCCAAAGGTAATCTCAATTGAGTCGCCATAGATGCTGTGATTAGGGTTTTGGAAGCTCCTGTATCAAACAACATATCGAATTTTTGATTGTCATTAAAGGCAACTTCAACAATAGGAATGCCACCCATTCGCCCCTTGATGGGAATGGAAAAAAATGCTGGATTTGTTTCACCTGAACAGGGTTTTGAGGGCGGTGGTGCGGCTCTTAATTTAGCATCTGCGAGATACCCTTTATATTCAGTAAGCTTTTGTTGAGCAGTTTTGTGATGACGGCTGGATGAGGGAACTGTTTTTAACAAATTAATCGATTTTTGCCAATGGCTAGCAACTAACTTCCAATCCTCTCGGCTCACGGCAGATTTACTAATCGTAACGGCACCTGTAGCTACATCGATCGCATCTTGAAAAGGCTCAGATGCCTGAGAAGTTGGAGCTGTCTGGACAGACGGTGGCGTTATCGCTTGACTAGATTTCATGGATACCTCAGCCACTGGCGCAACCGAAGAAGTTGGGGCTGAACTAGCAATCTGATTAGGAAGGTTGGCAGCTTTTGTATTACTACAAGCCGTAAGATTGGCTGATGCTAATGCACCGAATAAAACCATCAAAGTTCCACGACCTAAGTGAGGAATTAAAGCAGCAATATACTCTACCCTTTCTAGATTATTGGAGGCCCTTGCCTGCTTCTTCAACGCTAATTCATCCAAATTCTCTTGTTGCGCCAGTTTTGAACGATTGGACTGAGTCATGATGATTGTCCCCTCAACGGGTGAGCAGATTTTTGAGATGTACACCATCGGGAGGTGGAAAGCCTCTATAAGGTTCTCAGTTCAAATCGGTGATTTTATGCAAAGCTGGTGGAGAATTGGAACTCGATAATTGAGAAATTGGAGAATTATGTTTTCATTTACTGTTCGTGTACGTAGATGTAGGGTGGGCACTGCTTAGTAAAGTTTAGATTACGATTTCACTTGATGGTAGGCAGTGCCCACCCTACGGTTTTTGAATTTGTGCTATACCGCTTTCTTGATAAGATTTCCTAGCCAAAAAATCCAGTTCGCTCTTTTCAGATAAGTCGGAAAGCACAACTCTTGAAAGGTATTTAACAATTGATACAAACTGGATAAGTTTTTATACTAAGTTGCCGTCAAACATCCTCAACTTTCTTTCCCCGGAGTCTCCGGAGTCTAGAAGGTTTACTACCCTTGTGAACGCAACTCGGTATTACTATGACTATCTCCCAACCTCGCTCTGGATACACTTTACCTGTATTTGCCTGTGCAGCAGCATTGGCTGCATTACATTGGTTACGCCATCAGCAACCCCTAGATGCTGTATCCGTGGACTTGATTAAACCGCCGGAAACGGTGGAAATTCCCATCGAACAAGTGGCTGGAATTCGAGAAGGGATGGCACTTGCGATCGCATATTCCCAACCCGGTGATAACCTTGACTTAACTCGCAACACTCCAATTTGGGCACTAGTAGAGTGGGGACAAGTAGGGCAAACAGAGCAGGTGCAGTTAATTGGGGGTGAAGGAATTGGGCGACAAATTAATTCAGGTGGCACGGCGGCAATCTATGCTTATGCTGAACGACTGTTGCAAGAAAACCTCAAGCGTCAGCTAACACCGGAAGAAACCATTCAAGTGACCATTATCCTACCCGAAGGGCGTCAACTCGCTGAACGTACCTCGAATGCGGCTTTTGGTGTAGTGGAAGGACTTTCTCTACTCGGAACGACTGGCATCTCTCAACCGCTGAGTGCTCCGGCTCAATTAGAGGTTTTCCGTGAGGAATTACAGCAGAAAGCCAACCGTTTTAACTGTTTAGTATTCTGTGTTGGGGAAAATGGATTGGCTTTGGCGCGACAGTTGGGAATAAATCCAGAACAATTGGTTAAGACTGCCAATTGGTTGGGCCCGATGTTGGTATCGGCAGGGTTGCTGCAACTTCCGGCAATTTTGTTGTTTGGCTACCACGGCAAGCTGATCAAACTCGCAGGCGGGATTTTTCATACTCATCACCACTTAGCAGATGGACGCCTGGAAATTTTAACGGCTCACTGTGCAGCTCAAGGTCTACCGACGCCAATTTTACAGGAAATTTTTGCTAGTCCAACCGCAGAAGCTGCGTTAAAGTCTCTTCGAGAGTTAGATGCGGCAAATGGTACTCATTGGGTGGAGAAGATTTATGATGCGATCGCTACTGCAATTGATACTCGCGCTCAGGATTATATCCGCAACCACAGTGAGCAAAATGTTCGTGTTGGTTCAGTTTTGTTTGACCGCGATCGCAAAATCATCGTCCATAGCAAAACAGCTACCACGTTATTGTCGCAATTGTGCTAACTTTGTATGAATCTCTACAGGCATAAATTATATAAACCCTGAGTTTGGCTCTATCTATTCACCGCAATAGATGCTCGTTGCTCGTTGAAAGACTTTAGCAGCGAGAGGTTTGCACACTCACACATTGATATGACGGACACAGCAGTGACACTACAGACAGAACAAGCATCTAACACTTCAGAGACGTTACCTGCAACGCCTCTTAGCCAAGAGTTGAATCGCCAGATGATTGTCATTTTGGACTTTGGCTCTCAATATTCTGAGCTAATCGCTCGCCGTATCCGCGAAACTCAGGTTTACTCCGAGGTTCTTTCCTACCGCACGACTGCCGAACAACTACGACAGCTTAAACCTAAAGGAATTATTTTCTCCGGGGGACCGAGTTCTGTCTACGACACAGGTGCACCTCATTGTGATCCAGAGATTTGGAAATTGGGTCTCCCTGTCCTGGGGGTTTGCTATGGGATGCAGCTCATGGTACAACAACTTGGCGGTAAAGTGACGCGAGCTGAACGGGGTGAGTATGGTAAAGCCTCACTGCTCATTGACGATCCCACTGACTTACTCACCAATGTAGAAGATGGCTCAACCATGTGGATGAGTCATGGAGATTCTTGTGAAGAATTGCCGTCTGGATTTGAAATTCTGGCCCATACCGAGAATACCCCTTGTGCTGCGATCGCACACCATGAGAAGAAGCTCTACGGTGTCCAGTTCCATCCTGAAGTCGTCCACTCAACGGGCGGTTTAGCTCTCATTCGCAATTTCGTTTATCACATCTGTGAATGTCAACCCACTTGGACAACGGCCGCCTTTGTCGAGGAATCGATTCGAGAAATTCGGGCAAAAGTGGGCGATAAACGAGTGCTGCTAGCGCTTTCTGGAGGCGTTGATTCATCGACGCTTGCCTTCTTGTTGCACAAAGCTATCGGTGAACAACTGACCTGTATGTTCATCGACCAAGGCTTCATGCGGAAGGGAGAACCAGAGCGGTTATTGAAGCTATTTGAGGAGCAGTTTCACATCCATGTGGAATATGTTAACGCCCGCGATCGCTTTTTAGAGCAAGTCAAAGGCGTTACTGATCCCGAAGAAAAGCGCCGCCGCATCGGACATGAATTCATTCGCGTCTTTGAAGAAGAATCCAGACGCCTTGGCCCCTTTGATTATCTCGCACAAGGCACCCTCTATCCTGATGTGATCGAATCAGCCGACACCAATGTCGATCCCAAAACGGGTGAACGAGTCGCTGTGAAAATCAAGAGCCATCACAATGTTGGAGGCTTGCCAAAAGACCTGCGCTTCAAGCTCGTTGAACCGTTACGCAAACTCTTCAAAGATGAAGTCCGTAAAGTCGGTCGCTCCATCGGCTTACCCGAAGAAATTGTACAGCGGCATCCGTTCCCAGGCCCAGGATTAGCCATTCGGATTATTGGGGAAGTCACCGCCGAACGGCTCAACATTTTGCGCGATGCTGATTTGATTGTCCGTCAGGAAATTAATCGTCGAGGAATTTACCACGATTTTTGGCAGGCGTTTGCCGTATTGCTACCAGTACGAAGTGTGGGGGTTATGGGCGACCAACGTACCTATGCTTACCCCATTGTCTTACGCCTAATTAATAGTGAGGATGGCATGACCGCTGATTGGTCACGAGTCCCTTACGACTTACTAGAAACAATTTCTAACCGAATTGTTAATGAAGTCAAGGGAGTGAATCGAGTTGTCTACGACATCACCTCCAAGCCCCCTGGAACCATAGAGTGGGAGTAATTTACGAATAATTCGTAATTCGTAATTCGTAATTCATAATTTCCATCTCATGATTGAGATGCGAGGCTCCATCTGGATGGGGACGGGCTCTGAGTTCTTCTGACTCTAACCCATCTTTAATTACGAATTACGAATTCACGCATTACGAATTATTATTGATATTCAAATGCTTCGCTCTGAATTCACTACAGACAAAAAAATTGATTGTTAAGCGCGTCTTCCTTTAGAGGGTTGGCTTACAAAGCGAAACCAAGTAGCGAGTAGGGCAACAGCAAAGGTGGAGGCAAAAGCAAAAGTGAAGAAGGTTTCAACAGGTGACATAAGGCTATCCAAATTATCTAGATGAATTAACTATTTGTGTTACTAGCTCTTATATCAACCATCTCAAATATCAATCAGGATCGGGCTTGATTTGAATTGTTTAAATTCATTAAAGTTGTTTTCATATTTTGAAATTTAAACAAATAAATCTTCAACACTTTTTAGACAGTATCTTTATGGACAGCGCACACCAGACGTCTCCCGTTATAGATGAAAGAAACATACAGGGGCTTGTAGTGGAGAATCATTGGGGTGACTTCCTTGACTGAAAAGGCCAAAAATTTAGTATCCAGATGCTTCGCTTAGGCTGAACGAAATGAAAAGTATTTCTTGAGAGCAAGCAACCTAAACGGTGCTATAGCGCTATAGAGTGATAATAATGATAATCTTACTCGCAGCCAGTAGAGTGGGCGATGTCCACCCTACTCAAGCTATTTAATAGTAGAGGAAAAAATTCATGGCATATTACTGGTTTAAGGCATTTCACCTGATTGGCGTTGTCGTTTGGTTTGCTGGGTTATTCTACATTGTGCGTCTTTTCGTCTATCACGCCGAAGCTTCCCAGGAACCGGAACCCGCTCAAACAATTCTCAAAAATCAGTATGAGCTGATGGAGAAGCGACTCTATAACATCATCACAACGCCAGGAATGGTGGTGACAGTAGTAATGGCGATTGGTCTATTGACTACTGAACCGGAAGTGCTTAAAAGTGGTTGGTTACATATCAAACTAGGTTTCGTTGCCGCTTTGCTGGCTTATCATTTTTACTGCGGTCGGATGATGAAGCAACTAGCAGCAGGAAAATGCAACTGGACTGGACAGCAGTTCCGTGCTCTGAATGAAGCGCCGACAATCCTACTTCTAGTCATTGTCTTGCTAGCTGTGTTCAAGAATAATCTGCCGACTGACATCACGGGTTGGGTAGTCGCAGGCATGATTGTTGTTATGGCAGCCTCCATTCATCTTTACGCCAAAAAACGCAAGCGGGATAAAGAAAAGCTCATGGCAGCATCTCAAGCTAAAGAGAATGAAATGACAGGACAGGCTTCAGCTTAAATCAGATTAAGCGATCGCACTTTAAATTAACAGTAGGGGCACGACATTGTCGTGCCCTTCTTTTGCTGTATTGAACCGAACATCAATGTATAGCAACCGCCAAAACGGTTAGGACATATGCAAATCCTGAAACCTTGACCTGTAAATCTTTTTCCTTGTGCCTTCTGTTCTCTGCCTTTTGCCTTTTGCTATAACAAATTAGGTATCAATCCCCAGAGAAAGAATCTTGCTCCCTCCCCGTTGCGGGGAGGGTTGGGGAGGGGTTCTCTTGTAGCGAAAGTTTACTATACTTTTCTTAACCTCACCCTAATGGTTCACCTGATTAGGTGAATTCTGTGCGCTTCAAGCCATCGTATTGTGAATACAGTACGTGGGAAATCCAGAAGCAACTATGAACCTCAAAGGGATAGTCACAACAACTCTTTTAGCAACCCTCGGCTTCAGTTCTGGCGTATATGCAGCATCGGGTGAACACATTCAGACCTTGCAGCAAACGGGTAATTGTGTCCGATGCGATTTAACAGGTTTACCCCTAAATAATACTAACCTACGGGGTGCCAATCTCAGAGGTACCAAACTGAACTTAGCCTCTCTTAAAAATGCTCAACTGGCGAATGCTAACCTCAGTGCAGCTAATCTGCAAGGCGCTAATCTGGAAAATGCCGACCTCCGAGGAGCTAATCTGAGGGGGGCCAACTTAAAGTACGCAAATCTCAGTCGAGCTAACTTGGAAGGCGCGAATCTTCAAGGGGCAAAACTGGACGGTGCTTTAATCAATGGTGTTAACTTTTGTCGTGCTGTTGTGCCTCAACAGTATCGCTCACTGCAAAGCTGCCGTTAATCTGATAGAGTAGCGATCGCATAATCTTACTGAGCAAAGCGAATCGCAACTGGCATAACCCCTTCTCTAACAGGTATGATGCGACCCACTATCCGACTGTGAGCATAACCTTTTGCTTGCAGTGCGGCTAAACAGGAATTCGCTTGCTCCAAGGGTACTGATGCCAGAAGTCCTCCAGAGGTTTGAGGGTCGAATACAAGCGGGTACTTAGGAGAGGTGTTAACTTCAGCTACGTTATTTATATAGTAGGAAGCCCTTACATTCTGGGGATGAAGAGAACTCATGATTCCCTTTTGCACAGTTTCTAATGCCCCTTCTAATATTGGAATTGCCTCTAAATCCAACTCAACGGTTACATTTGAAGCTTTCATCATCTCTATCAAATGACCCAACAGTCCAAAACCTGTAATATCCGTGCAGGCAGTTGCTCCATGTTGCAAAAATACCTGAGCCGCTTCCTGATTGGATAGCAGCATGGAGTAAACGGCATTATCAATCCACCGTCCTTTTGCTTCCAGTTGCATATCTGCAGCAAATAAAGTCCCAGTCCCCAATGCTTTAGTTAGAATTAGCACCTGATTAGGTTTCATCCCGCTTTTTCTCAGCAACTTATCAGGTACAGCAAGGCCATTACAGGTAAGTCCAAAGGCTAATTCTGCTCCCTCTGTTGTGTGGCCTCCTACCAATTGTGTTCGCGATTGGGACAGTACCTTCATTGCACCAGAGAGCAGTTGATAGAGTGTTTCCTCCACTTTTTCTTCACTGGCATAAGGAATACTTACTACTGCTAAAGCACTTTGAGGAGTAGCTCCCATGGCAAAAATATCGCTCAGGCAATGATTCGTGCTAATTTGACCAAAAATGTAGGGGTCACTTATTAAAGAGCGAAAATAATCAATCGTCTGCACCATTACCTGGCCTGCTGGTACTTGCATCACTGCCGCATCATCAGGTTCTCCTAGTCCTACAAGCACATCATCTCGTTCAACCCAATGGTGTGTTTGAAGTTGAAGTCGCTGCAAAACTCGCTCCAAAGTAGAACTCCCCACTTTAGAACCACAACCGGCACAACGCATTAACAATTCGGAATTCGGAATTCGGAATTCGGAATTGGTATTAAGATGGGGACTGTTACCCCACCTGAATATGGACGGCTTAATAAAAGCCGGGGATTGTAACTCGTCTTTAATTCCAAATTCGGAATTGTAAAATTCAGTTGTTAAACTTTTCCCTTTTCCCATCTTCAAGTCGCTGAAGCGCTTCATGAACTTGCGATCGATATAATCTTTCCAACGCCAAAGTAGGGGGGATTGCCAGCATAAGGGGCCCCAAGAGGCAATTGCTTCTCCCTTACCCGTACCAATTAAACTTAAGTAGAGTTTCTGTGGTTGATAGTCTTTAAGCGGTTTTCCGAGTAAGAACGCCCTTAAGTTTTCAAACAATGGTTTTCCCTGACGCACCGCAAATACTCCAGCTTTGGGGCGAGAATGATTCACCATTGTGGCGATATCCCCTGCGGCAAAGATATGGGGATGAGAGAGTGATTGCAGGGTATCACTGACGAGAATAAATCCGTCTGAGTCCGTCTTTAATCCAGATTTCTCAATCCAGTCAGGTGCAGAGGCATTTGTAACCCAGAAAGTATAGTCGCACTCAACTGTTAAACCCGACTCACAGCAGATTTTATCCGGTAAAACCTCACTAACCGTTTCCTGCAAATGCACCTGAATGCCGCGACTTAGCAGAAGATTGTATAGGTGTCGGCGTACCCAATAACTGTGATTGGGCATTAATTCCGAACCACGCTGAAATAAATGAATTTTTAGAGATACCTCTTGGATGTGTCCCTTGGCGTTGAAAACTTGAAGCAAGTGCTGTTGCATTGTCATTGCCAGTTCTACCCCCCCAGCACCACCGCCAACAATACCGAGACTTATGGATTTTTTGGGATTTTTGGCAACTTCTTCAATAATCTGGTTCCAATGTTTTAAAAATAAAGGAACGGGTTTAGCAGGAATGGCATATTCAGCAGCACCGGGAACATTAACTTTGGCTGGAGTACTGCCAATATCGATGGATAAAACATCAAAGGCGACAGGTGGGTGATTGGCACACAAAACTTTCTTGTTTTCTAAGTCCAAACCAACTGCTTGATCGATGTAAATTTGAGCAGAGCTCGCTTGGGCAAGGCGTCGCAAGTCAATGTGGCATTCGTCAAAGTCGTAGTATCCTGCAACATGACCGGGTAACATCCCAGAATAGGGCGTATGCGAAACATCGGTAATGAGGGTAAGGCGTAGTCCTGGCAAGGGTTTCATGCCAAACCTCCGAAGCGCGATCGCATGAGTATGACCACCGCCAATGAGGACTAAGTCTTTAATTATAGGATGGGTTGCTGACTGCATCGAGAGGCAATTTCTTCAATAAAGAACCCTGAGACCATATTAATTGTGTTGGTTTTCTCCTGCCGTAGGGATGATGCGATCGCTTTTTAGCACACTCCATAATCAATTAACAAAGCACATAGGGAAACAATTCAATGTTCAAAGCTGTAATATTTGACGTGGACGGTACATTGGTGGACTCAGTTGACCTACACGCCCAGGCATGGCGAGAAGCCTTTAAACAGTATGGCTACGACATCCCCTATGAACCTATCCGTCATCAAATCGGCAAAGGCAGTGACCAATTAATCCCTGTGTTTATTTCCCAAGAGGACTATGAAAAAGTAGGCGAGAAGATTGCCGAGTGCCGCAAAGAAATCTACCAAAAACAACTGCTACCGCAAGTACGTCCTTTTGAAAAAGTTCGTGAACTATTTGAACGTCTAAAAGCTGATGGCAAGAGAATTTCGTTAGCTTCCTCAGCACGGAATAAAACCGTAGAAACCTATAAAAAATTGCTTCAAATTGAGGATTTAATCGACTCAGCAACTTCCACGGACGATGCCGAAAAATCTAAACCAGAACCCGATATTTTTCAGGCAGCACTCGACAAACTTGAAGGTGTTACTGCTTCAGAAGTAATTGTTGTGGGTGATACTCCCTACGACGCCCAAGCAGCCAACAAAATCAACTTGCACACCATTGGTGTTCTTTGCGGCGGTTTCTCTGAAGCGGAATTACGAGAAGCGGGCTGCATTGCTATCTATGCTAATCCGGCTGATTTGCTTGCCCATTATGAACAGTCGCCATTAGCGCAGTTTTAGCTGATATTTTTCTCTATTTCTCTTAAACTTCTTTTATACATTTATCTCACCCACTCATGATTGACCTTTACACCTTTACTACACCTAACGGATACAAGGCTTCTATCATGTTGGAAGAAGTCGAATTTCCCTACAATGTCCATAGTATTGACATTACTAAAGGTGACCAATTTACTCCAGAGTTTGTAGGGATTAATCCTAATAGTAAAATTCCCGCTATTGTTGATCAAGATACTGGCATCACGATTTTTGAGTCTGGAGCAATCCTGATTTATCTTGCAGAAAAAGCAGGTAAACTCTTACCGCAAGATACTAAAGCACGTTTTCAAGTCTTGTCTTGGCTGATGCTGCAAATGGGAAGTATCGGCCCTATGTTTGGTCAACTCAACCACTTCAAGAAATTTGCTCCAGAAAAGATTCCTTATGCTATTGAGCGTTATGAGAAGGAAACCCTGAGGCTTTATAGTGTCTTAGACAAACAACTGACAGAACGAGAATATATCTGTGGGGAGTACTCAATTGCGGATATTGCTACCTACCCCTGGGTGGCTATTTATGAATGGCAGGGACTAACGTTAGATGAACACCCGAATCTTAAACGTTGGGTAGCGACGATGCAACAGCGTCCGGCTGTTCAGCGCGGTATGGCGGTGCCAGCTTAGCCAGTAGTGAAAGAAGGCAGAAGAAGGAAGGCAGAGGAGGGAAGGCAGAGGGCAAAAGGGTTATTACTGCTACGTGGTCGTTTTAGCTGTTACAGGACTTACGCAAATTTACTGTTAAACCGCCATTTGTAGGGGCGATTCATGAATCGCCCCTACTATATATGGTATCCATGCGTAAGTCCTGTGTTAAAAAAAGTCCTAACCTTTATGGCGACAGCTATAAGAGCTTTCTGCCTTCTGCCCTCTACCTTCTGCCTCCTGTCTTGGAGCTTTCTTGCACTAGGGTTAGCATTTCCTGACAGAGCCAGAGAACGAGCGACCTAAAAACTCATTGACAAATGAGTGAAAAAATGTATATGAAAACAACGGCCGATCGCAGATGATAACGCCAACACGGCGCTTAGCCAGTTAAACTATTTATTTTTATAGGTTTGCTCATGTCACACTTTTATTTTGATTCTGAGAATAACGGAAACAGGTCATTTGAGTTACCAGGTGCAAGACCCCATTACAACCCCGATCGCCCTGGACAAGTCCAACATATTTTCTTAGATTTACATCTAGATATTCCTAATCAAAGCTTTACTGGAACTTGTACCGTCGCACTTTTGCCGATTCGGGACGGAATCAAGAATC
>CBKWLJ010000133.1:0-19171 GCA_966675205.1 uncultured bacterium
TAAATCAATTTCTACACTGGATGTTCTATACCATGTAGGAATAATATATTTAGAATAAAAACTATTCCAAATCTTAGCGCCTCTACCTTTATAAGAATACTTTAAAGGAATTTCTCTTCTAAATTCTAAAGCATGAATTATCCCTGCAATTTCTTCTTCAGAAAAAAGGGAATAAAATTCAGGATTTAGATTTGATGTGTGGCGTACAGAAGTTGAAATCAGTGAAGAATTTTGAGGATTGGTATTCAGAAAGTTTTGAGTCATTGTTTTTTGTCTTTGGTTTTCTTATGTTAATACTTAAAGTCAAAAAATCATATCCCTATTGTCTAGCTTGAAAATAAGACAGAAGATAGACGGCAGATGGTAGAAGGAATAAGAATTTTCATTTTTCGTTGTGGGCAATCGTCCGTGGGGGACTGTCTTGACTTAAGTCAAGGCGCTTTGCTTGTACCACTTCTAGAGTGGTTACAGATGAGACTAGAAGGAAACGAGACTTATGTTCTGTAGCCAGTGCGAACAAACCACCAGAGGACAAGCTTGTCAACAATGGGGTGCTTGTGGTAAGAGTCCAGAAGTTGATGCGCTACAAGATTTACTGACCCACTGTCTACGAGGACTCGGACAAGTTGCGATCGCTGCTCGTCAGTTAGGCATCCGTAGTCGTGAAGCTGATGTTTTTACTTGTGAAACCCTCTTTTCTACCTTAACCAATGTCAACTTTGACCCAGAGAGTTTCGTCAAGTATATTCAACGTGCGATCGCGCTACGCGAAAACTTAAAAGCAAAAATCCAATTAACTGGCGCAACTGTAGAATTTACAGCTCTCTCTTCCTTCCAACCCGCCGACACCCTAGAAGGCTTAGTCCAACAAGGCAAAGATATCGAATTCGAGTTTATCAGCCAGTCTGCTACAAACGTCGATATCTTCTCTCTGAAACTCACCATCCTTTACGGACTCAAAGGGATTGCCGCCTACGCCTACCATGCCCAAGAACTAGGGAAAGAAGATGACCGAGTTTATGACTTCTGCTACGAAGCTTTAGCCGCACTGGATAGCCAAGAACTCACGCTTAATGATTGGGTAAACATGGCACTAAAAGTCGGTGAAATTAACCTGCTAACCATGGAACTTCTCGACGCAGGCAACACCGAAACTTACGGCCATCCCGTTCCCACTCCTGTACCCCTCAATGCCAAGAAAGGTAAAGCCATCTTAGTCTCTGGACACGACCTCAAGTATCTCGAAGAACTCCTCCAACAAACTGTAGGCACCGGAATTTCTATCTACACCCATGGAGAAATGCTACCTGCTCACGGCTATCCCCAATTCAAGCAGAAATACCCCCATCTTTACGGCCACTATGGCACGGCATGGCAGCATCAAACACGGGAATTTCCCCTATTTCCCGGCCCCATTCTAATGACGACAAATTGTCTGATGCCGCCCCATGATTCTTACAAAGACAAAATTTTTACCCTTGGCCCTGTAGCTTGGCCTGGACTTAAGCACTTGGAAACCCGTGACTTTACACCCGTTATCCAACAAGCATTAGAACTATCAGGATTCACCCAAGAGAGCGAACCCCGACAAGTGTTAACCGGTTTTGCTCGTAACGCCGTCCTCAGTGTTGCTGGTGAAGTGATTGATGCTGTTAAACGGGGAGATATTCGCCACTTCTTCTTAGTTGGTGGTTGCGACGGTGCCAAGTCAGGACGCAACTACTACAGCGAATTTGTAGAAAAAGTTCCCAAAGATTGCGTAGTCCTGACTCTCGCTTGTGGTAAGTTCCGCTTCTTTGACAAAGAACTGGGAGATATTGGCGGCATTCCTCGGTTAATGGATGTCGGTCAATGCAACGATGCTTACTCTGCGATTCAGATTGCTCTAGCGTTATCGAATGCCTTTAATGTAGATGTCAATCAGTTACCTTTGTCGATGATTCTTTCTTGGTATGAACAGAAAGCTGTGTCAATTTTGCTAACACTGTTCTACCTCGGTATTAAGAACATCCGCTTAGGCCCAACTCTGCCAGCATTTATTTCACCCAATGTGTTCAAACTGTTGTCTGAGAAGTATAGTCTAAAAGCCATTACAACAGTGGATGAAGACTTAGCCGCTTGTCTCAGTTAGAAGACTAAACATTAGTTTATAGGGTGGGCATTGTCTCCGAAAATCTGGGAACAATTTCCAGTCTTCAAGTAAGCAATACCCACTCATCCGTTTTTTCACTCTCCTATCATCAGGTTACAGTTGGTAAATCTGCTCTACGATATCCAGGTATAAGGGTAGTATTGCTAAGGGTTTTATCTCAAATCCGTTAGCATCGGAGTTTTTTAACGCAGAGGGATGCAGAGTCTTTCCCAGAGGAGCGCAGAGTTTGTGAAGCTAAGTTTTGTGATGAAAATTAATATCAATTTTATTGAAAATCTCTAGACAAAACCTCAACAATAATGAGTAAATATATTTGGTACTATTTTTAATGAGAATTTCAGGCGATCGCAAAATTAAATACCTCAGCAATTGTCTCAGTGGGTATAGATTCTATTGATAGAAAAGTTGTTGCGATAGCGAAGCGCTAGTGCGTTTGCGTTCGCCCTTGGCGTTGCCGCAGGCTAGCATTAGCGAGTGTACTCTTCGGGAGCGACTTCGTCGAACGAGCGTCAGTGCAGATCGCATATCACCTCTAGGGTGCTACCAGACAACTTGATAGATTCAGTGTCCTCAGTGTTTTCTCATTAGACTAACCAGCGCTCCATGCGTAAAGCCAAGCTGGGCTAAAACTGTTAGAGCAAGGATTTTCCTGGTGTTGGTGCAATTAGGCACAGATTATCATTGTTTATTACAGGCGATTCTCCTGAAGGAGGCTCTCGTGAACAAGAGAGCAAAGAGAATTGGTCAGTTCTTCGGGCTTTTAACTTTCATAGAACTCTTCAATCTCAAGATAGTCTTATCTCAACCCATCACTCCTGCAAATGATGGTTCGGGAACAATCGTCACGTTCCCTAGTTCCAATCCGAACCATTTTGATATCAGTGGCGGTACTCCAGCAGGAGGAAACCTCTTTCACAGCTTCGAGCAGTTTGGTCTGAGTCAAAGTCAGACTGCCAACTTTCTCTCTAATCCCAGTATCCAAAATATCCTGGGTCGGGTAGTGGGAGGAAATGCGTCGGTAATCGATGGTCAAATTCAAGTTACGGGTGGCAACTCCAACCTTTACCTGCTTAACCCTGCGGGAATTATCTTTGGTTCTCATGCTAACCTCAATGTTCCTGCCTCCTTTACGGCTACGACTGCCAATGCCATCGGTATAGGTGACCAATGGTTCAAAACTCTCGGTCAAAATAACTATGCAACTTTAATTGGTACTCCCCATACCTTTGCCTTTAGCACCCCTCAAGTTGGGTCAATTGTCAACAGTGGAAACCTGGCAGTGCCCTCTGGCCAGAATCTGACCCTAGTAGGTGGCACATTCATTAGTACTGGCACTTTGTCAGCACTCTCCGGGACGATTACCATTGCCACCATATCCGGAGAGAATTTAGTTCATATCTCTCAATCCGGGAGTCTGCTGAGTTTAGACTTGCCGATAGAAACAAAAACAACAATCAATACCGACTCCCAACCCCTGACTCCCCTCTCCTTACCTCAACTGCTGACAGGGGGAAATGTAGATGCAGTCACAGGGGTGAAAGTTAACAGCCCAGAACAAGTTGTTTTAACCAGTTCAGGCATCCCGATTGAAAACGGAGATGTTGTTGCCACTCATCAGGTAACGACAGGAAGAGCAACCTTGTTCGCTAATCACAATCTTACGCTTGTAGAATCACAACTACGCACAACTGGTGAATTGAATCTGGTGGCACTCGATACAGTGCGAGTGCGGGATAGTGTAGCAAATCCATTTGTCGCCCATGCTCAAGGCAATATCAATATTTGGGGTCAACAAGGCATCGATATTTTTGCCCTGAACCATCCTCAGACTCCTTTCCAAAGTGGTGGCGATATCCGTTTAGTTAGTAATGGGAATATTTCTGGAGATGCCCACTTTGCCAGTGGAGGGAATTTCTCGATTCGCAACCTAGCAGGTGGTTCTGGAACGTTTGTTAGTGATTTTGATCCCATTATCAGTTCATTGGGAGATGTTGACTTTGGTGATTACACGGGAGTTTCGTTAAAAATTGAAGCATTGGGAAATATCACAACCGGAAATATCACCATCACCGAGTCCGATACTATGCTGGTGGGGGATGACCCAGATATTCCAATTTTGACCAGTAGCCCTGCCTTAATTCTGCGGGCTGGTTTGAGCCAACTGGAAAATTCCCCAAATTTTGGGCAAAATTCCTACTCCATTACTAACCTCGGCAGCTTGGGTGACTATAACAGCCAAGCCAATAGCATTAATAATCCGGGTCAAGTGGTAGGTGAGTCGCTTCCAGTTAATGACTCTTACCCTCACGTCTTCCTCTGGGAAAACGGTATGATGAAAGACCTTGGCAGACCCAATAACAGACCATACCACTATGTTACCAGCATCAACGACTCCGACCAGCTCGTCGGCACTTCGTTCGCTGTGTACCGTGGTCAACCACACTATATAATGGCTTTTTTCTGGGAGAACGGAGAATTAACTGCTTTTGACAACCAGTACACCCAAGCCTACAGTATCAACAACTCCGGTCAGGTTGCCGGTGTCTTTGAGTCAGCAAATAACCCGTCCGGTTACGCCTCCCTCTGGGAAAATGGTGTGGTTATAAATCTTGGTACCTTGGGTGGCACTTACAGTATAGCCCACAGTATTAATAACTCCAGTCAAGTAGTCGGATCTTCCAGTACAGCCGACGGAAAGTTGGTTCATGCCTTCCTCTGGCAAAACGGTGTAATGAGAGACCTTGGTACCTTGGGTGGAAGCTATAGTGACGCTACAAGTATCAACGACTTGGGTCAGGTCGTCGGGAATTCACTAACGAGTAGTGGGAATTTTTATCATGCCTTCTTGTGGCAAAACGGTATCATGAGGGATCTCGGTACCCTGGGTGGAAACTCTAGCGATGCTCGAAGTATCAACAACTCCGGTCAAGTGGTCGGTCTTTCAACTAAAACAAACGGTGACTTTCCTTACCCTCTGTACGCTTTCCTGTGGCAAAATGGGCAGATAAGTGACCTCAACGATTTACTCCCCCCTAACTCAGGTTGGAATACTCTGGTATCCGCAAACGATATCAATGATATCGGGCAAATCGTCGGGGGAGGTGAAATCGGTGGTAAATTCCTTGCCTTTCTCATGACTCCCAATAAATTGGGTTCCGGTTTGCACAGTCGAGGCAGCATTACGGTCGGTGATATCTCCACCTCAGGCGGGCCCGTCATTATGTCGGCTAACAGTGACATCAATTTGAGGGGAAACATCTCTACCCAAGGGGGAGCAATTAGCCTGAGTCCTAACCTTCACTATAGAAGTTGTCCCTCCAATCATCCCTCGTCTCTAGACTTGTTGCGAAGAACTCTGACTCCACAAGAAGTGCCAACTGTTGATATCCCAACCGTTGAGATTGACACCTCTGCTATTGTTCAGGGTTCGGGTTTATCACAACATCATCCTTTTTGGTCAATAGTCAATACACCAGGAGTCTTTTCCTTTACCAACGTTCCTACCCATAAATGGTATAGCTTGCCGATCGCTTCTGGGTTAGAATACACTATGACCACCAATTCTCTATTTACCGAGATTTCTAGTTTTCCTCAGGGGATTGATGCCAACGACCGTTTCACTGTATCGGTTGATGGCAAGGTCATCGGTGAGTTTGGTGCCAATGAGCGTGTCGTTTTTCGTAACTATTCTCAATTGCTCGGCGAATTGTTGGTGAAAGGTCGAGGGGTCCCGTCTTTTACAGTCACAGGAATTGAACCGTTAAACGATACAACTATCTCTACTGACTTTCCACTCCAACTAGAATTTGATATACCGACAGCCAGTTTTGAGATTGGTGTTCAAAATCCTTTGCTTCAAAGTGTATCATCTGACGCAGAATCAACAACACGAAACGACCAACAAAATAGAGAGTAATTCGTAAAACTGAAAGGGTATTAGTGCCTTTGTAGATTAATCGTTCATGCCTATCTACAACCCTGAACTCATCACCTTTGACGGTGTTAGCGGTCATCGCTATTGGTTCCACAAACCCTTTCATTTCACAGGTATTGCTGACATTGATGAAAAACTCAGTGGCTTTCCAGTTGCCGTCTTTTTACCGCATAATCGACCTGCACACCAGACGCCTCTCGTCATCGGTCTTCAAGGGATGTGTGCGCCTTACGGCTGGAACGCCTTCATCGTTCCAACCCTAACACAGATGGGTATTGCTGTTGCTCTGTTCGATACACCCCTAGCTGGAGAACGCAGTCTGATACGTACTTTCTCTGGCTTAGTCCAAAATGAGATTGCACCGCTACTTGATCGCTGCGTCTCGCTCGACACTCAGCTATTACTGCGAATTTTTAACTGCACAACACGGGATATTTGTCTAGTACGAGACTTGTGCCGCGATCGCTATAATCTTACTGACAGTCGCCTCGCTTTGTTCGGCGTCAGTATGGGAGTCTTGCAAACGGCTTTTGCCTTCACGGCGGACGGCATTGGGGAACGACTGCTTGGGGTAATCGGTCATGCCGACATCAAGACATTTGCTAAAAGCTGGGGCAACAGTATCTTGTCAGATTTAGCTGCTTCACCCTTGGGTAAGCTAGCGGAAGTCTTACTCGGACAATACCGACCAGACTTCAAGTGTGCCGTGTCGGTTCTGCGGATGGCAAAACATCTCAAGCACCCCGATGAGTATGCTCGTGCCTGCAATCCCATGACCTATGTGGATAGGGTCAAGCCTTCACGCCGGGTTCGCTTTCTTGTTGGTAAGTGCGATCGCCTCGTGAATGTCGCCAATGCCCAAGCTTGTGCTGCCAAGTTTCCGGATGGTGAGTGTTACGTTGTTCCTGGTATGGGACATGGTACAAGCAATTTTGGTTCTTCGTTTACCGACCACGTCCGCTATTTTTTGGTAACCCAGTTAGGCGATTGGCAAAATTAGAGAACAATCAGAGCACATGACTCTCCAACCTTGTTTCCCACAACGAAAAGGAGAGTCTTTCGTAGGGGAACGCATGCCGTTCCCCCACCCGCGTGGTACAGGCAACTGAGAGTGGCTATAATTCAGACCCCATCACTTATTAGCACAAAGCAACCCAAACCGAATCAACCCGCGTCGATAGCCACGACTCATCAGCCCTAAGGATAACGCCGCTTCTATCGTAGTCCAACCGCTTTGGAGCAACCCGAAAATTGCTTTAGGCTCAAAAGTGGAATCAATCACGATATCCCAAAACGGTGCTACGGCATCCGACCAATCTGCTGTGCGAATATTTTGGAAAGCAACATGGTGTGCGATCGCTTCGTACTCTGGCAGCGAAATTACGTAAGGTAAACAGTAAACGCGGTAAATTTCTGCTAAATGCTGCTTTTCATCCGGCGTCAACTCTCCCGTTGCTGGCATGATAGGGCGGTGACACCACGTTGCCATCAAGAACGTTCCTCCTGGTTTGAGTACCCGATAGCACTCCTGAAGGAATTTTTCCTTATCCGGCATATGTTCGCCACTTTCCATCGACCAAACAAAATCAAACGTGCGATCGGCAAAGGGCATATCTAGAGCATCCGCAACCTGGAACTGAATCTCGTTAGCTAATCCAGCTTCCTGTACTCGCTCAGTTGCTCTAGAGGCTTGCACTGGACTGAGAGTAATACCCGTCGCCCTAGCATTAAACTTTTGTGCTAGATACAGGGAACTACCACCAATGCCACAGCCAACATCCAAAATTTTTGGACACTCCCCTGGAGTTGTGCCGATTTGCTTCACCTGGGCCCAACTGAGAAGTTCTTCAATAATGTCTATTTGTGCCTGACGGCGGTCTTTTTTCTCTTTACCTGTAGAACCGTAGTAACCGTGATGCATGTGTTCGCCCCAAACCTGTTCCCACAGACCCGAAGAAGCATCATAAAATTGCTGAATTTGGCGCTTTAGTGTAGAAGCCATTGATTGCCGTGCAAATACCTAGACCGGAATCAGCGTAGCAGATGATGCTGGCGCTAAATAGCTACAAAAATGATTTCTATAACCTAAAGTCAGAATTTCCAGGGGCTTACCCATTCAAATTTCTTGCAATCAAGAAGATCTCATAGCGTCGTAATCCTTATACAATCCGTATTTAATGCCATCATTGCCCTTAACCTTACCCATTCATGACCATCTCGCGAACCGTTTGCCTCGGATTCCTTACGGTGATTACCATTGGTACATTCTTGCTGATGCTACCTATTTCTACTAGCAGTGGAGCATGGAATGACCCTCTTGTCGCCCTGTTCACAGCTACCTCTGCTGTCTGTGTCACCGGTCATATCGTTGTCGATACCGGCACCCATTTTTCGTTTTGGGGTGAGCTATTTATCCTCCTGCTGATCCAGATTGGAGGATTGGGCTATATGACAACGACAACCTTTCTCATTCTTCTAGTCGGTTATCGATTTGAATTGCGGCACAAAATAGCAATTCAAGAGGAATTATCTCGACCGGGTCTACACGATAGTGCGCTAGTAATTCGCTCCATCATTGCCACTGTAATTATTTTTGAAATTACAGGAATTTTTCTAATGCTACCTGTCTTTGCTTCAGATTATGGGTTGAGTTATGGACTTTGGTTGTCAATTTTTCATAGTATTAGCGCTTGGAATAATGCAGGATTTAGCTTGTTTAGTAACAACATTATGGCTTACCAGTCATCAGTGCCGATTATCCTCGTTATTTCCTTCCTAATTATCTTTGGTGGTATTGGATATCAGGTCATTTTTGAAATGTTCCTGTGGTTGCGTGAACGCTTTCATAGAAAACCTAAACGATTTATCTTTTCTCTTAATTTTAAAGTTGTAACCAGCACTACACTGATACTTTTGATTGGTGGGACAATTGCTTTTTTCTTGACTGAACTCAACAATTCAAAAACTTTAGGTTCTCTAAGCTTTGGAGCAAAATTACTGAGCGCATGGTTTCAATCGGTTGTACCCAGAACTGCTGGCTTTAATTCCGTTGATTATGGGCAAATGACGACGGCTGCTTTATTTATCTCAATTGGACTGATGTTTATTGGAGGCAGCCCTGGTGGTACGGCGGGAGGATTGAAAACGACAACACTCCGAGTTTTAACCAGTTGCACGAGGTCAATTTTACAAGGAAAAGAGGAAGTCCATCTCTACGAGCGGCAGGTAGCCATTAATCTCGTTTTAAAAGCGGTTGGGGTTTTAGTAGGTTCAGTTACAGTAGTAATTTTATCGACTATGCTAATTACCCTCACCGATCCAGACGTAGAGTTTATCCGCATCTTATTTGAAGTCGTATCAGCCTTTGCCACAGTGGGTCTTTCCACCGGCATAACTGCGGGTCTCTCCGCTGCGGCAAAGATCGTTTTAATTGTGACCATGTATATGGGACGGGTAGGCGTTTTATTGCTCATGACAGCTCTTTTGGGAGAACCCCGTCCCAGCCGAATTCAGTATCCGGAGGAAAACCTGCTGGTTGGCTAGTGCAAGAAGGCTCCAAGAGGTAAGGCAGGAGGCAAAAGGGAAGAAAGTTTGTACATTAAGCTTTTTAACTTTTTCGGATTGGCGGGTCATTCTCGCCACGCTGCACTAGTAGTCCGCCGCAGTCACTTTGACGGGTGAAAATTCTCCGCGTCTCCGCGTCCCCGCATCCGTCCTAACCCGTCAATTTTGGGTTAGTCGAGTACTAGTGACGTCTATTACATCCTTTCAAAGTTTTGAAGTTAAGGTTGTTTTCTCCATAAAATTATCTACACCTATAGCCAACAAAGGAAGTCATTGTGAATTTCTCCTCTTTGGGATTCTTTCGGAATCTACGCAAAGAAAATCGCCAATTTGCTGTGATTGGATTAGGGCGCTTTGGCCGAGCGGTTTGTGCAACGTTACACCGCAGTGGCTATGAAGTTTTAGGCACTGATGTTGATGAAAAACTAGTTGCTCAAGTCTTGGCAGAGCAAATTGTTTCTCATGCAATACAGCTAGACTCAACCGAACCGGCGGCCCTGAGAGAAGCGGGAATTTTTGAATTTGATACAGTAATCATTGCGATTGGTAACTACTTACAAGAAAGTATTATTACCACACTGAATGTTAAGGAAGCTGGAGTTCCTTATGTGGTTGCCAAAGCCTCCTCTGAAGTCCATGGTAAGCTGTTGCAGAGGGTGGGAGCCGATCAAGTGGTTTTTCCGGAGAATGAGGCAGGCTGCACTTTAGCCCGAACACTGACTCGACCGTCAATCTTGGAGCGATTTGACCTAGACCCCGACCACAGTATTGTGGAAGTCTTAGTGCCAGAAGAATTTCATGGCAAAACTATCGCGGAACTAGAACTCCGTAGCCGTTATGGTGTAAATTTGCTCGCGGTGGGACAGAATGAGAAGTTTGAAATCAACCCCGACCCACACAGACGACTAACAAAAGGTTCGGTGATGGTTGTTATCGGCTCAAACTCAGATATTGACCGCCTGCCGATTTAAGGAGTCGTGAAAAAATAAGGTCAATCGATGCGAGGATTTTAGCTTTACGATGAAAGGACTGCATCCACGGATGAATCCGGGAGCTTGTTAGCGCAGCGGGGCTAAGAGGGATTGTAGGTTGGTATGAGCGTTGAGGACGCAGCGACAATTTTATACCAAGTTGCATACGTAATACTTTCTCTGCCCCTTGTCTCTCTTGTCCCCCTTGTCCCGCTATCTACTATCTTTGAGGAGCAACTTCGTATTAGCTTAATTCGCGAGAAGTCCCACATCTGACCCGCAAGGGCAGTGTGGGATGAATACTCGCTGCGCTGTGTCCGCTTCGCTATCGCGGGTCAACGTAGGTATAACTGACATTCCGCACCCCTAACGATTCCCATTGCTGGGGGGATTTAGACGCGGTAAGTTAAACCGTTGAGGTTGAATCATAGGGGGTTGAGGGGATTGCCTCAGGGGTGAAATCGCAGGGGGTTGTGTTGGCTGACTTGTGGGGGGGACTGCAGGTGTTTGTGTTGGTTCAGTCATCGACGGGACTATAGGTTGGGATTCAATTCGTTGAATGTATTGGTCAATCTCGTCTGACTTCTGCAAATTGCCTGCTGAAGTGAACAACCTCCTAGCTTGCAGTAAAAAGGACATCGCTTCATCTCGCCGTTGAGATTGTTCTAGGGATACACCCAGGTTAAAGAATGCATCTGCTAAGTTAGGGTCAAGCAAAATAGCTTGTTGATATTGTGCGATCGCTTCTGGGTACTTCTGCTGCTGCTGGAGGGATACACCTAGGTTGTAGCGAGTTAGAGCGTCATTGGGGTTGAGAGCTAGTGCTTTCTGAAGCGCTTGTTCAGCAAGTTGGTACTGACCACTTTTAATTCGCGCTGCACCCCACCGTTGAATGGCATCAACATTATTCGGTTCGATGTTGGCCACCCAAGCAAAACGATCGCCTGCTCCTTCAAAATCACCTCGCTCTGCCAATACTAATCCTAGTTGGTACTGAGCGGGCACAAACTTCTGGTCAAGCTTTGTCGCTTTTCTCAGCGCTGCTTCCGCATCTTGGAGTTGACCTTGTTTTGCTAGTAATAGCCCCAATTGGTATTGAGCTTGAGCAAAGTCAGGATTGGTATTAACTGCTTGTCTGAACGCCTCAATCGCTGGTTCTATCTGATTTTGTTTGGCTAAAATCAGTCCTAGATTATATTGAGTCGCTGCATTATTCGGGCTAAGACGAAGGGCTTCTTGGTACTGAGCGATCGCATCTTGAGTATTCCCTTGCGACTCATAGGCTAAGCCGAGATTATAGCGGGCTTCTATCAAATCGGGATTCAGAGAAAGTGCCCTTTGGTACTGAGCAACTGCCCCTGGTACGTTACCCTGCCGATATAGGGTCAATCCTAAGTTGTAGTGAGCTTCTGCTAAATTCGGATCGAGGGCAAGAGCGCGTTGGTATTGTTCAGTTGCTAACTCCGTCTTTCCCTGCTGAAACAGAGTATTGCCCAACAAGTAATGCGCCATGGGAATAAACGGGTCATATTGTAGTGCTCTGCGAAGCGCCGTTTCTGCCCCTTCAAAGTCGCTGCGATTGTAGAGTGTTACTCCCAGTTGAAAGGAAGAAGCGGCCTCAAGACTTTCACTGTACAACCCTTCTATGCGCTGAGCTGCGGCAGGATTAGCACTGGTTAAACCCAGACTCATGAGAGCGGCGGCAAGCAGCGATATCTGTGTGTAATATTTGGACATAGGTAGAAAACCGTCCCCGGTGGCTACTAGCTTTAGAACTATCAGCGTTTACCTAGATTTTAAGATGTCAATAGTAACAACTTTTGAGCGCTTCTGGCAAAATTAGCATGGCATCACCAAACGAATAAAAGCGATACTGAGAAGCGATCGCTTCTTGGTATAACTCCAACAAGCGCTGACGCCCAATCATCGCACTAACCAGCATTAATAGACTAGAGCGGGGTAAGTGGAAATTTGTGATCAACCCCTCTACCACTCGCCACTGATAGCCAGGATAAATAAACAACTGCGTTTTACCACAAAAAGGCTGCAATTCTCCACCAACGGCTGCGCCTTCCAACGCTCTCACTACTGTTGTTCCTACCGCAATCACCCGACCTCCCGACGCCTTTGTTTTCCGAATCTGTTCGACGGTTGATTGAGGAACTTCCAACCACTCCTCATGCATTTGGTGTTCGGTAATATTCTCCACTTCCACAGGCCGAAACGTTCCAACACCCACATGAAGTGTGACAAAGGCTTGCTGGATGCCTTGTTCCGTACACTGTTGGAGGAGTTCTGGAGTAAAGTGTAGCCCAGCAGTTGGAGCTGCTATTGCTCCTGGAGTTTGAGCATAAATCGTTTGATACTGTTCCGGTGAAGCTTGGGTGTTTGTAATGTAGGGAGGGAGAGGAACTTGACCGTACTGTACCAGAAGCGATTCCAATGATTCTCCAGGTGGAACCTCGAACTGCAATAGACGCCCACTTGTTGCCTCATCTCTGGCGAGAACCGTCGCACTAAAGGGGGGAAGTGGGGGAATCTCCCCATCCGTGTCTGGGGGAGTATCAGAAGGCTGTTTACTCTGCCTGTGCGGCTCAAACACTATCTTTGCCCCTGGTTTGAGACGCCTACCAGGCTTAACCAGCGCTAACCAACGCTGATGCTGTCGTTCCTCTAGGAGTAATACTTCTACTGGAGCACCCGTCAATTTATGACCATAAAGTCGAGCCGGGATCACACGGGTATTATTGAGAACCAGTAGATCACCCGGATGTAAAAGTTGGGGTAAGTCGCAGAAGATGCGATGAGTGTGGTGAGTCGGTGAATCAACCACCAACAATCGCGAATGATCTCTCTGTTCTAGGGGTGTTTGAGCAATTCGCTCTTGAGGCAATTCATAATCATAGCTAGAAAGCTGTCGGTCTATCTCACTGCTCTCGCTAAGCTGTACATCAGCGTTTATATTGCGATTGAGAGTAGCTTCCTCAATAAAAACATCAGGGTTTTGAGACTGACTCTTCAATAAGTCAGTGTTGTCGTCAGTTTTTGTCATTCCGTACAGTTATTCCTTTTAGTTAGCCTCGTAGATGAGCAACAACCCTTTCAGAATTACTTAGGAGTTGTCCAGAAACGAATCCGTCTGTTGTAGGAGCACAGCATCAGTAGCATCCCCATCCTTCCTTAGATATTAATGTTGCCGTGCGCTTAGCAGAAATTGTGAAGTTACACCCAGTTGCGTCTGTTCAAGCGAACTTTCTCTCCCCCAGCTTTCGGAAGCTCCCAGGAGATCTCCAAACTAATACGATTGAACGCAACTTAGTATTATTCTTGGACAAGGTCTGATAATCCCTGGAGTTGAACGACAGAATGTCTACTCTACCCAAAAATGGGTAAAGTCCCCCATGTTTATCGGGGGCATTTCCCCTACCACTCGGATTTACTCCCTTGCGACAATTAAGGATATAGAGAACCTCCTTGGACTTCCAGGCCCGAACCGATTATGGATTACCTCTACTTTCTGGCAAATGCCAGTTTAACGCTACGAGTGGTTGAGTATCTAAACTCGATGCCCCAGCTACCTATCCAATCTATGACGGTGATTCATCAGATTGACGGCTGGGTCGTTAAAGTTAAAATGAACTGCCCTCTCACTCCTCACCAGCATGGTGATTTCCGGGGGTTTATGAGTGAGTTAGGATTTCCCTATGACCCCGAAATTCGCCTCCAGATGGCTCTTTGGAGCTTAGAGACAGGACAATCACCCATTGATGTGATGCGCCGCTATCAAGTTGCTGTAGTTTCTCATGGTCATCCTGACAAAAGCGATATTGAAGCGTTTCGCCAGCAGTTCACCATGGGATTAGGATACTGCCCAGAGACTCTAGCATAATTTTTGTCAGTTTCTTTGCTCTTCTACTTTTTACTATTGCGATTGCGCTCTGGAGCGTACCAATTCAATCTGAGCGCAACAACCGCAGATGAACACGGGAATGACTTTCATCTGCGGGGATTGTTGTTTAAGAGTTATTTGGTTTTGGAGCAAGTGTGTCATCCAATCACTTCTACACTAATAGCCAAAGTAGCTACTAACAAAACTATTAATTTTATTCATACTTGGGGTGAAAATTGTATTTTGATTTTCATCCCATCTTTTAATTTATAACAGTAAACTTCTTACTCTGTGTACCTCGTTCCCTATTCCTCTTTGGCAAGATAGCTCTAATAGAGGATGCTAGCCCCCATAACAAGGTGATCCCAGATAGCAGAGAATAGAAGTATGATGAGCAACGCGCTTAGGCATCCCCAACAAAGAATCCAGCTATCAGGTATCAGTTGGCAGACTTACCAAGTTCTGCTAGCGGAACTGAGCGAGCGTCGTTTGCGCCTTACTTATAACCTTGGCTTCCTCGAAATCATGGCTCCTTCGCCTGAGCATGAGATATATAAAAAATTGCTGGGTCGCTTTGTCGAAACCATCGCTGAAGAACTAAAAATTAGTATCTATCCTCTGGGTTCCACAACCTTCAATCGTTCAGACCTTAACAGCGGTCTAGAACCGGATGAATGTTTCTACATCCAGAATCAAATCGCTGTGAGAGGCAAACGAAAAATCGACCTCATCCACGACCCACCGCCCGATTTGGTGGTTGAAATCGATATCACTAACAGTGCTAAGCATCGTTTAGCTGTCTTTGCCAACATCGGGGTGCCCGAAATTTGGCGCTATGATGGCATCTCTTTTACGATCTACAAGCTGCAACAGAAGAAGTATATTTTCTGTGAGCAAAGCCTTGCATTTCCAACATTAACGCCGTTGGTGATTGACAAAGTTGACCAATTTTTGATGCAAGCTGGAGTGGTTGACTATTTAGAGCTGATTAATTCCTTTCGACGTTGTCTAAAAAGCCACATTCGCCAATCCTAGAATTCATAATTCATAATTCATAATTTAATAGTTGCTCGATCGCATCCGCATGAGTTGGCAATTGGGCAGTCAGGACTTCGCTGCCTTCCTCAGTTACTAATACATCATCTTCAATGCGAATGCCTCGGACATCACTAAATTGAGCAAGACACTCCCAATTCACAACGGCTTGATATTTGGAGCGCAACTCTGGGTGATTCAAGATAGCCGGAACTTGATAAAATCCCGGTTCAATCGTAACCAACATTCCCGGTTTCAACGGTCGATTGAGACGTAGATAACCTAAGCCAAAGCGTTTGCTCCTGGTTCTTCCCTCCTCATAACCCGCCAAATCTCCTAAATCTTCCATATCATGGACATCCAACCCCAGCAAATGACCAACTCCATGAGGAAAGAAGAGGGCATGGGCATCCATTTCAACTAAATCTGATACCTGTCCCTGTAGAATTCCCAAATCCACCAATCCTTCAGCAATCACTGATGCTGCCAATAGGTGAATCTCCAAATATTCGATTCCAGGGCGAATTTTGTCGATACAGGCATCATGCGCTGCTAAAACAACATTGTAGATATCGCGCTGGGTGGGAGAGAATTTGCCTGCTACAGGCCAAGTGCGCGTGACATCAGCAGCCCATCCCATCGAGGTTTCAGCCCCAACATCAGCCAGTAGCAAGTCTCCGGGTTGTAGAGAATGGTGATACTGATCGTTATGCAACACTTCCCCGTGAACGGTAACAATACTGCCATAGGCACAAGTCATGTTGTGGGCAATCATCACACTCTCCATTGCCGCCCGCACTTCTGCTTCTACCTTGGCGTTGGGAGTTGCTTTCATTCCCGCTTTATGCACTTCTACCGTAACCGCCGCCGCTTTGCGTAATTCGGAGAGTGCGCCTGCATCATGGCATAGTCTTAAAGATGCGATCGCGTTGATGAGTTCTCGATCAATTCCTTGAGGAGCATTGGCTGATGCCACTGGGCGATTAAGGACTTGAGCCTGTTGTAAGTAAGTAGTGGCATCCTGCACAGCAATGGTTGCGGCCCCTGTTGCCCGTGCAGGGAGCTCTGACAGGGGAAAGGCATCATCAGCCCCTATGCTTTGGGCAATTTCCTCCCGTTTGGGCATCTCCCCATGCCAAAGGGCACTATCAGGAGACGCTTCATCTACAAACAGTTCTAGCTTGCCCTGATTCAGAACAATAGCTGCATTTTCTAGCGGTAGACCGGCAAAGTACAGAAAGTGACTGCTAGCCCGAAATGGTAAAGGATTGGCGGGAAAGTTGCGCGGACTTCGCTGTCCTGACCAAAGAATGACTGGAAAATCAACCTTTTGGCAGAGGCGTTGGCGGCGATCGCGCAGTGTTTTTGCAAGCGTACTGTTATGCTGTAGAGTCTCCATGATATGGAGGGTAGCACGACTTGTTCATAACAGCAGCAATTATTCTGGGTCATCATCATCCGGTGTGTCTAACCCATCGTCTATTTCATTGGGTTTCTCTGGATCAGATTTCTCTGGCTGATTTTTCTTAAGCTGTATTAAGGATTTCTGCTGTCCAGCTTTGCCAGACTGATTTTCCTTAAGCGGCTCAGTGGATTTCTCTCCTGGTATTAGCTGTTGGCAGGCAGAAAGAGTGAATCCGCCACTAATCAGCAGCAATACCAGAATCGCAAAATTGACTGGAATGGGTTTTCTCAATTTCCTGTTTTCTCTGGACATCAGATACCTTTGAGCGTTGAAATTTCCTCATCTAGGACTGATGCACCCTTTCAGGAATGATTGATAATTAAGTAGAACTAGAAATAATTGACTCAAGACTCAGGACTAAAGTTTCAATGCTTTTAGCGAGGCGTTAAAATTTCTGAGCGATCGCTCATTGAATCTCCAAAGAGAGCCCCGCGCCTGATTAAAACATGTTTCGTCTGGGTGGAAATTCCTACGTTTCTTGCAAACTGAGCATTTTCCACATTTGCCCCCCTCAAGTCAGCCTCACTCAGGTTGGCATCACTGAGATTAGCGCCACTGAGTTCAGCGATACTCAAGTTGGCACGGATTAAATTGGCACCACCTAAGTTTGCCAGACAAAGATTAGCCAGACTGAGGTCAGCAAGGCTCAAGTCTGCCCCCCTTAAATCAGCACCACTCAAATTGGTACGGATTAAGTCTGCATCTCTCAAGCTAGCACGGATGAGGTCAGCATTGCTGAGGTTGGCGCGGATGAGGCTAGCACCACCTAAGTCAGCAATACTCAAATTAGCTCCCTTCAGGTTGGTTCCCCGCAGTTTAGCACCGCTCAATTTGGCTTCGCTCAAGTCCGCTTCATTAAAATCAGCACCACTAAGATCAGCGTTTATGAGATTAGCACCACCCAGGTAAGCACGAATTAAATAAGCATCCTTGAGTTCTGCATTACTCAAGTTAACGCGACCCAAGTTTGCCCCCCGGAGTTTGGCATCGCTTAGGTTAGCACCTCTGAGATTAGCATCCCTGAGGTCGGCTCCCCGGAGGTCAACATGGCTCAGGTTAGCATTACAAAGTTTGGCATTGCTGATGATGGCATCACTCAAAGTCACACCCTGTAATTGAGCACTTTCGAGCTGGGCCCCTTTCAAGTTGGCTCCCCTAAGATTGGCACTTCTAAGGTCAGCTTTACCGAGATTGGCTCCTCTCAAATCCGCTCCTCTGAGGTCAGCCTTACTGAGATTGGCTCCTGCAAAATCAGTACCTCTAAGGTTAGAACCTCTAAAGTTGGCTTCAATCAGATTGGCTGCGACTAAGTTAGTCTCACTTAAATCAGCTTCAGCAAAATCTTGAACAAGATTGAGTCCAGCCATTGCGGTTAGCTGTTCGAGATTGTCTGTGTCTGCTTCTAAAATATGCTGGATCAAAACTTGCAGATCCAGCCGAGATTGGTCATCAGCCATAGTGCAACTCCGCTCGACTGAGATAAGGCTTGAATTGTGGCTCTAGCAAGCGCTGAATAATCAGTCGGTCTAACACTGCCTTTTTATTACGGCTAAGGTCTGGTGACCATAATCCTTCCGCATCTGTTAGACACACATCTCGCTTAGACACTTCAAACGTTGCTTCTACAAAGCAGGGAAAACCTAATACATTTAAAGTTCCCAGCTTAACTTGATTGAGTAAGCCTTTGAGGACTGGCTCACCCATTTCCTCTTCAAAAATCCAGGCAGGATTCTCTTCTGAAACTTTTGTCGTTACATGACAAACTGTAATGGGAAATCGCTCGGTTTGGCTCGGTTCTTGCTCTGCACCTGTTTTCTTACCATTGAGCAAATACTGGGTTGCAGAGGCGCGAACTCCTATAGGCTTTTGCACCTGATGGCTTTCGGTTCCTTGCCCTTCTTGGGTCATATACAGTTCAAGGGAACCTGATAATTGGCGGGATTCATAGGGAATTTCACTGTTTTTTAACTTGAGTCTCAATTCTCCGCCTTTGAGACCGAACTTAACACGACCCTGATTTAGTTCTTCCCACTGCTCGTTAAAGTTGATCGTCAAATACAGCTCAATCTGCTGCTTTGGGGCTGAAGCTGACCAAAACTCAAGATGATTATGATTTTCACGTTTAACCGGAATTCCTTCTAATTCCAGGTATAAGCAATCT
>CBKWLJ010000134.1:0-19133 GCA_966675205.1 uncultured bacterium
TGACTGCCACCAGCCAAAGCAGTCTGTGTGACAGTTGAGGGTGCGGAATGTGGGTCGTAATATCGTGTCCGGTTGAATACCCTTAGTAGAGAATCAGATCAACTACACAATCATCTGGGGATAAATCAGTTGATATCCAGCATTTTTGAGCTTTTGATTTGACACTCGCGCATTGTAGGGTCGAACACTCACAGCAGAGATATCCCAGTTAACTTTAGGTAAACCGTGCTTTTCACAAAGCTGTTCCAGTAGTTCATAACTAGTGAGGCGTGCATCGTCCACTAAGTTGTAAATGCCTTGGAGACGGTTGCGACGAGCAAATTCAATGGTGGCAACAATATCCTCCAAATGAATCCAATTCGTGACATCAGAACCATTTCCAGGGCGGGTTGTGCCTGCGATTCGACCAAATATCTTGACGAGTTCCCGATTGGGGCCGTAAATTCCTCCCAGTCGCAGGATACAAACCTTGAGGCTTTCATTGGAAGCAGACAATAATACTTGTTCTGTTTGAGCTAGTATCTCACCATTGGGATTAGCGGGTGCAATCGTAGATTCTTCATCTACCCATAACCCGCCTTTGTCACCGTAGACAGCATAACTTCCGGTGTAAATGAGCTGTTGTACAGTCGGAGCTTGCTTTAGAGTGGATACAAGAGTTTGCGCCGTGTGCAGATAAGTCTGTTCGTACAGTTGTGCATTTCTGGCACCAACAGTTAAAACCACAGTATCTTGGTCTTGCAGCACTGCTTGTAATCCTTCCATGTCATTGCCATTTACGACAGCAACGCGCTGGGCGACTTCTTCAAGGAGAGCTACACGTTCAGGGGTGGTTGTGGTAGCCGTGACAAAAAACCCTAACTCTTGGTTCCAGTAGTGGGCAAGCGCTGTACCCACATAACCACAGCCAATAATTGCAACCTTCATTTCTTTACTATTTGGCTAACTCTCTGTCTATCGCAGCTATCAACTCCGGTGAGTCTGGCTTCACGCTACTCTTAAAACGAGCAACAACTTCACCCTGCTTATTCACCAAGAACTTTTCAAAATTCCAGGCAACATCTCCCGAAGGTTCTACTGCATTAGTGAGTCGTGCATATAATGGGTGCTGTTCGGAACCTTTAGCATGAACTTTATCGAATAGATCAAAGGTAACGCCATAATTTTTTGTGCAGAATTGCACAATTTCACCATTGCTACCAGGTTCTTGTGCGCCAAAATCATTACAAGGGAACCCCAAGATGCGTAATCCCGCTTCTCGGTATTTCTGGTTTAACTGCTCTAGTCCCGCATACTGGGGGGTATAACCACAGTAGGAAGCAACATTGACAATTAACAGAACGTTTCCGGCGTATTCTGTTAGTGGCTTCGACTCACCAGTGATGGTTTTGACAGTAATGTCAGAGACTGTATTACTCATCTTTAATCTATTTTTTGGGAAAGCATGAATACTATACACCTAAAGGGCTCGTGATCAACTCAATGAAAAAGGTTATTCTAATTTTTTTGCTTTGTAGCTGTGGTGGTATCGCCTTTGCTTATTACTATTGGCAGCAAGCAACTCACCTTCCTGAGTGGTATAAAACTCAATCTCCCCTTACACAATCAAAGCAGGACTGGAATAGTTCTTTAGAACTGACTGCTGCTCAAGATAAACTGCAAAAAAAATTGAAGGAAAGCATTGCTAAATCAAAAGCGATCGCAGAAGATAATAAACTTGCTCTTGGCTCTCATCGTCATTCTAAATCTGAGTTTTTAATTGAGTTGAATTCGGATTTATATCAGCAGGAACCCTCTACTAGTAAAAGCGTAGAAGTAGAACTCAATAATCAAGAAGTAAATGCTCTGATTATGACAACAGTTGCTCAAAACCAGAGATTTAGTTCAATTCTCGCTAGTACTCCAGGACTTAACACGACCATCAAAGATGGCATTTTAGAAATTGGAACAGTCATCAATTTAGCAAACTTACCCAAGAATCAACTAGCTGAACGTGAACTAGCTGCCTTAGATAAAATGATAACCACTCTTCCTTTCTTAGAAAAGCAAAAACTTTATGTGGCAATTTCAGGTCAACCCAAAATAGAGAAGGGTAAAATTAAATTAGATGAAAATACAAAAATTAAAATAGGAAACTTAAGTTTAAGTATTCCAGAACTGGCTCAACGAATAGGAATTTCTCCAGAAACAATTGAACAAAATATACATTTATTTTTAAAAGTCGAAGAATTAAATATTAAAGAATTAGAAATTACTGATGACAAAGCTTTACTCAAAGGATTAGTTAATTGAAAATATTTTATATTAGCCTTTGATTAAAAAGATGTGGTCATTTTTTTACTGTTTTATTAGATATTTTTTTGATATATTATAGCATTAATGCTCTACTTTATTTGTGATTTCATTGATTAACGAAAAAACTTCATTCCAACGTTGTTGAGTGATATATTGATTTAGTTTTTCTAAAGGCTGTGAACTAGAACTGTCAACAAAGTATTTAGCTACCAAATACTCTTGAAATATCAGATGGGAGAATGAGTAAATTCCCCGTGCCCGTTCCACCAATAACCCATGTTGCCTCTCAATCGCTTTTATGACTACTTCACTATCCAGCAATCCTTCATCTAGGTCTGCTTTAACATCCGGTAAAGTACTGAGATAATCGGCAATCAGTTCCTGAATTCTAGTTTGATCAAAGAAGTAATCACCTCGTTCAAAGGTAATAGCTGCAATCCGATAAAGTAACTGTTTCTTGCGAGGCAAAGTCAAACATCGATAAACTTCATTTTGTTGAAACCCTTTTGCCTCATTCCATTTTCTGAGGAGAATGTCGTATCCTTGCTCATACAACTTAAATCGTTGTGTGGGAAAATCAGCTTTCTCTTGGAACACCGAGCAAGTCAAATTCAGGAAAATGGGGGTAACTGCCAGTTCTCGAATGGGTTGGTTTTCTGGACGCTGTAGCTTCTCAACATACTGACAAGCTAAGTCTAACCCTTCTTTTTGATTACTCTTAGAAAACGCGGTAAACCAATTTTTAGCAAAGGCTGTGATTTGTTCATCATTAAAATCTGCTACTTCAACCCCCATAAACCCTTCATCGTGAAATTCATATCTGAAAGCAGCAATACGACAACTAATAATAAATTGATTTTTGTGATAATTCCGAATAAATCTGCGAATTTGTTGGACAATTTTATCACTATCTTCATCAGGTACTTCATCTAACCCATCGAGTAAAATCAGCCCTCTACCATGATTGAGGACTGCCTCCGTAACTGAATGCTCAACCAATTCACATCTAAAAAATTCTTGGCGGATGTATTGCAATAAATCGAAATTTTTAGTCTCCTTGGCATCTTCTGCCCAGATTCTCAACGGAATGAAAAGCGGTATTCGGTTAGCTTGAAAATTGCCTTTATTGCACTCAATAGCAATGTGCTTTAAAAACAGGGTTTTTCCAGTTCCTGGTTTACCGAATACCATCAGCCTAGAATATTCTGTCGCTGCCTTTAGACCTGATACTGGTTGCTGACGAACTTTACCCAAAGCCAAGCGGTCAAAGTTATCAGCTTCTGGGTTGAAATTTTTTAGTAAATCAGGAAGCTCTTGCCATTGGTATCGGGTGAGCTGCTCCAAAATGTTAACTTCGACGTAGAGATTATCAATGTTAACAGGTTGAGAAATATCTAACAGTCGCATTGTACCGCATAGATCTTGAGTTTTTTCGTAGCAGTGTTGTCGTAATGCTTGCACTAGGGCATCAATACTCAAATCCTCATGCTTTTGCCTGAGATTTGGGAGCGGGTTAGGAGTAGGCAAAGGTAATTGTAGATCTTGTTCTGGATATGCGATCATTCGCCAGTCCAATCCCAATTTCTCGCTGATTTCAAGAAAGTTTACATAGTGAACGGGTTTTCCATTTAAAAAGCTGTGGACAGTCGCTAGAGCGAGTCCTACATCCTCAGCCAGATCCTTTTGGCTAGCAAAGCGGCGCTTCTGAACCCGCTTAACTTGGTCAATGAACTCTGGAGCTACTCTGAGTGACATATCACAAAAAGCAGAAATTTTTCATATCATACGCTCTTTAGTTTTTTTGTGTACGCACAAGTCACGCAGAAATTAGGTAAAAGTCAATCAAGCTCAAGCTTTTCTCATGTCCAATCTCAAGTAGCAGCAGAGTTTGATGGGTTTATAAAAACGATGCTGATTAATTCTTGAATTCATTAAAGAGGTGTACCCATGAAAATTACCTTTGTCATGGCTGGATTCGGTTTTACTGGTGGAAATCGTGTCATTGCACTGTATGCAAAGGGTCTTCAAGAGCGTGGTCATGACGTATTAGTCATCGCTCCACCTGAAGCTCAGCCAAGTTTACGCGAACAGGTACGGTCTTTAATCAAAGATAAGAAGTGGATTTCTATGCCTAAGCAACGAGCCTCTTACTTTGACCATATAGATGTTCCAATCCGGCTGCTGAACCGATCGCGTCCAGTTAGAAATGCGGATCTACCTGATGCCGATGTGGTGATTGCAACTTGGTGGGAGACAGCTTATTGGGTAGCGAAGTTATCTGAAGCCAAAGGAGCAAAAGTTTACTACATTCAACATCATGAGACTTTTGATTATCTGCCCAGAGAAAAAGTTGTTGCTTCCTATTCACTCCCTTTGCACAAAATCACAGTCTCAAACTGGTTAGTCAATTTAATGCAGACTGAATATGGCGATCGCAACGTCTCCTTAGTCTTCCCTAGCGTGGATACTGAGCAATTTTCTGCACCACCTCGGAGTAAACAATCCATTCCTACAGTAGGTTTGATGTATTCTAATGATTACTGGAAAGGATGTGATATTAGTCTTGAAGCTTTTTCCTTAGCTAAAAAGATAGTACCTAATCTGCGCTTAGTCGCCATTGGAAGGCCTGGAAGTGAAAGCCTACCACCAGAGTTTGAGTGGCACTCCAGCACTGAATTTGCTTATCCCGTTGCTCAAAATCACCTGAAGGATTTTTACGGCAAGTGTGACGCATGGCTTTTTGGTAGCCGTTCGGAAGGATTTGGCTTGCCAATCTTGGAGGCAATGGCGTGCCGCACACCCGTAATTGGCACTCCTGCGGGTGCCGCACCAGAACTGCTGAGTAATGGTGCTGGCTTGCTTGTAAAGCCAGAAGATCCTGAAGATATGGCGCTTGCGATCGCGCGGATTTGTCAACTCTCAAATGCCGAATGGCAGACAATGTCTGATGCTGCCTATGGGAAGGTTCAGAGTTATACCTGGAACGATGCGATCGATTGTTTCGAGGCAGCCTTATACACAGCTAGAGAACGCTCTCAACAGGATTGGCAGGAATCCCCCATCCAATCAAAGATGGTAATGACAGGAGGAATGCCTTAACGAAAAGTGTTTCTGAATAGACCTGTCCGAAAATTAAGTGAAAACTCTTGCACTATTTGCATCAAGTCTTAATTTCCGGACAAGTTTAATCACTACTGACTATTAACAGCCAAGGTTTTTGTTGTTTCAGTTTTCAGTAATCCTGTTAACAGTGAAGTTGGGCCTTGAGGGTGAGGCCAAGCAAAAGCATGGCGAAAGGCAGCATCTTGACAAACTTGTAATTGCTCAAAATCAATCACATCTAAAGTCAGTAAGTTCTCATACTCAAAGGGCAAACGAACATTGTGTAATCCTGCATTATCTGTACAAATTGCAATGTCTACACCTGCATCAAAACAGCGGTCAAATACCACTTTGAGCTGCCGAATATCATCCAGCGTTCCTGTTTTGATGTAAGTTGTTGGACAGATTTCCAAGCATTGCCCCTGCTGTTGCAGTTCGGGTAATAACTCTGGATACTTCAAAGGAATTTGAATGCCATGACCAATTCGCATCAGATAAGGCAGGAGTTTGGGATAACAGCCATCGGGAGTTTCATAGAGGTGTCCCGTCGTTTTTAGACCGAGCGATCGCGCATATTGGTACAATCCGATAAATTCATCCAAGCGCTCGGCATAATGGGCATCTCCTCCCGCTAAATCCACCGCACATACATAGTCCTTGGCTTGGGCAGCGAGGTCAACAATCGCCTTGTTTACCTCATAGGGTAACCGCGAGTGCATACACAGGATTTGACTGGTTACCATTGGATAATCAGGAACCTGACTTGCTTTACCCACAATCTCAACGATTTGCGCCATTTGGTCAATTCGTTCAGACTGACTTAACCCCTCACAGGTGCGAAGATAAGGGGTGTAGCGTAACTCCAAATACGCCAAATTTTCAAAGATATGAGCCCCACGAATCAGGCGGTAGATGAAATAGGGCAAAGTATCTATTGTTTGAACACTTTCCACTAGCGTGTGCAGTTCTAGATACTCATCAAGTGTGTTGCGCGGACGTGTGTAAAACTCCTCGAATTCTGGATATTCAGGAAACCGCTGCGCCATATCGGAATTGTGGCGTTGGAAATACCGCCAGAGAATGCGAGGTACAACTGAACCACCAAGATGGCGATGTAAATCAGCGTATAAAGTCACAAAAACCTCCTGCTGAGATTGGGTAAGGCTAGCGTCAACAAAAGGCTCAGAGGATTCCCCATCTTCTAAAGTTGGGGAGTAATCGCCTCTTCGCCTGCAAAAGGGGAAAGGTTAAAGGGAAAAGGGATTTTGGGGGAGTCCGAATCTCTCTGTTGCATCCCTTCTCTCCCCCCTCCTCCTTCGCCTTTAACCTGCCCTGAAGGGGCTGCAACACCGTCCAGGAATAAACCTGTGTTGTAAGAGTCAATGCGCTTGTCGGTAGAGTGAGCATCACCTGGTGAGTAGAGGAGACACAAATAGATCGCCGCTTTGGGTCAAGATTGATTGCTACTTCCAAGTTGACACCCGTTACGTTGGATGATAATAATTGTAATTTGTGAAACTTTAGAATTTTAAAAAAACCCTTGGCTAACGTTGTTGTAATCGGTGCCCAATGGGGCGATGAAGGAAAAGGTAAAGTCACAGATTTACTGAGTCGTTCAGCAGATGTCGTCGTCCGTTACCAGGGGGGGGTCAATGCTGGGCACACTGTCGTCGTCCAAGGTCAAACCTTCAAGCTGCACCTCATTCCCTCTGGGATTTTGTATCCCGACACACAGTGCATTATTGGCTCTGGAACAGTCATTGACCCGCAAGTTTTAATTAATGAACTTGACCAACTTAAAGCACTGGGCATTTCTACGAAAAATCTGCTGATTTCAGAGACGGCCCATGTGACGATGCCTTACCATCGGTTAATCGACCAGGCATCGGAAGAGCGTCGGGGCAATCATAAAATCGGCACTACAGGTCGAGGAATCGGTCCTACTTATGCCGATAAGTCAGATCGTATTGGCATTCGGGTTTTGGATCTGATGGACTCAGAAGCCCTGCCCAAACAGCTACACTGGACGATTAACTATAAAAATGTCATTTTAGAAAAGCTGTATGATGTACCGCCGTTAGACCCGGATACAGTAGTCCAGCAATATTTAGAATATGCAGAGCGGTTACGTCCTCATGTTGTAGATTGCTCGTTGAAGATATACGAAGCAATTCAGCAACGACGTAACATATTGTTTGAAGGCGCTCAAGGGACACTGCTAGATTTAGACCACGGTACCTATCCTTATGTAACCTCTTCCAATCCCGTTGCGGGTGGAGCTTGCGTAGGTGCAGGTGTGGGGCCGACAATGATCGACCGGGTGATTGGTGTGGCGAAAGCTTACACAACCCGTGTGGGAGAAGGGCCGTTTCCCACAGAACTTAACGATGAACTCGGAGAAGTCCTGTGCGATCGCGGCGCAGAATTCGGCACCACCACCGGTCGCCGCCGCCGTTGTGGTTGGTTCGATGCGGTGATTGGTCGATATGCGGTTCGTATCAATGGCATCGACTGTTTAGCGATTACTAAACTCGATGTTCTCGATACACTAGAAGAAATCAAAGTTTGCGTCGCCTACGAAATTGACGGCAAACGCTGCGATCACTTTCCCAGCAGTGCTCGCCTGTTTTCTCGATGCCGACCTATCTACAAGACCATGCCAGGTTGGCAACAATCCACCGATCAGTGTAGGACTCTAGAGGACTTACCAAAACAGGCGCTAGATTATCTGAAATTCTTGGCCGAATTGATGGAAGTCCCCATTGCCCTCGTCTCTTTAGGAGCTAGCCGCGACCAAACGATTATCGTAGAAGACCCGATTCACGGTCCTAAACGAGCACTTCTCGATGCTAATGGTACACCAGTATCATCTGGAGTCTAGAAATTTTTAGAGTTTAGATGCAAGGATTTTAGATCAACCCCTAATCCTGACACTAGCAATCTAAAATCTAAGATCGGGCTGTCGTTAAACTTTGAAACCCTATAAAAGCTACAACAGATGGAAGTTACAGTTGAATGTCAAAAGCGACCTGAAGGCAGCAAGCCAAAAGCCTTGCGTCGTTCAGGTTTAATCCCTGCGGTTCTCTATGGTCACAACGGAACAGAATCAGTTGCCCTGACCTTAGACGCCAAAGATGCCGAAACGCTACTCAAAAAAGCTACGGTTAACAACACACTCGTTGAGGTCAATGTCCCCGAGCTTCCCTGGAGAGGACAAGCATTGCTGCGGGAAGTTCAAGCTCATCCCTGGAAGAAAGACCTCTATCACCTCAGCTTTTTCTCCGTTGCAGCTCATGGTCCGATCGATGTAACGGTGCCACTGAATTTGCTAGGAAACGCTGCGGGTGTTAAAGAAGGAGGAGTTGTTGACCTCGTCATCTCGGAACTCCCGATGCGGTGTGCTCCCGATAAAATCCCTGAAACCATTGATGTTGATATTTCTGACATGCAGATTGGGGATAGTCTGCATGTGGGTCAACTCACTTTACCAGAGGGCGTTTCAGTTCTAATTGAACCAGGGGAAACAGTGGTCAGCATTGCTGCACCTCGGACTGCAGCAGCGGCAGAATCGGCAGAAGCAGGCACCGCTGAAGCTTAACGTCAATCTCCCTGAAGTCTGCCCATGAGATCGTTAAACCAGGGAGAATTATCCCTGGTTTTTTATCATTCATTTTCCCGGTAATTTAGGGTTAGAGCTGTTGTCATAAAGGTTAGAACAGCTCTAACGATTCTAAACGACCACTTACTAGTAAGAAACATAATAGCCTTCTGTCTTCTGCCTTAGAGCCTTTTGCTACATTGTGAACCGAGATGACACAAACAGATGTTCCCGCCTTGATCGAGCAAATGATGCAGCCTGGGTTTTATCCCCACCCAGTCACAGAACCCATTCAGTTAATACAAACTCACGTTTCCTACGTTTTTCTCACAGGCGATTATGCTTATAAAGTCAAAAAACCTGTAAATTTCGGCTTTTTAGATTTTTCAACATTGGAGCGGCGGCAGCATTTCTGTTTGGAAGAATTGCGGATGAATCAGCCGATCGCACCAGAGATTTACTTAGAAGTATTGCCGATCGCTCAAGCGGATAGCAAGTTTGTACTGGGTGGTGCCGATCAGGCAGTGGAATACGCACTAAAAATGTGCCAATTTCCTCAAGATACGCTGTTTATCAATCTGTTTGAGCAAGGAAAACTCACAGAAGCGCACATGGAGGAATTAGGGAAGATTGTTGCCCAATTTCATACCCATGCCACAACAAACGATTACATCCGCAGTTTTGGGGAGGTGTCGAAAATTCGTGAGGCGTTCGACGAGAATTACCAGCAAACTGAAAAGTACATCGGAGGGCCTCAAACTCAACAACAATTTGAGGAAACCAAACAATTTACCGATACATTCTTTGAACAGCGCCCAGAGTTATTTACAACCCGTCGAGAAAATGACCGGATTCGGGAATGTCATGGGGATTTACATTTAAGAAATATATGCCTTTGGTCTGACAAAATTCAGCTATTTGACCGCATTGAATTTAATGAACCCTTCCGCTTTGTCGATGTCATGTACGATATCGGATTTGCGGTGATGGATTTGGAGGCACGGGGGCGAAAAGATTTAGGCAATGCCTTTTTAAATACTTATTTAGAGCAGACGGGGGACTGGGAGGGATTACAAGTCTTACCCCTGTACTTGAGTCGGCAGGCTTATGTACGAGCCAAGGTAACTTCCTTTTTGCTAGATGACTCTGGAGTTCCGGAGGATGCTAAGCAAGAAGCCGCAATGGTAGCATCGAATTATTATCGGCTGGCATGGGAATACACGAAAACCAATCAGGGACGCCTGATGCTCATGTCGGGGTTGTCGGGTTCTGGGAAAACCACTGTAGCGCGATATCTAGCGAGGCACCTGGGAGCGATTCACATCCGTTCAGATGCAGTCCGTAAACACCTGGCGGGTATTCCCTTGGAGCAGAAAGGGGGAGATGATTTGTACACCAGTGCAATGAGTCAGAGGACTTATGATCGCTTATTAGAATTGGGTATCACGTTGGCAAGCCAAGGCTTCCCGGTGATTCTAGATGCCAAGTACGACCGACAGGCGTTAAGGCAAGCAGCAATCGCCCAAGGTGAAGACCATAAGCTGCCTATCCAGATTATCCATTGCACGGCACCGGAAGCAGTTTTACGCGATCGCCTTTTATCCCGGACTGGGGATGTTTCTGATGCTACGGCTGACTTAGTAACTCAGCAACAAGCGGCGGCTGAACCCTTCACAGAGGAGGAACAATCTCTCGTTACCTCAATCGATACAACTCAACATTGGTCATCTTCCTTGGAAAAAGTCCTCAGTGTTAAGGATTGACCAAAATAATTCGTAGTTCGTAATTTGTAATTAATTAATTCAGGATACAAGCCCTTAAATTCATTTATGGGGTACTAATTGCGAATTGTAGCTCTCGCGACTTGACTCCTCCCTGATACGGGGAGGGGAGCCTGTTACTATTTTTCATAAAGTTCTAGAGGTAAGTTATCGGGGTCTTTAAAGAAGGTATATTTCTTACCTGTAATCTCATCGACCCTAATATCTTCGACCGGAATACCCTTGGCTTGTAACTGAGCAACTGATTCATCAATATTGTTGACTTCAAATGCTAAGTGTCTCAAGCCACAAGCTTCAGGAGTACTGGGTCTTTGGGGTGGATTCGGGAATGAAAAAAGCTCGATGCGATCGCTTTCTCCCACTTTCAGGTCAAGTTTGTAAGAATTGCGTTCCTTTCTATAAGTTTCTTCAATAATCGAGAAACCTAAAATGTTTACATAAAAATTTTTAGATCTTTCATAATCGGAGCAAATGATTGCGACATGATGGATTCGCATGACTTTTTCTCATTCTCTACAAGTGCGATCGCCTCAATTAGAAGCCATCCAGAATGCTGTCCCGTTCTTTCCATAAGGTAGACCATCCCAGACGAGCATGACTCGCAATCCACGCATGACTATAGGCTAATACTACTTTGAGATATCAACGCCTGCTTGAGATTATGCATCCGCAACTTAAACATTGCTTCCAAACCCCAGCGAATCACCGTGCCATCCAATAAGGGATTCAGTTCATACTTGACCACATCAACAATACGAGTGGATTCCGCCGTAATCGCCATGAAACGATGGGTATGTTCCCAGAAATGGAAAGGGCCACTCACTTGTTCGTCTACAAAACAGACTGGCGGGTCCCATTGGGTAATTTTCACTCTCCAGTCGAACCCTAAGCCAAGGAAGTCAAACCTTAATGTTAAGTGAGTGCCGGGACCACAAACAAGGTTAGGTTCTTTGAGCCGGACTGAAGGGAATGAAGGAGCAATGCGCTCTAGGAGCCTCACATCCTCGTGAGCGTCCCAGACCACTGCCACTGGAAGGGGGATGGTTTCAGATACCTCAAATCGTTCCAAAACTTCTGTTCTCTGCAAACATTGTTACGCCTATAGTAACTGTACTCCAATTGCTTCCCGATTTCACAGGCTAATGGGACGGCTAAAGGTTGAAAGGTTGGAAGGTTGTTAGGGCAGTGGGGCCTAACCCAGGTTAGTCATTTTCGTGACGCGAGTGGTGAACTCTGGTCTCATGGTGTTTAATTAGCTAAGACTCGCGGCTTGAGTTGCAATTCAAAGCGATCGCCTGGTTTAGGCTCAATCACTTGAGTAGAAAGATTCTTCGCTTGCAGTTTTGCACGAAATTCCTCAACACTTCCCACCTCCCGAAGCGCATAGTTCAGCAATCCACCATATTCCACATCTCCCGGTGAGGCTGTGGGTAGCATGACTTGAGGTTGCAGCCACTCAGCGACTTCTAACGCAGTCTTTGTTCCCCTAATAATTGAGCCAACCAAGGGCAGCGCTAAGTCTACGATGGGAGTAATGACAACATCGACGGGGGCTGCATCCTTCACCGATGGAGAATGAAAGCCATGGGGTTCGTAGTACAGTGTTAAACCACTGGTTAATTCTTTGATGAGATAACCATTTTCTACAAGCGTTGGACCAATCGAGGAGCCAGGAGTTGCCTTGATTTCAATTTGATGATTCAGAGTGAAGGTTGCCCCATGATTGAGTTCTGTGACTTGGGTATAATTCAACTCCTGTACGACTTTAGCGGCATTGGGAGAGGCAACGACTGGAATATTGCGATCGAGCTGCTTTAGCGTCGCTGGGTGAGCGTGGTCTTCTAAACCTTGGGATAAAATAATCAGATCGATGTTTTCGGGAATTGAGCGATCGCTACGCCGTGAACCTTTAAACAGCCAGTCGAGGTTGCCGAAAACTAACGTATCCACCAACCAGGGGTCAATCAGGATTCGTTTACCTCCAAGTTCAATCAGCCAAGAGTTGCTGTCTAGCCAAGTTAGGTACATAGTCGTGCGTGAAGATGATTGATGTTCTTATTTTAAGCAATTGTTGCAATACATTAACTTTTATAAAGTAACTGGTTAGGGATATTTCAGGTTTTTTCTGCAACAGAAGAAACTGCAAGGGTTTTTAAAAACGGCTTTATGCAAGAATCAAAGGGTTATTCTTAGTTGAGCAAATTGATAAATTGAATCAGCCTGTATTTGTATTGATGAATCCAGAAAAGGCACTTTTAAGTAAAGATATATTTCCTTTTTGGACAAGGTTTCTACTTACTTCAAGGCTTTACAAAATGTATAAATTTTGGAAAAACACACAAATTTTGATATGGAATTGTTTTTCTGTGCAAAGTCGATTCGTCTTTGAGTAAGACTTCTAATTTTGATCAAATTTTCTCCCGCACATCAAAATTTCACAAAAATTTCACGATCTCTTCTTATTTTTATAAATATCTACTAACAAAGAAAATTAATACTCATGCATTAAGGGATGTTAACAATGATCAAGTATCAAACAAACCATTTAGAAGCGGCTGGCGAATTCCTTCGGTTACTGGGAATTCCTGGACCTTATACTTTTAAAGAAAAAATAAGAACTCTTGAGATTTCCCAGATAGCGGTAGAAAGCAGGCTTCATGGCTCTCTTGAAAGTTGTTACATTTCCGTTAGAGAAGTAGCCACTAAGATTTGTAAAGATATTTATGCTGAGCGTTTAAAACAGAAATACAGTTATCCTAGAGAACTTTGTTTTGTGGATTGGCGAGATGATTTGGAATCGATTTCCTTGATTTAAGGCTTTATTGAAAGTAGCGGTAAAAGATGAAATTAAATGAAAATCCATTGCTGACTCCGTTCAGATTCGTTCGCAACTGCTCGCCAGCAATTGCATCTCATCAGATGAAGCTTAATGGATGATATCAAGTTTGCGCTTTAGACGGATAACCACTGAGTCAGCCCCACCCTTGAACCTGGGTGGGGTTTTTCTACGCAAAAAATCCGATGTTAGGTTTCTTATTTTGTTTTTCTCTATACCGCTTAACTTTACAAGAATACCAATCTTAGAGTAGAGAAGGTCTGAGAATTGAACATGATAACTTTTAGTTGAAGCAACAAATAGAGCGAGGGAAAAAATACCCTAGAAAGCCCTAGAGCCGTGCTAGGGCTTTTTACTTTATTTATTGCCATGAATTTGGATTGCGTTTAGCCCAAGTAAGATTCAAAACCGCGAACAATCTCTTTTTGAGACTCCTCCCTCTGGGAGGGTAGTATTACAAAGGATAATGACAGACAGGGTACCACTGTTTAAGGTCGCATCCTTCAAGTTAGCACCACTCAAATCTGCATCCATGAGGTTAGCATCTCTTAAATCTGCCCCTTTGAGGTTAGTATTACTCAGATCCGCATTCATGAGATTAGTACGCCTTAAATCAGTACGACTAAGGTTGGCATTACTTAAATTGGCACCCCTTAAGTTGGAACCATAAAGGTTGGTTCCGCTTAAGTTACACTTTTCGCACTTCTTTGTAGTTTGTAACTGCCGAATTAAAGCTGAAGTTTCCGCTTGGGTGGGAGTCGCAAAGGAAAGAGGGATGAGAAGAAAAATAAAGAAGTAAGTAAAGTTAGACATGGTTCTTTTTAGGATTCAAGTACAGGATTTAGGTAAGCCAATCTTCTTTATTTTTACTATAAACAGGGAGGAGAACAGAAGTATTATCAGTGAGTAGAGGAGGTTAAGCGTAGCCGTAGCTCACTGTCTGCTTATTATCCTATCGGAATCAACCTACTGGATAACAGCGATCGCTTTCTTATTCTACTACCTTGCCCATCCGAAAACAGTATGGTGGTTGGATCAAAGCTTCACCATCCTTGAAGAGCCACTAAATCAATACACAACTGATTAATCACTGCTTTATCTACACTGCTGGGAAGGGTCGATTTTGCAGAAGCTCCATCTAACCCTTGATACAAAGCATTTGCGATTTTCATGACTTCTTCATAGCTATATTCTCCCTTTTTAATCGCCATTAGCTCGGCTGCATCTCCTGCTTCTCGGCGATCAACTATTAGAGCTTTCTGCTCTAAAATTTCAATACCTGTCTTCAAGAGCCGAATCGCTTGCATGGCAAATTTACAATCATAGCCAACTTTAGCTTCTAGGGCAGCACGGCGTGGATTACGATTTTTCTTCCACTGCTGATAGTTTTTATACTCTCTCCGTGCATTCTGATATTGCTGGTTTTTTTGCAGTAGCTTGATAAAGTCTTTAGAGCTATTCGTCAATTTTTGAGTATACTCTAAAGCTTCTTCGGGAAGAGTATATTGTTTTAATACTCCTTTAAAATCAATTTCAGCAGTCAGTAAGTTATACAGGGTTTCCGCTTCTGACAAAAATTGAATACGGTCTCTAATTAACAGATAGAGATATTCCAAAAACGAATTAATTTCGCTCTCAGTTAAAAGTTGAGTTTGCTCTAATTCAAAATCTTCTAGTTGTGGTTCCTGCGTCGGTGGATTGAGCAACCAGCGGCGGTGGGATTCTAGTTTTTTGATTTGAGCATAACCATATCCTGCATAAGTGTGCTTCACTTTCTTAGAGAGAAAGATTTGCTTATGCTGCTGCAAAACTTTACCAACTTCGGTGAGATGAACATAGTCTTTGAACCAGAGCAGCTCCAAAATATTAGGGTTATTATCTGCTGATAGCTTTAAAAACTTTTTCAGCTCATAGATGCAAGTGTCTTGAGATAAATAAGTAAACCGTCCGGATTCAGTCAGCCATCCGCCTTCCTTCTGTTCAATTTGATCAAAGCCGAGATAATAGGGTTTCGTTGCAATGAAAACACCTCGATAATCATAGTCAGAAGCTTCTGTGGCTAATCCATAGCCCCTAGAACCTGTTAAGGCAATGAGAATAGCTCTGTCTTCAATATCTTGGCGCTTCATGAATTAAGAATCAAATGATAGGTTTTGCAGGAAACACAGCCTGGAAAGAGCAACAGCTTCCAAGCTTCTTTTTGTATTATGCGTGTAGTATAACAGAATTTTAAAGGAGAATAAGGTTAAAATCGAGAGTTTTCTCTGGGAAAACCGTGATGAACGATAACAATCAATTGACTCAATTGAAGTGCTAAATTATTGAGATGCCGGGAAAGATGCCCCCTTAGGGCATTTTTGTTTTAATGGTAAAATTGATGAAGATAGACAATTTCCGGTAAAGGCTGTTCAGCAGGAGAATCTACCTTTTTGCTAAAAGAGCGATCGCATTGACTTCTCCTGTAAATCATCCGAAATGGAGAGAGCTTTCCCAAGAAGTCATGCTAAAAAGAAAAAGTCAGAACCAACGGCAGAAGTCGCCTTGGTAGCTCTGACTCGCTGATGAAGCATTAATATGTTGTCCTTTGCTTAGTATTCTTCAGATTGAACCCAACGAGTGAGGATGGCTGTACCAGTTGGCAGACTGTCCACTCTTATGCTGAATGAATATCCAAAAATAAGCTACATTTACTAAAATATAGATAGCCGATTAAGGGAGTTGCATAGGGCAATTCCTATCGAAAGCTATAGTCGTCTAACGTTGAATTATCAACAGTAGAGGCGAAAAAGATGCAAGTAGTTCTAAGCTTTACAGCAATTGGCGCATTCTTTCTAGTATCAGCTATCCTTGAATCCTTGATCGGAGGTCGATCCTCCTCTGAGAAGACTCTCAAACATAACAAACAAACATCAAAACGCCGTCGCACGCTTAAAGCTTGATAGCTGAAACATCAAGTAATTTACCCTGATCATCAACTTTAGCAGCAGTGGGAGTCAGTAGTACAGCGCGACGGAAATCCCCACTCGCTCAAACAGGTTAACAAGCTTACTGTACAAGCAATATCCTTCTACCTTGGAGTCTTCTGTCTTCCTATACTAGAGCTTTTCCCGTTGAAGCTGCCAAAAGGCTCTTACTCGCTCTTCCCATTGCTGCCAGTAGCTTTGCATCACTTCTGGTTCAAACCAAAACACCTCGGCTAGCATTCCTGGGATTGCTACTACAATTAGACCGTGTTCCAATTTAATATCATAATTTTGGTAATAATGATTAACAGCATTAGCATAAGCGGCTATTTGGAGCGGATAGTCGTACAAACGCTCGATTGAACCTTTAGGTTTGTCTGCGGTTTTCCATTCACAGATACAGGAGATACTCCGAAAATTTGCCACACAATCTACTATTCCCGCATAGCCCAAATCAAAGTTGAACACAGTTCCTTCTAGTAGCCTGACATGATCTAGTTCTTGCAGAATCGGCTCTATGCTCTGCCAGTAGGGAAGGATAGACTCAGGACAAGGAGACTCTTTCCCCTCAAGGTAGCGCTGAATTTGCTTATGCGTTCCCGTACCGCGACGGGAAGCCGTGCCAGAAATGCGGTTCGCTTCAGTTTCTCCAACTCGTTGCCGCCAATTGAATAGCTTTTCTCGATCTTCTTGAGGTTTAGTGGCATTGAGTATTGTCGTGACACTTGGAAACTTATTTCCATGACTATCAACGTAATATTGTTTCCCGTTCTCCCGTATCTGTTTGACACTGTGGCGAGGGAGGAGTTGAGTATTCATGGACATTAACTTATGAATTTTCTTGGGTACTTACGATAAAGCTTGTTGACTACATTTATTCTGTCGTAAAACTCGAAAAAAGAGAAAAAACTACTCTCCTCTCTAGATAGAGTAAACAGCCTTTCGTAGGTTTGAAGGTTTTTCTGTGAAAAAATTGCTTATGGCTTGCCCAAAAAAACTTCACTATTTCCTGATTTGGGCATGGCAAGATTAATATCTAGGCAAAGGCTGGGATGAGGCGGATGCCGTGTCCCTACACAAGACGGGTTTGTTTTTGGACGACTCTTTAGTGGCTCGCTTTAGCTTATTACCGACAATTAGGAGTATCACAAAGTACCGCCAAAAAGCAATACCGCCCTCCTGCCACTTTTTTCATCCTTTTTTCGTCTCACTTTTCAATGTCCTCAACTACCGTGGACATCCACGAAGCAGAGGCGATCATTAACAGTACAATCAGTCAGCGATCAGTCTACACGGCTTCCTCCCTTTAAAGGTGCAACTGCTCTATGCAACATCCAACCTCCTGACTACTAACCAGGTAAGGCTTTATGTCAAATCAGAAGAGCGCAAATTGCACAATTCCCCTTGGTTTCAAACTTCGACACTTACTGCGGGGACATAGGAACCAAATTTTCCGGTTCGCTTGGTCGCCGGACGGACAGATGCTTGCCTCGCCCTCCTATGACAACAGCATTCGGCTTTGGGATGTAGAAACTGGGAGTTTATGCCAAACCCTTCAGAATCATTCTCAGTGGGTTTCCAGTGTAGCTTGGTCGCCTGATGGACAAATGCTGGTTTCAGGGTCAGGCGATATGACGGTTCGGATTTGGGATATTCAAACGGGAGAACTCCACCGAACGCTGACACAACACTGTAATAATGTTTACAGCGTGGCTTGGTCGCCTGATGGGCAGTGGATTGCTTCGGGTTCCGCCGACACGACGATTGGGATTTGGAACGTACAGACTGGGGAATTGTTGCGATCGCTAGAAGGGCACGCCGGTATCGTCGCTTGCGTAGCTTGGTCGCCTGATGGACGGCTGATTGCTTCCGGTTCTGATGATCAGACGATCAGAGTTTGGAATGTACAGACTGGAAAGTTGTACCGGACACTCACTGGTCACGCAACTTTTATCCTCAATGTTACATGGCTACAGGACGGGCGGACTCTCGTCTCGACAGCCGAAGATGTCCGGTTTTGGGATATTGAAACTGGACAACAAACAAACATCCTTCAAGGTTACAAAGGTTCAGTTACTTGCGTTTCCTTATCTGCTGACGGACGCCTTCTCGCTTCCAAATGTGCCAAAGGGACGGTTCAACTGTGGCGTTGCGATACTTGGGAAAGAGTGGCGATTTTCGATGAGCAAACTAGCAATTACCTGTTAGATACTCTCGCCTTCCATCCGGTAAAGCCAATTCTGGCAACGCTGAGTGAAAAGAATACAGATATCCGCATCTGGGATTTGGATTTTGATGTTCTCCTCGGTACTACTCATCTAGGTTGCCAACAGCGACAAAAGCCAAGGAGTATTCAAAACACGGCTACCAACTTAAGCCGGGACACTTCGGTAATGGGTAACGGGTAATGCGTTGGAGACTATTACCTATTACCAGTCCGCGTGGCGTGCTGTCCCGCCTTAGATTGGTAGCCAAAACACTTAATTCTTCCAGAACTTACGCAAATTTACCGTTGAACCGCTATCTGTAGGGGCTTTGGCATTCGTGCCCCTACTCTA
>CBKWLJ010000135.1:0-19110 GCA_966675205.1 uncultured bacterium
ATGAAATCAGAAGAATAAACCAATTTATTCTGATTGTTTCTGCCCCTGTTAACTTGACCCAGTACAATAAGAAAAAATCAAAACGGAATTTTTCATAATGCAGGATTTAAGAACTCAATTGGCAGAAAGTGTGGATGAAGCTGAGATGGAGTGGCTGAAACCTCACATAAAACGCGATCGCGTTGTGGTTGTCCATCCTGAGTTGGATTTGCTCGATGTTGGAGTAGCGATCGCAAGCGATGATGTTCTTTCCGTACAACACTGGATTAGCGAACAACTGCTGTGTAAGCCTTCTGTAGACCAATTAGTAGATTGGAATAGTGATGATACCAAGCGATTTCAGGCTTTGATTGTACAACCCTATGTTTTAGTCAAAGAATTCCCCTCCTAAAGAAGCGTGATGCAGGCTTGCTGATCACGCTCTTGCTGAATTAATCCTCTTTGAAACTTGAGCGTAGGGTGGCACCGGTACGACCGGTCGTCACCCAAAGAATGGCTCTCGCGCCATCCCGAATGGCTTTCTCAATGGGTTCTGGTGATCGCTTTGTAGGAATTTTTACAGGTTTGATCATAATTCCCCGACTCCCAAAGACAATTTCACCAATGACTTGGGCACGGCGCATATGGTCATCGGAGGTAATCAAATAAACGCTATCAATTCCTTGAGCTTGCAACTTCTCTACTAAAGTTGTGAAATTCGTGACTGTATCTTCAGCTTGATAGTCTAGATGAACGCGACTCGCCTCAATTCCTGCCTTGGAAAACACTCGTTTGGCGTACCACTGAGGACTACCTGAAGACACCCAAATCGGCAAACTAGGATGCTTTTGTGCAAACTTAGCAGCAAATAACTCTCTCTCTTCCTCTCCCCCTAACACAAAAATGGCTTCCGGTTCCACAAAATAGCTTTCAACTTGCTTATAGCCATAAATCAATGAAAGCACCAATACTGGCGTCAGTAAAGAAAACACTTTAACTCTAAAACGCCGAGTAGGTGAAAATGATTCTCGCTGCCAGCGGGAGTAAATCCTCAAAAGCATGAAACAAGTGATGAATCAGGTTGTCTTGATGCTATAGTTATGCGCTGAAGTTCGGCATTTCCTCATCTATCCCCTTTCCTATTTCTCCAGCAAGGGTGATCCCAAGAATGCTACGAATAGCATAAACAGGAGCAAATAGATTAACGTTGAATGAGGGATGGGTCTAAGGTAGCAGCATAACAGTCTAAGAGTACTGCTAACTGACTCAAAATTAATGCCAGGTAAGTTGAACTTGTCAACTCAACATTTTCCTCTTCCAAACTTTAGCAGTCCGTACAGTTTCTGAGAAACTTGGCAACTTTCTTAAAAAAGTGCACTGAAAAATACTAGCTGATTGATATCCCTCTCTCTAACAAGAGTGATGCAAATTGACCCAACCGCATTTAAGTTAGCGAAAAACGGGACTGGCCGGAGTCGAACCGGCGACCTAGCGCTTCAGATTTGTGTGAGTTTCCTCACTCTCCGGACTATACCTTCACCGTAGGCTGGTCGCCTTTAGGTGGTGGCCGTCTAGTCTCTCAACCTTCCTAATTCAAACATGGACGATGAATTTCGCTGTTGACTTAGGCTTGGCTCGGTATTGCCGTAGAGGGCTACAAAACAGACCGCTCTTTAGGTTTCACCGAATTTGACCACATTCACACATGATGTTTCCACCACGGTGCCCGATTCTTCAGGAGGCGCTTGCTCTATCCATCTGAGCTACAGCCCCAATCTACGCCACCTATTATAACTAAAGCTGTTGCCTAAAACAGAACCCAAGGGAATTTGGCGCTAGAAATCCAGGGTTGATGCCAGGGACCGCCACCGACTTCCAATCCACAAACAGAACTGCTGGCTTTTAGAATAATTTTAGATTCTCCCCCGTGTCGCGATCGCAGTTCTACTGTTAACTGACCGTGCATCGTATCGCGACAAAAGAAGATTAAGCCCTGTTGTGTCGGTGCCCTCAACGGCGTTCCCGGTTTGTCTGTTGTACCTGTTAACTCAACTTCATAGTCCGCATTTTGAGCTTGCATCTGCCAGCAACCCCAAGGCTGTATCTGCCAACTAACTTGGGAATTCCAGGGGACAAATTCGTAGAATTTACCCCCGTAGTGGATGCCGACTAAAGCCGCAGATTCTTCCCACCCCAGCACTTTCCTGAGTCCCCCCCCTGCGGTTAGGGCAAGATCGGATTCATCGTCAAAACTGTTGCAATTGAGCCAAAACCACTGTTTAGGAAAGGCATGACCCCAGTTTTTCTCACTATAGGCGGGAGCGTCAGTGAATTCGTAGCGATTGCCATTCCAATCAATCCAACCCGTTGCCAACCCGTGTGCCATCAAAATCTGCCATCCCGGCTCAAATATGGGCAAAAAAGAGAGCCAGCCAGCCGTTGATTGCTGAGGGGCACCCGTATCAGCCCAGCCGTAGACAGGCTTGATTTCATAAAGCCAACGACAGTAGGCATGGGTTGCCGGATCGTGAATGAAGCCTTGATTCAAAGTCGCGGTGGCTTGATAACCTTCTGGGATATGATGCTCAAATTTAGAAGGATGCAGGTATTGAGGGGGAATTTCTAAGTTGTTTCTACCCCAATGTCCCAGTGCTAAAGAGTCTGACGCAGCCCAAAACTGATTGACATTAGGGAAAGTACGCCAGAGATACTCATCATGGGGTCCGAGAATTTGGGCCGCACCCCCGCTACAAGGTTTACCGCCAATGGGGTCATCAATGGAATACATAAAAGCAAAAGTCTGACCGCAGTCGGGTAAGGTAACACGGTAGTACCAACCTTCAAAGAAGCGGCTACTTGTTGCATTCCAGTGATAACCACTATGGGGTGTTTGGAGAGGATGTACCATTCACAAAATGCTCTAATGTATGGAAGTCATCGACGTAGAATAAGGGCACGACATTGTCGTGCCCCTACCGTTTAGTATAAATAACCCAATCTCTGTCAGCTTATTTGGCTATATCTGGAATAGCTGATGGGTATACGCTTTTAGCGATGAAGACGGGTCTTTCTCGGTATTCTGCTTCCAGCTTTCTTTGCAGATCTAGATCCCAAGTTAAGTCATAGTCCCGCTCGATATCGGCAACAACAAAGGGACGGAGTTCACCTGTCACAGCCACTGTCTCGCCATCTTTAATGGCTGCTGCTGGAGCTGCACTCAGAACTAGCAAGTCTTGAGCGCCTAGCAGTTTATCTTCATCGAGGGTAAAAGAATTTGGGCCAACGATGTCTTCAATTTCACCGGTCACAGCAAGTGTTTTGCCGTAATATTGGGCTGGGTTTTGGGCAATTTCACCGGGTTCGGGTGCCAGAGCAATAGATTGAGCAACAATTGCTGGTTTGTCTCTATACTCGGCTTCCAATTGTGGCTCCAAGTTTAAACCGTACTCTCGCTCGAAGTCAGCCACTACATACTTGGTCACTTTACCCGTTACTTGAACTTCTACATCATCCTCCGGGAGAACTAGAGGCTGTCCTGAAGCATTGACCACTAATATATTTTCACTGTTGAAAAACTCATTATCATCAACGGTAAAAGCATTAGTGCCAATTTTTCTCACAGGCTCGCTGCGAATAGTTACAACTTGACCGAGAAGTTGATCTGTATTCTCTGCAACATCTTCAGTTGTAACATTCCCAGCCTCTGGCGTCGTTGCTTCTTGTCTAGGAGTAGTGCAAGCTGGAAGCAGTGTCACCATCATTGCTAAGACAATGGCTCCCTTAATGTTCCACAGCATCTGGGTGAAACTGTTCTCGCGGGCAATAGCGAGGGTGGTAACGCGGACTTTACTAAATTGTTTTCTCATTAAAAACTCTCCTTAAAATTACAACAATCACACTCAGTATTTGAACCAAGTGCTAGGTAAACGCACTTCGTTACAGCTATTTCAAAAGGTGTTAATCAAGTTACACTCAGTTATACAATTCACTTTCATGCTTGCTGAAATCAGAGTTCTTACTCCCTCTTGGTAAGGGGGGTAATGTATCGACATGTAGCAAGTCAAACGTGAAATAGGATTAATTCAAAAAGACTTTACCGTCGTCTTGAATTCTCAGCGCCCCCTGGTTATCATCTAAGGTTGTTTCTTCCTGCAATGAAACCTCTAACATTCCTTCTTGAGGAGATGCGGGAATTACCTTGAGTAGCCCCTGATCTTGACGAACCATGGTGATCGTTACTGGTGTAGGCAGATTTTGCAGAACAACACCTTCTCCACCTGGTAGAAATCGACGTTGAGTGTGCCCGAGTGCTTCATAAGAAACAATGGCATTCGTGTTATTTCTCAACGTCACATCAACCGTGCCATTTGCCGGCTGAACCATTGCGATGGGGTTACTGCGAGCTTCTGGTAAAGGCGGTTGAGGTACACCTGCTGGTGGTGGTGCAGGGGTTAAGGGTTCAGTGAACGCTTCCCGATCTCTGAGAACTGACCGATCAGGAGCCATACCTCGAGTTGGAATGCCTGTTGTAGCCGCATTAGGCGGACATCCTTGAGGAACGATGCGTGTGCTGTTGAAGGGTTCCTCGTAATAAACGCCAGGGCAAGGATTGACCTGAGCAAGAGTAGAAAGAGACTGTGCTGATGCTGCTAGAGGAATTGTTGGTAAACTCATCAGTGCGCCTCCAACAACTGTTCCCACAAGGGCAGTATTTTTCTTAATTATCTGCTGGTATTTTTTCATAAATACCTCCTAAAGTATCTATTCAGTTTTTTCAACATTTTCTCCTTTAGTTGTATTGAAATCAGCGATTTCAATGTCAAGGATTAAGTTTGATTGATTGCTTTTATCAAATGTAATACTCTTGACTCTACTCTAGCGATTCTTGGCTCTCTACTCTTCTATCCAAAGAATGGAGTAAAGTTCTATCGGAGGGATGAGTCTACTTTTGCATAAGTTTGTGCGCTAAACAGAAAGTCGCTATCGTGGAGTACTAGTTGTAGAAATCAAGCTCAAGCAATAAATTGAATATTAGTGGCTTTAAGCTCAAATTTAATAAAGCTTAGATTATATAAATATCAGTGTAATTCTATTGATTAACTTAGAGGTCTAATAAATAATATTATTTAAGTAATTTTAAATAATGAGTAAAATACAACATTATTTATAGGGCATGGCATTAATCGTACTGTGCATTAGAAAATCTGGAAAAAGGAATGCGGAATGGGAATTGATGTCCTGTGGAACCCTGAGCCAATTATTGCCGTTCAGCGCTTGTTTGGGGCTAGCTGGGGTTGGTTCTTTCAGACTATGTCACTGCTTGGGACAGCTAAGGCGATAGCGCTGGTTTTCGCTTTGGCGTTCTGGATTTCAGGGCGACGGCTTGCCTATGGCTTGCTCGGTGTTGTCCTATTGGCAACAGTCACGGATGTATTGATTTGGACACTCTTCCCCGTGCAGCGTCCGCACGATCCCCAGATTATTATTCGTGCTAAACCAGGGGTGCCATCTTTTCCCAGTGGGCACACCGTAACGGCAACGACATTGTGGGGAATGCTGACTGCGTTTGGTTACTTTCCCATCGTTGTTTCAATAGTCATTGTTGCTGGAGTGATGCTGGCTCGCCTGTATCTGGGCGTACACTATCTAGCAGACCTGCTCGGCGGTGTGTTACTGGGGCTGACTCTGGTGGTTGCTTATCAGCGTCTATGGCCGATGATTTTGCGCTGGTTCTCCGGACGACCCTTTCGATTCTTCCTAATCCTCGGTCTTTGTGTACCCGTTGCAGTGTTTCCTTTTACCAATTTTTCTCCTAGAGGTTGGGAAATCTTTGGTGCTGCTTTGGGTGTAGGAATGGGAATGCCGCTTGAATACTGGTTCATTCATTACACTCCAACCAAAATTCCTTTGCGAAAGCAAGTGGTGAAGTTAGCAAGCGGTTTGGGAGGACTGGCTGCGATCGTATTAGTGCCTCGCCTCATCGGCGGCAATGAGTTAGCACTTGATGCAATAACATTTGCTCTCGCATCGCTGTGGATTGTGTTACTGGCACCAATAGTGTTCGCAGGCATGGGGCTATCAGAGACCGGGCTGACGCAGAGATTCCCGCAAGCTCCTCGTTAAAGCCATATTTTGAAATCACCAAGATGTTTGCCGTAAGCGATTAAATTAACTAATTCGCCGGAAAGTCCCCCAGTATAGTCGGTACTCCGAATTAGTGCGGGTAGTTTACCTATGCCCCTGGATATTCAAGCCAGTGAACCGGATAGCGATCGCCTGCCTGCGCTAGAAAGTTGTTAAGTTGGTCTAGCGTTAGCGGCTTTGGAATGGGGTAACGCCCGTCGAGTTTCTTCAGGTCGGTATAATGGCGGACATATGATGCCGCGTCTATGGGGTATTTTTGTTCATCCACGCCAATAAACTCACCGTGCTTGCTTGCCCGATTGAGAATCGATCGCCATTGATCGATCGAGGCCATCCCTAGTGAGTGAAGACCGTTCGAGAACAGGGTCATGTAGATTTCATCGTAGGGCTTGGTGGTATCCAAATAGTTGTTGAGCCGATCCGCTGACATTCGATCATTAAACACAGTCCAAAATGGCACGACGCCCAGGCGTAACGTCCACCAGGGTTGGAGGTGAACGAACGACTGAACAAACAGTCGATCGCTAGGCAAGCCGCGTTGCTGATACCACCAACGATAGAGGTCAGCAACTAGGGGACTCAAGTCCTGTGGGTAATCGAAAACAATCCGACGAATGCGAAAGTCATGTTCGCGGGCAAACTGCTCTACATCCTCGCGTAGAGCTGGCTCAAAACCCCACTCTGACTCCGGCCACCTACCATCAGGGGCGGGTGGATTTCACTGACGGTGTTCAGATCCGCGTCGTCTCAAAAAGTCAGCAATCTGCTGGCTGTCCTGAAAATAAGCTTCAGGAGGTAGCTCACCTTTTCCGCCAAACTGGAAGAGATGGCGAGAGACGCTATCGCGTCCCGCTTCGCTAACGCCAACATGGGTAGACAACCAACTGTACTCGCATTCAATGAGGAATATCGTTCCACCCGGTTCTAAATTTTCTTTCAAAAACTGCTTAAATATCTCGCCCAGACGGGTTCGCTTCAGACGGAAGTAAGTAACACGTCCCACCTTTAAGCGATCTTGGTTAGGGTCGTGCATTTGGTACGCCCAGAGTTCAGGATTCCTCTTTAGCAACCGTCGGACATTTGCTTTCGACCACTCCAGTTTAAGTTTTGGGTCATCGCGATCGCCGGAGTGCCGCACACAAGTGAGGAGAGTTTGCGGCAAGTAAGGGATGCCCAGTGCTGCACACAGATTCACGGCAGCACCATTGGAAGAGCCAATCATGACAGCCGGATAGCGCCGTTGGGGATATTGCTTCACTACCCAGCGAGACATGGTTTCCGCTTGCACCTCATCTAGAACTCTGGGTGATGATGCATCCGCCCATCCTGAGAAAGTGGCAAAAGTCTCAATCCAGCGATCGGGGAGGTGGTTAGCGGCTTTGAGTAATGAAGCGGCAAGCCCTGGTGCAAAGCCCCCTGATCGCAAATCTTTGCCATGAAGGTATTTGGCAGTCGCAGATAGTGCCGCCGTCGCCGAATCAAGACCGATGATGTAGTGGGGTCTGACCCCCAATGATACTAGTAACTCAGTAATTTTTCGAGAAGGAGAGGGAAATTTCATACAATAACTTTCAGGCTTCTCTCAAATTGAATCGTCCAATCAAAATTTAAAAAGAAGCAATTTATTTAATAGTTGCAAGCCTTTTTATTTCTTCAACGCCTCACTTAAATGCAGATAGCTTACCAGATTTTTGTTGTATATGTCTCTGAAAAAACGGTAGACTAAAAACTCGAGAAAATCGCATCTATCAGCGTAGTTAAACAATGACCCTTAGGTAGAAAATCAATGCTACGGAGTCTGTTGCTTTAGATAGAAGTTAAAGCAAATATAGGGGGGTAATATGCATTGAAATGCGCTTGTGGAGTAGATGAAACGATAGGTTTCCGGTCAAAGAGAGAATATGAGACAGCGAAAATTTCTGCGTAGAAAGCCACTTTATTGGTTGCTGATGGTAATTCTTTCCTTTTCTCTGTCCGGGTTGCCTAGTTTCGCTCAAAAAAACTCCAATCCGCTTCCCCAGATTTTAGATAGTAATCCACAGCAAGTCACTCAACCAGAGCCTCCAGTACCTCCATCTCCCGCTGGACCAAGACTCAATAACCCCCAGGAATTTGAAGCCTTCGTAGATAACTTCTTTAACGAGGAGATGTCAAAGAGTCATGTTCCCGGTGCTGTCATCTCTGTGGTGAAAGATGGCAAACTCTTTTTCGCCAAAGGTTATGGCTATGCCAATCTGGAGAAAAAGATACCCGTTGCAGCAGATAAAACCCTCTTTCGCGTTGCCTCTCTCTCTAAACTATTTACAGCGACAGCCGCGATGCAGTTGTACGAACGAGGGCAGCTCGACTTAGATGCGGATGTTAGTCAATACCTCACACAGTTCAAACTAGAGAACCCGTACTCCGAGCCAGTCACAGCTGCCAAGATGATGATGCATACGGACGGGACTACTGTACGGCGGATTGGACTCGCAGCTCGCACTGAAGCTGAAATGGAGCCGTTGGGAGATTATTTGAAAGATCATATGCCTCCCATTGTCTGGCCTCCTGGTGAACTCTACAGCTATTCCAGCCACAGCCTTGCTTTGTTGGGCTATGTAGTGGAAAAGATTTCCGGCATTCCCTTCGTTGAATATATCGACAAAAACATTCTCCAACCTTTGGAGATGCGCCGCAGCACCTTTCTCCAGCCACCACCACCAGAGTTAGCCGATAATTTAGCAGTGGGCTATCAGTATCAAAAGGGTAAATTTAAACCCGTTCCATTTCTGTATCTTAATATCGCTCCAGGGGCGGCCATGAGTGCGACGGCTACTGATATGGCTAATTTTATGATTGCTCACTTGCTGCGCGGTCGCTATGAAAACTCGCGCATCTTAGAAGAAGATACAGTGCGGCTGATGTACGAGCAACACTTCACTCAGTATCCTGGCTTGCCAGGTACTAGCTACAGTTTTCGTGAACGGTTGGAAAATAACATTCGGATGATTGGACACTTGGGAAGTTTGCGCGGATATTCTAGCTCTCTTACCCTAATGCCCGATCGCAATATTGGTATCTTTATTGCTAGCAACAGCTTCAGTGGGATACATGGAAAACTACTATCTCAGTTTTTAGACCGCTATTTTCCTGCTCCCAAGACGCCTGCACCGAAATCCCTTGCCCTTACCGACAAGCAACTCGAACGGTTTACGGGTACTTACCGTGATGTAGAGTATCCCCGCGCCACCTTCCTCAAAGTAGCTGGAATGTTTGAGCATATCAATATAAAGAAGGGCGACAACGGAACGCTAGTAATTCATACTCCTAGTCTGTTTTTCTTGAACAATCCTCAAGACATCAAGTTAATTCCTGTGAAACCGCAGTTATTTCAGCGAGCAAATGATGATGCCTTGACTGCCTTTGGGAACCCTCTTGATCCAGATAGCGATGATATCAAATTTGCGTTTAATCCACTTTGGCCGAAGATAGGAGCCTATGAACGGGTGCCTTGGTATGAAACGGCTTGGGTGCAGTTAGGATTGCTGGGCTTTTGTGTACTGGTTTTCCTATCCGCTTTCTTCGTCTGGCCGATACGGCCGTTGATTCGTCGTTTGCGAGGTAAGAATTTTCAAATTGAGCGGCAGCACAGCCAACCTTGGTTAATAGCAGGTGTCATCAGTACTTTATATCTAGTCTTCCTCATTGGCTTTCCTTTGTCACTCTGGCTGTATGGTGCATGGAAGCTGGCGTATGGAGTACCGGCATTTGCGATCGCTTTTTTATGTCTTCCCCTAATGGCCACTGCTCTAACCCTGGCACTACCTGTCTATACAGTGCTGGCTTGGACAAATAAGTATTGGTCAGTTTGGATGCGAAGCTCCTGTCGGGCGTTGCCCGCCCGCTTCGCTAACGGAGCCGCTTCGCTAACGCACTACGTTTTAATTACCCTAGCGGCCCTAGTTTTCATTCCCTTCCTGACTTACTGGAATTTATTGGGATTCAAATTTTAAATGAGAAACACTTTAGAAAATCTGGGTAAAACAGCAGCAATAATTACGGGGTGCAGATATGCCGAGAAAAGTTGAGATTACCCTTCCCTCCCAGCAAACGGATGAACTAATTCCGGAGATCAAACAGCTTAAGGGAATAATCGGCTTGCGTCTTCAGCGTGACGCTTCGATTCATCCGCCCGGTGATGTCATTACCGTAGAAATCACCAATCGAGCGGTCAATCGTTTACTACGTTTGCTAGATCATCACGGAATTGGGCATGGACCCTCCAGCTCGATTACCACGAGTCAGCCTTTCAGCTTAATCTCAGCATCCGCAGCAGAGGACATCGAGCAAGATACGAACGATGTTCCTTGGGAAGAGATGAAGACACTCATCGCCAACGATGCCAATATGAATGCTAATGTGACGATTGCGATGTTCATCGCTGGGGTATTCGCCGCTATTGGCATCGCGACAAATGCCCTGCATATCGTCATTGGTGGTATGATCATCGCACCCGGATTTGAACCGATTGTTCAGATTTCGCTGGGGGCTGTAGCTCGGAACCGAGTGTGGCGCAGTGGCTTCATTAATACGGCTAAAGGGTATGCCGCAGTGATTGTCGGAGCTGCAATAGCCGGATTCGTGCTACAGGCATTGGGCATACCACTGCTCGAAGGCAAGTCTTCATACCTGCCAGCAGGCGTACTCTTCTCCTACTGGACTAATATTACAGCAACCTCAATTATTGTTTCCGCGCTGGCTGGGATCGTTGGTGCACTCCTGATTGCCAGCCGTCGTGAGGTTCTCACCTCTGGTGTGATGATTGCACTTGCCCTGATTCCAGCAGCCACAGTTGCCAGTCTCGGACTCATCACCGGAAGGCTGGATATTGTTGGTAAGGGACTGCTGCGTTGGATAATTGAGGTCGGACTCGTTATCACCTCTTCAGCGTTAGTATTTATCTGGAAACGCCGCTACATGCAGCACCGGAAGATGCTTTGAATTTCTCAAGAGCTAGAGTTATTATTTCTCACCATTGACAAATCTTCCCGCCGCTTGTCTTTCGCCCCTGGTTGCCAATCGTTAAGTATATCTTTGACCAGCAACTCTCTTAACCAAACTTGTGCAACAATTACCAAGGGGAGAGCAACGAGTAAACCCAGGAAGCCAAAAAAGATAGCACAAGCTAATTGAGATAATAAAGTAATAGCCGGGAGCAGAGACACCTGATGTTTCATCACTAGGGGTGTCAAAATGTTACTTTCAACCTGCTGAATAACAATATACAAAACGATTACAGCAACAGCTTTCCAGGGTGCCTCCAACAAACCCAGTGCGGCTGGAGGGATAACACTTAAAGTCGGGCCCAAATTAGGGATAAACGTGAGTAAGCCTGCGAAAAGAGCATTGGATAAGACTAGGGGAATTCCCAAAATCCACAACCCCAAGCCACTAAAAACTGTAATTACACTCATATTAAAGAGAATACCCAGCAGCCAACCCACTAAAGCCTCTTCAGATTGCGAGAGAATCTCATCAGCACGCTGACGATAGAATCCCGGAAAAAGTAATAAAAATATTTGTCTATATGCTTGAGGATTTCCTAACAGCATAATCGTTACGACCAAGACCAGCAAAGATCGCAGGATAATGTCTATTGACTTGGTAAATAGGCCATAAAAACTGCCAAATAGCTGATTGATCAACGAGGGAAATTGGCCAGTCAGACGCGTAAAAATACGGCTATCTTCTAAAGTTTGCCCTGGAATTAGGCTATAGAGCGATTCAAACCACACTCGCAGTTGATCTAGTCCCTTGGGTACCTGGTTAATCAAATGTGGCAGTTGATTAAAAAAGGGAGGTAAAATCAATACCAAGACGATAGCAATGATTGCGAGTAAGGTAGCCACTGCTATAGCAATAGAAATACCTCGCTTGATTCCTCCCCGCTCAAGTCGCTTCACCAATTGATTGATAGCCGTTGCCAAGACTATAGAAATAAAAGCCAGCAAAAGAACTTGTCGAATTTTCCACAGAATATATAGAGAAACTACAAAGGCAATTATGCCAATGAATTTCCCTAGAGTCACGACAAAGCCTCCTGACTATTTAAGATATTTTGCATACTTTACATTTTTGACATTCACTTGATCATCCTCCTTAAGAAAGTTTTGAAATAATTCAAAGCCTGCTTTAAAATTTCTTAATTTTTGTTCTGTTTTACTATTGTCAGTTTTCTCAACATCAACTCTTGTTGCCGATTTATATTTTTTCCTCTATCGGAAGCAGGGGATGACTCTCTTCCTTAAGTATGGAAATGTCTATAAATTAAATGTAACCTATTTTTTAGGAGATTTTTTTCGCTTTAAATTAGAGGAATATTCTTTTAGTTAGATTCCATAGTATTCATTAGGAAATATCCTGAAGTCAAACTATAAACTTTCCTCTAAAAGAAGTAGGGCGTAGAGGGGCAATGATTGTAGCTCCTTTAGTGATACGCACAGTTAAATAGAAGATTTCCTTCTGAGCCGAATGCATCAAAGCCTTCTTGTGAAGGAGTAGAGTATTATTTCCCAAAAATTGAATCTCAGGGGCAGGAAAGGTTTTGTTCATTGATAATTATCGACTTATGGCTCTACAGCCATCTCAGATATCGCTCTTGATTGTTAAAAAGCTATGTATTTAAGTGAAATCTATCTTCAGGTAAATCTAAATGAAAAATTCAAGACCTAGCAATGTTGTAATTCGAGTTTTTTTATCAATTTTTCTCCTTTTTGTTCTTTTCGGAGTAGGTGCTTTAATTAACCACTTTTTTAAACTCCTTACCCCTAATGGTGAGGCCATAGAAAGAAATGAGCCGGAATTAGTCAATTAAGTTAATAATGCTTTATAAAGAAAAGAAAAGATATAGAAAACTCAAGTCTAGTCTCATTAAGCTAATTTGTTGTGGAATTCTGACTCTCCTACTTTTTTCCCTATCTGGACAACTCTATCTCGCTCAAGGAGAACCCACTCAAACCAGTCAGCTTCCCATCTTAACTCCTGAACCGTCAGAACCTGTTCAATCTGAGCAAGTTGTGCCACCGCGTCCCACTCGCTCCGGGCCAACCGATCCGCAAGAAGTAAAAGCATTCATCGATAAATTCTTTGCCCAAAAGATGCAGGACGAGCACGTTCCTGGCGCAGTTGTTGCTTTAGTGAAAGATGGAGAAATTCTTTTCACTAAGGGTTATGGCTATGCAGATGTAGAGCAGAAAATACCAGTTACCCCTGATAAAACCCTCTTTCGCGTTGCTTCCCTCTCTAAACTGTTCACTAGTACGGCAGTGATGCAGTTATACGAGCAAGGATTACTCGACTTGCATCAGGATGTTAACCAATACCTTAAACCCTTCCAAATCGAGAACCCGTATCCAGAACCGGTTACAACTGCTAATCTCATGACTCAAACGGATGGTAGCAGTCAGCAGTTGTTTGGAATTGCCGCTCGAACGGCATCACAGATGCTGCCATTGGAAAAGTTCATCCCTAAACATATGCCCCCCATTACATGGCGACCGGGTGAACTCTATAGTTATTCCAATATGGGGATTACCCTTACAGGCTACTTAGTAGAATCCCTGTCTGGGAAACCTTTTACTCAATATATTGATGAGAACCTTCTGCAACCTCTAGACATGAGGCACAGTAGCTTTCATCAACCTTTGCCACCCTCTTTAGCATCAGACTTAGCAGTGGGTTATGAGTTTAAAAATGGCAACTTTCAGAAACTACCCTTTCTTTATCTCAACATTGCTCCAGCGGCCGCATTGAGCACAACTGCTACAGATATGGCTCACTTTATGATTGCCCATTTGCAGAATGGTCGCTACAAAAATTCGCGTATCCTTAAGGATGAGACAGCGCAGTTAATGCATCAGCAGCACTTCACTCACCATCCCAAGTTACCCGGTGCTGCCTACGGCTTTCATGAGCTTGTTGAAAATAATATCCGGGCAATTGGACATTTTGGCGGTTTGCGGGGGTATTCCTGCTCTTTAGTTTTACTTCCTGAACAAAATATCGGGCTGTTTGTTGCTACTAACAGCATTAATTTGATCTATACAAACCTCATTGCTCAGTTTTTTAACCACTACTATCCCCTACCCGAGAAACCTACACCCCCCAAACCATCTGCCAATTTTGCAGAACGAGCCAAGCGTTTCATTGGCACGTACCGCGATATAGAGTATCCTCGTGGCACTCTTGCCAGTCTTGGTGGATTGGGTAGACACCTCCAGGTAAAGGCTAGGAGTAACAGCAATTTGACCGTTGAAACGTCTGATTTTTTCTTTGTCGGCACCCCCGTACAAAAGCCGTTGATGCCTGTAGAAACATTGTTATTCTTACGAGGAAGTGATGGTGCTTACGCGGCTTTTGGTGAAGATAGTCAAGGTCATATTCGTTACTTATATCATCCTATTGGGCCCAGAATTGGAGCGTATAAAAAGATTGATTGGTACGAAACGGTACCTTTTCAGTTGAGTTTAGTGGGATTTTATACTTTGTTGTTTCTATCAGGGAGCATCACTTGGCTTGTCAAATCTTGGCGTCGTCGTTTCCGTAAGCAGCGTTTGAAGGACAACAAACTTGCTCAAATCGCTTGGTTGGTGACTGGTTTAGTTTGCATTCTCAATTTGGTTTTCTTGATAGCGTTTCCTTTGAGTGTTGGGTTGATTGGAATTTGGAATCTTTTGTATGGTGTACCTGCTATCATCATCGCTTTGCTGTGCATTCCACCTATAACCACTGGCATGAGTTTGGCATTACCCACGTTTACTGTGCTGGTATGGAAGAATAAGTACGGGTCAGTTTTAGAGCGACTATACTACTGTTTAATTGCTCTGACTGCCCTAGCTTTTATTCCGTTTTTAGTTTATTGGAATCTATTGGGTTTTCAGTTTTAATCGAACATTAGCTGTAACGCACCGTAAAGCTTGGATGAGGTGGGTTACGCTACCGCTAACCCACCCTACAAATCGCTAATGACCAATGACCAATGACGGCCCTCACGAGTAACGAAAAATTGTGCCGACTTAATAATCAGCGCCAATTTCCTACCAAAACATAAGGTGCCCACCGACTTGGCTGCTGCTGGTATCGGCTATCCTTTAACAAAAAGACTTGAGCACGGCGTAGGGCTTCAGCTTTAGTAATTGTTGTATCCTTTAATTCCTGATAAAACCGAGTCATCAGTTCTGCTGTAGCAGCATCACTGACGTACCACAAGGTTGCTAATGTACTGCGTGCTCCGGCTCTAACTGCAACACCCGCTAATCCTAATGCGGCCCGCTTATCTCCGGCTGCGGTTTGGCAAGCGCTGAGAACTAACAATTCAATCGGACTTCTGCCCGTTTCTTCTCTGGAACGTAATAGGGTGTTGAGTTGATTGACGTTGAGGCGGTCATCCCAAGTGAGAATGAAGGTATCTTTCTCATTGGAGCTAAACTGACCATGAGTAGCTAGGTGTACAACTGGAAAAGGAACTGAATCGATTTCTTTTTGAATAGCAGCAGAGGTAAAGTCTTGATTGAGGAGTAGTTCACCGGGTACTTCTGATTTGATATAGTTCAATTCTTCCTTTACATAGGGAAGATCAGGAAAGCCTTGACGAGCTTCACTCAGTCCAGCTTTGAGGGCAGAAAGCCGACCTCGTGTTAGAGTTTCGGAGTTGAGTAGTTGTAGCCCTGGGGTGTATGCGATCGCATATTTTTCCACTAAGAACTGCTGCCCATCATGCAAGATGGCCATCGGCAGATTCAACATCGGGCCATCGAGGACAAAGACGAGGGTTTTAATCTCACTAGCAGCGATATCTTGCTCTACAGGTTGAATTAACCAGTCATAAACCTGTTGCGCTAGAGGTAAGTACGGCTGAGGTGCCGGAAGATTGTTACAGTCTCTGCCCTCAACTCCTATCCCTCGCTCATCGCAGTCTCTATTTCTTTGTTCTGGGCTTAAACTCCCTCGCTCAGAGTCAGTTTCTGTCTGTTCAAGTTCTCCCCTTTGAGTGGGATCATTAATCCGAGAGTCAATGGCTGCCCGCAACTGAGTCAAAACCGCTTCCACCTGCGCTTGAGGCAGGGAAGTGGTGTAATGGCGTAAAGGAGCATTCGGTAGGGACAATACTACCTCTAAGCGATCGCGTAATACAATCGGGTAAATTACGGCCGCTTGTTGATCAATTTGGTCAATTTTGATGGGTGTCCCTATCAAACAATCTTCTCGGAAGAAGTTGACTAATTCTGCTAGTTGTAGGGATTCAATGACATCTCGCGCTTGAGCTAAGTTTTGTTCATCGGCTGGAGATTGCAACAGTAACCCAACAAGCTGGCGATAGATGGGTTCAACACTCTCTCGAAACGAAAACTGAACATTAGGGTTAATGCTCACTAAATCTTTGCGAAGAGATTGTAGGGTACTAATGGCAGAGGTGTAAGATGCGATCGCTTCTTTACGATTTCCTTGTGCTTTGAGCAGTCGCCCCAATTGCCACTGCCAACGGTAGGCAATATCCGGTGCATTCATCGTTTGAGCTAACAGCAGTGCTTGCTCGGTGAGTTCTCGAGCTTCCTGAAATTGCTCAGTTTTTTCGTATAACTTACCCAAATTCCCCAAAGCATAAGCTGTAGCTCGTTGGTCACCTATTTGTTTAGCCTGTTCCACCGCCGTTGCTAAAAGTTGAGCAGCCTGATCCATTTGGGAAGATGGTAGCTTCATCAAACTCTGAGCTAAGTTAATTCGGGAATAAACAGCAGTTCGACTCGGAGGCAAGGTAGCGATTTCAGACTCAATTTCAGACAGGAGTACTTGCGCTTCTGAAAACTGTTGCTCTTCTATAAGTAAGCTCAGTTGATTTAATTCGGCTTGGATTTTGAGGGTTGGTGAAGTAGAGTTTTCTGCTGCCTGTTGATAGAATGCCACAGCACCTTGAGAGGTTTGTCGGGCTTGTTGGTCAGCATTAATCATCCGCTGAGAACGAAGCGTGTTCCCTAAACTTAATTGAGCGGCGCTAATATTTGGAGAAGATTGCAAGCGTTGGGCGATTTCCAAACTCAGCCTTAAAACATTCTCCGCTTGCTGGAGGTCACCTACCAGTTGTAAGGCATCCCCAAGACTACGCAAAGCTACTGCTGTGCCAAGAGAGTCAGGTTGGTTTTTGAGTGTTTGTAGCTGTTGATCGGATATCTGACACTGTTGATTATTAATCCCTAAAGCTTCCAAGGATATTTTGCAAGCCCTAGTATAAGACCCCAAATTTTGCAGGGCTTGAGCTTGGTTAGTTAGACTTTGAGTTTTCCCATCTTTATTCCCAATTTGAGCGTAAATAGTAGCCGCCTGTTGCCAAGTATTAAGGGCTTGTTCCGGTCGTCCCATTGATAATTGCAAACGACCCTGAATATCGAGCGTTTGGGCAAATATTTGTAATCGTTCTGATCGTTGCGCTTGAGTCCCGACTTTTTCCCCCGATTGGAGTAGATTCAAGCTTTCTGTTATTGCCTGTTCAGCTTGCGCCCATAAACCCAGTTGCTGATAAGCCAAGGCAAGATTACTCAAAGTCATCGCTTGCCTGAGTTTATCGCCTTGAGATTGAAAAGCCTCTGCGGCTTGTTGTAAAACCGATGCTGCCTCTGAGAACTGGCCAGCCTCATAGAGAGCTTTACCTTGCTGCACCAGTGTTGTTGGATTTTGTGAACTCTGAACTAAAGTCACTGTTGTAGAACTATGGGCAAAAACAGGTAATTGCTCAGAATCCAACCACCAAGCCAAGCCTTGACTCAGTAGAAATGAAGCTATAAATAGCCAACAGAAAAGGGCTTTCGATTTAGGAAATCGACGATGGCGTAACGGCATAATAATTCAAAATAAAATAATAAATTTAAAATCTATTTTTATTGATAGAATATTTTTCAAAAAAAAGCTGAAAACCCTAATAAATCTTTTCTTTTCGCTTTCTTTAGAACTTGCACCCTGATCAAAACTCTTCGGGTGGGCAAAGTTAGCCAACGATAACATAAGCTTTTCCATCTCTATAGCTCTTACCCACCCTACCTTTGTCCAGGATTTCCCTTAAATGGTACAAGCTGTGAGCCCCCAATGAGCGGCCTACTGTCCGTTATGCATGAAAGAAACACTCTCTTCTTTCCTTGCAGCCCTCTGTCTTCTGTCCTCTGCCTTGTATTTCTTCGCAGTTTCCCTTTCCCCCTTTCCCTTTCTCCTTTCCCCTGCTTAAAACGGTGTAGCAATAATCGAAAAATAAAATCCATCCTCTTGTAATGTTCGACCACTCGAAGAAACATTCACCAAGGGAATGCCGTAGTCTAAACGAACCGTAACGCGATCGCCTAATTGCATTTGTAACCCTAAACCCAGAGATGCCAGTACACTAGGGTCTGGATCAGGACGGCCTGCATTGTTCCATGCTCCACCAATATCAATAAATGGAGCCACCTGTACCAGGGTGTTCCACTGAGGAATGCGGAGAACGGGTAGACGCACTTCAGCAGAAGCCAACGCGCCATTATCGGTTAAGAGGATATCCTGACGGTACCCCCGAATCGTTTCTTGGCCTCCTAAACCAATTTGTTCTAAAGGCACAAGTGCCCTATCAGCTAGTTGCATATCGCCACGAATCAGTAACAATGTCTCTGGTGCAAGAAGACGCACCCACTGCGCTTGCCCTCGCCAAGAAAAAAAGCGGCTATCTGGGGTAGTGGAATTGATGGTGGAACTAAAGGCATTGACGCCAACACTAAACTGAGAGCGGGCAGCAATCACTTCACGGCTAGAGCGCTTTGTCCACTCCTGAAAAAATCGCAAGGCAGAAATGCGGGTACGCCCTTCATCATCTGCGCCTAAAGAGAGGGGGAAGGGAATCTCTAACAAGGAGGTTGAGCTTTCCTGGCGGGAAGCAGTGACGCCAAAGGCGAATTCTTGAGTTGGGGTTTGTACTAAAGGTTGGCGTAGTGT
>CBKWLJ010000136.1:0-18910 GCA_966675205.1 uncultured bacterium
AGATTCACGTTAGGGGTAACGATAGAATTTTCTGCGCCTAAAGTACTATCGGGTACAATTTGTGCTGTGGCGGACTTTTCTGAGGATGCGATCGCGAAACATCCCGTTAGGGTTATCGCAAAAGAAAGCTCTGTTAATGCTCCAGCGATCGCAAAACATCTGGCTAAACTTAAACACCTGTGCCAAACTTTTTTTCTGTAAACCATCTCAAGTTTTTAACCTTGAATTAAGTTATTGTGCATTAAATTGGCAGATGTATTCTTCGGTTAGAATGCTGCTACAGATTCTCAAAGATGAGCATTTGTTAGCGATTGTTAAAAAAACGCTCACTGTTGACTAGCCCTCTCGCCCATTACCACCCTGCCAGTTAGAGCTGATTTATCAAGACTATTAACAGTGAAATGTCTTACTCTCGTGTCAATCCCCCTTAGCCCTGCCTTAAAAAGAGGGGAACTCATATTCGAGGTGTTGCAAATGCCTGAGAAAACGGTGTAACACTCGTTAAGTCAATGCTCGTCGATTGACAGCATAAACGGAGACTAACGCAGAGGCAACTTAAGATTTGTAAAGCCCCTCAACAGCAAGTAGCCTGTTGAAGGGATTAGCACTTGGTCAAGCAATAACTCGTGTTTGGTTGTTTACTTAGACATCAGTGAAGGCGACATAAGTGAAGGCAGAACTGGTCAAACTCAAGTTAGAAACGTCTTGGATGACGGCGATTAGATCGTTGTTGTAGTAGAGGGCGGTATCGGCTGCATCGGTACCTAAGCTGTAGCTTCCAACAGTGAAGGTGTAGTCACTGGCGCTACCATGCAACTGGATTGTGTCACCCTCAGCTAAGTTAAAGTCCAAGATGCTAGCTCTATCGCTCAATCTAGAATCTATATAGAAGGCGGTGGAGAAGTCTCCAAGAACGAGAGAGTCTGTCCCTGTACCACCTGTTAGTTCGTCCCTTTCAGCAAGAGAATCGTTCAAGTTCAAACCGAGATAAAAGACAAAGGATGAGTCTCCAAGTACAAAGGTGTCTGCTCCCGCACCACCTGTTAGTTCGTCCCTTTCACCAAAATTACCACCATAGCCATTGAGGATATCATTACCAGCTCTACCATTGAGGGAGTCATTTCCAGCTCCACCCCGCAGTACATCAGCATATTGTGTGCCTGTAAGGTTAAACTGCTCAATACTGCTGTAACTGAGTAGGGTACTACCATCTAGGCGGCTAAGGATAGCATTAGCTCCGTTGAATCCCACATCGACACCAGCACCATTGTTGAACTGGCTGTAGTCTGCAACTAGAGTGTCTATGCCAGCACCACCATCGACACTACCATCTGTATCAATTAGAAGATCGTCGCCATCACTGCCATTGAGGGTATCATAGCCAGCACCACCACGCAGCACATCAGCATATTGGGTGCCTGTAATGTTGAACTGCTCAATATTGCTGTAACTGAGGAACGGCGCAATAGCGCCGCCGAATCTATCATCTATGCGTAGGCGGCTGAGGACGACATTATATCCGTTGAATCCCACATCTACACCAGCACCATTGTTGAACTGGCTGTAGTCTGCAACTAGAGTGTCTATGCCAGCGCCACCATCGACAGTACCAATGGTATCGATTAGGAGATCGTTGCCATCACCGCCAAGCAAGGTGTCCTCCCCGACTCCACCATCAAGGATGTCATTACCTGCTCCACCATCAAGGGAATCATCTCCGAAACCACCGCTCAGGATATTGTTAGCACTATTGCCGAAGAGGCGATTATTCAGACTGTTGCCAGTACCATTAATATTGCTAGTTCCAGTAAGAGCGAGATTTTCTAGGTTGTCGCCTAAGCTGTAGCTGATGGAGGAGAAGACAGAATCGGTGCCGCTATTGACAGCTTCCACGACGATATCTCCAGCACTATCAACGTAGTAGATATCACCACCAACACCACCCTCCATATAGTCGTTGCCGGTGCCACCATCAAGAATGTCATCGCCGCCATTACCATACAGGGAGTCATCGCCTGCTTTACCAAATAGGGCATTGATTGCATCGTTTCCCCTAATGACATTGTTGAGGCTGTTGCCAGTACCGATGATGAAGTCGGTTCCTGTGAGGGTAAGGTTTTCGAGGTTGTCGCCAAGGGTGTAACTGATATAGGAAACAACGGTGTCGGTGCCGTTGTCAGCTGCTTCAGTAATGGAGTCACCCGCGCTATCAACAACATAGATATCGTTGCCAACTCGACCGCTCATGGAGTCGCTACCTACACCACCGTCAAGGTAATCATTCCCCTGTCCACCGTCAAGGTAATCATTCCCCGCTCCACCCGTTAGGCTATCGTCACCACCTCCACCATATAGAAAGTCATTGCCATTCTCACCGTTTAGGTTATCATTGCGCCTTCCACCGATGACGGTGTCATTGCCATCATTAGCATAAACGGTATCCCAGTACTCCCAAAACATTCTCTCAACGTAGATGCGATCGCTAAAAACCGTGCCATTCCAAGTTGCCATTTCCGTTTTCCTTGAATGAACTTGTTCGGTGACTTACACGATGGGGTTTTGCCGTTTATGCACGGGTTGGGACACAAAAATCACAAAGAATAGAATTTTCAGCACCTAAAGTCGTATCGGGTACAATTTGTGCTACAGCGAACCCGACTCGTGCGATCGCCAAGGAAAATTCTGTTAATGCTTCTGCGATCGCTCTAAGAACAGCCCAAGACATTGCGATCGCGTTTTCTCTGGAACGCTTAACTTGCCATTAACCGCGTTGAATCTTCAGACTGCACGGCATTGAGTTGCTCTTGGAGCCAGTTAGCAAATAACTCTTGCAACAATGTCTGGCGCATGGCATCATCAAGCTGAGCACTGATGCGCTTCTCCAGCCGCACGATCGCAAAATACTGATCTACAGGAATAGGTGCCCAGAGTTGCCCTACCTGACTGATGTTCGCCAGTCGTTGCAGCACCGGATGCAGGTTGCCCACAGCAATTGGCCCCACAATACCTTGCGTTTGGGATTCTGCCCCCTGAGAGTACACAGAAGCCAATTCAGCAAAGGTTTGCTCCCCTTCTTGGAGCCGAAAATAGAGTTCTTGAGCCACGTCCCAATTCTGAGTGCTGACCATTGAGAAGATAACCCGATCAAGATGGGCTTTACGCTGGAGGAAATAGGATTCTAAGCGGTGTCCCCAAGTCGTGTATTTGAACTTCTCAATTGAGAGTGCGCGATCAAGATGTGCAATGAGTTTTTCTCTACTCATTTGATGCTGGGTTAGCCAAGTCTGGAATTCTGCCTCAGAGCGAATTTGGTTGGAGGCATAGAATGCTTTCAATGCTGATTCTTGTTGTTCTAGGCTACAGGGAAAAGGAGTGATCGCTTGGTCAATCAGGACTTCACGAATTAGTTGCGGCATTAACTGATATTTTTTAAGTAAAGGGACAATTTGTTCAGGTGCGATCGCTTGTTCGCGGACTTGTAATACAGCAGTCATAATTGGGTAATTTTCCTATCAGTAAACCTTGGATGCGGGATCGATCTGCTTCTATCAACCTACACGTACAGATGCCAGAGTTTATGCACCAAGACTTATGCAATATCCATCGATTAGCCCCCCAAGCTTGGGGGAATAAGATCCTACTCCCCCCAGATTCGGGGGGCTAGGAGGGCTTTCTGCGTAAGTCCTAGAACTCTGATTTCATCGATAAATTCGGGCGCAGTATATAAAAAGTCCGCCTGCGCGGACTCAAGAAAAAATGGCTATTAAACCTTACCAGCAGATTTTGTTTGTATAGCCCCAGACCCAAGTCTGAGCGGTCTAGAGGCTATCATAAAGGTTGGAAAGTTTGAGTGCTTCCAGCATGAGCAGACCCGATAGAGCGATCAAAGAAAGTACCCGCCGTACTAAATTGAAAGTGTGAAGAATTCAGTTGATCGGGTGTCACTCCGACGATATCAACCAGTGATTGATTGCCGATACTCACATGAGTGCTTGGAATGTAAAGAATATCTGGGGTACCACTATGGGGAGTGGTTTGAACCGCAATAGTTTTCGCTGATAAAGTTAGCTGCTCGAACCGAGAAATGCCGTTCAACTCAATTCCAATCTTGTCCATAGATCCATCATTGGCAACATGGAAATCATCCAGCTCTAGTGTGTTACGACTGGGAATGCTACCGCGAGCAACCCAAAAACGTTCGGCATGGCTTTCCCCTTTATGCGTTCTTAGCGACGAAGCCGTCAATTCGTCATCTTGCACCTGATAGTCTTCGGAATAGCCCTCCAAATTCAGAACCATTTTCATTGTGCCTGCCTGGGTAAACACAGTATCGTCGTTGTAAACCAGATACGTGCCATCGGAAAGTGTGGTATCTTTAACTGCACCCTGACCTCGAAACACGCTAGGCATATAAGTCTGAAGAATGGCATCGATCGGAACTTGTACGGTAGAGTTATTGGCAAACGACAGCGTCACATTTCCGTCAACGGCGAGTTCCGCGCTGAAGTTTGCATCTACATGACGTTGCCAAATACCTCCGACAACTGTGCTGACTGAGTTTGGCAGCAAGTCTTGTGTAGTCGAAACCTCGAAACTGCGTACAGTTGCCGTTCCCTGAGTGGTTGCTGTTGAGCGAGTAAAGTCGTAGCCAATAGTCAGCGTATTGTCTCCGCCAACACCGATGCCCAGAGGTTTTGCTTGCACTGAAATTGATCGAGCCATCGAAAATCCAACTCTGTGTTGCTCTGAAACTGTTGTTTCAGTCGTATCTTGAGTCTGAAATGTACTGGCGAATGTTACAGATCCGCCCGCAGTCGATTTCACAGTGGCACTTCCTCTGGCAACAAACTCTGGTTGAGAGAATGGGGTTACATTTGAGAACTTAATGTCGCGTTGTGTAAACGTAAGATCCCTCAGCAGTGGGTCTGTACCACCTGTAATTGGACTATCCACAAAAGTTTTGCCAATATGGGCACCATAAGCAGTTGCCCACTCCCGAATGAGCGTTCCCACATTGGTTCGCGCATCAGCAGACAATGGTAAATGCTGGAATGAGCCAGAACCGCTGACATTTGTAAAATCTCGACTGTCTACCTGAGCGTTCAGCACCCGGAAGCGAGGGCCGTCTGCACCAAAGGTGGTATTGTTGACCCAGATGAGCGAATCGTTGCCTTCGCGGGTGACTCGGATGTCTCTTAAATTTACCCCTTGCATATCAAAGCGATCGCTCGTTCGCTCAAAATCCTGGACGATCTGAAGTCCATCTAAATGCATCCTAAAGGAATCCGCACCAGCACCGCCATAGAGCTTATTTGTGCCACTGCCACCTTCAAGTTGGTCATTTCCAGACCCACCACGCAGCGTGTCATCGCCACCATTGCCAATCAGGATAACGGATTTGCTGGACGCCGATGCATTCATCACGTTAGCCAAATTCCCACCCTCCATGCGGACAGTTTCAATGTTCGCCAGGTTGATAATACTTACGGGAGTGTTCAACTGGCTGTCGGTGAGTCGGAAGTCAAGATTGCCCACCTTAAATATTGCAGTATCGTTGCCAGCCCCACCATCGAGGAGTGTACTGTTCAGGCTGCCCCCTAGCGTATCGTTACCATTGCCACCATAGATAGACGATGTCAATGAGTAGCCAGTGAAATTGTTCAGGTTAAGCATATCGTTACCGTCAGTGCCAACCACTTCCACCGATTCAATGTCATATAGGTAACTACCATCAGCACCACCACCAATCCAGCCGTTGCCGTAGTTGACGTTGCTGAGTCCTGTCACTCGTACTGTGTCAGTTCCCGCTCCACCATATAAGGTATTTGTGCCTGTGCCGCCATCCAGTGTGTCGTTGCCTGCACCGCCATACAGTTGATCGTTCTGTCCATTACCCAACAACAAATCCTTACCAGACCCACCCGTGACGGTATCAGCACCCAAACCTCCCACCAGAGTAGCCCTGCCGGTGAAGGTGGAAGCGTTAATTACCTGAGGAGTTGCGTTATCATCAACCGCCAGATACGCTGCTTCAATGCCCCGCAAGGTATGGGTATAAGATGTATCGCTTGTGTAAAATGTCAGGCTATTATCAGTTAGAACATAGCTGCGACCACTCGTTAAGGACACCATGTCATTGCCCTCTCCTCCGTCAAGGGTGTCATAACCCCAACTCCCGTCTAGCGTGTCATTTCCAGCTCCACCACTGAGGGAGTCACTGTAATATCCACCCTTGAGCGAGTCATCGCCCATACCCGCTTCCAGGGTGACATTGCCGCGATAGTAAGTAGCATCCAGCACGTCATTCCCTTGACTACCAATCACCCGTTCAATACTCCTCAGGGTTTCAGTTGGGCCGGGAAATAGCGGAAAGCTAGCGACACCTGCTCCCAGATTTACATTGACACCACCGTAATAAAAAGCATAAGTCGCGGTATCGATGCCATCACCACCATCAAGGGTGTCATAACCCCAACTACCGTCTAGTGTGTCATTTCCAGCTCCACCATTCAGGGAGTCATTATCCCAACTACCAGTAAGGCTATCGTTTCCAGGAGTGCCGTTGTAAGTAGCCATGTCAATTTTTCCTTGGTTAATCAACTCGTTCACTGACTTACACGGTGGGGTTTTGCAGTTTATGCACGGGTTGGGGAAAAATATGGCAAAAAAAGTTTTGGAGGGACACACAGCTAGTTGTATGCCCCTCCCCATCTATGATGCAACCAAATTGTATAGCTGTATTAGTTAGCGATCGCACTTCCCCCTGTCTTCGTGTCGAGTCTCTTTATTGTTGGTCTTGTTCGTTGAGGGTTTGCTCAACAGTGCAGCATGGGACAATCGGGTCTGAAGCGGAATTTCCCAAATTAACTTGCTGTAGTAGATTAGCCCAAGCCACTGCGATCGCAGAATCTTTCGGCTTACTCCTACTCAGCTGTTCGCCTAGAGTGGTTAAAGCATCATGCCAGATACCCTTGTTAGCATAAAGAGCAGCACGTTCCAACGGTGTTTTAGCGGCTTGCAGTTGACGCTCCAGCATTGGGTCTAAAGCAACTCGCTGAACTGAACCTCGGACGGAAATAGCAGCAGAGGAGCTTTCTGGGTCACAATAAATTGAAAATATCCAACTATAACGTTTGCCAACCTCTAAACCAGGTGCCGTCGATGGTACAGAGAACTTGACAATACCAGCCGATGTTTCTGGCACGGTCAACTTTTTCTGATAAACATAATTACCTACTGTATCCAGCAAGACAAACTCGACAGGAACTTGAGCAGTAAGTCGTTCCGGAACATCAAACCAAAACGTGGGATGCTCGGAAGCCGTTAACCCCCAAACAAAATCCTTAGTGGCTCCCTTAGTAACAGGCACCAGTGGCGTAAGGGATTGGTAATTCTTGCATGACCCCCGACCTGAGCCTCCACGCGATCGCCCACCGGGAGCGCCTTGGTCTGGTGGAGGTGGTGCATTGTAGATTAACGGTATGCCATTGAGCTTATTAGTGTTGACTTCAGGAGGTTGAGACTCTCCCCGTTGAGAATAACTTGTCAAGAATGCTATTGCGATCGCACAGGCAACTGTTATTCGATCAAGGCGTAACGTCATCTTAGTCATCGGTAATACCATTTCACTAACTACTTGCTACACATCACAGACCTGTAATTCTTGAATTTACAAGCAATATTTATATGTAAAGTTAAAGTGAACTGGTATCTGAAATGGAACTCGGAAAATCAGAGATTAACTATCACAAAACATCGCAATGGAAGAAAAAATATCTAGCGATCTGAGGAGATTCGTCTCAATGCGATGCTCCTTATAATCGGGCTTGAGAGGTAATGTAGGCAACTGTGCCACCTGTAATCACTAAAGCCAACATGGATGGCACGATGGGTACCCAACCCCCTTGAGTGAACAACACAAAGCAGAGTGCTGATAATGTTCCCAATGCAGCACTTCCCGCCAAGCTGAGATGAGTGGGTCGGTAAAACACAAGCACAAGAATGCCGCCTGCACAAGACCAACCCCAAATCCACAACACCTCGCCCCACCCAGGCCAGACCCACAATAATGATCGCTGGTCTAGAACAGCACTGAGAATTTGACTCACCATCTGTGCTTGAATGAATACACCGGGGATTTTTTCTGAAGGGCCGGTACCATAGGGGGTAGACCAGAGATCGCCGCTACTGGGCGCTGTAACACCAATGAGAATTACCCGGTCTTTTATAGCATTGGGGTCAATGCGATCGCTTAATACTTGAGTTAGTGTTACTTGTGGAACTATCCTTTTGAGGGAACTATTGGAGCGGTAATTGAGCAGTACTTGGTTCCCCCCCGCATCCAGATTTTGATAACCGCCAGTCCGCTTTTTCAAGCGCCTAAATATTGTGTGATCGAGCTTTAAGTTCCCTTCCGGTGTGAACTCAGGTGCAATTCCTTGTGTTGCCAAGTAACGAAATGCTAGCTGGGTGCTGAAAGCGTAGTTCGCCCGACAAGGTGAAGCTGGATCTGGAGTCATAAATAAGAGGTGGCGACGCAGTACACCGTCATCGTCCTCCACAAAATCACTAAAGCCTAACCTAGACTCTGGAATTTCGGGCGGTGGCGGAACACCAGCAGGGTCGTTCTCGGCATCTCGACTTTTGCATACGGCAATCAGGGGTGAAGTGGATTGCTTCAGACGAGTTGCCAAATCTGGATAATTGGAGCTAACAGGAAAATCCCGGTAGATATCTAAGCCGATCGCTCGTGGTTGATATGACTCTAATTTTTGTAAGAGTTGAAGAAGTGTCTTATCCGACAATGAGCCACGTCGTTCCTCTTGTCCTTGGGCTTGAATATCGGCTTCACTGACTGTAACTACCAAAATACGGGGGTCGGGGGATTCTTCGGGTCGCAGGTGGAGGAAGCGATCAAACGCCCATAGTTCCAAGGACTGCAATATCCCCAGCGATCGCCCTCCTACTACTAAACTAGTGATGGCTATGCTGCTAAGAATTAGACGCCGCAGTTGATGCCAGGTCGGTTTAAGGAAGGGACGCCGAATTTTTGAAGGAATACTTTGCGGCTGTTGCACCAAGCTTTGTTCTTCAACTTGGCTTTGTAACGGTACGCCTTGGACTCGATGATTTTCCGTGTTGCTAACGCCAACACTTGCGGCTTCACCACACCAGTCTTGCCAAGTTGGAGGGACTTCAGCAGGATTGGTACATATTACAGGCAACCAAGTAGCACAGGGAAAATGCTGCTCCAAGGCTTGTAATTTTTCCCGTGCCTCCCTTACTGCCGTATACAGAGACTGACCTCCGGAAAAGACTGTGAGAAAGTGCTTTAAAAACTCTTGAGCCACCAAGTCCGGCACAGATTCTCGCATGACAATGACTTGGGGAATATGTAAATCCGCTAAATCCCAAGCTAACCCCAAACCATCGCAGGAGTTAAAAATGGCTAGCTTTAAGCCATGTGCGATCGCTTTTTTCAAGCCATACTTCAACTGCTCAATCGTCAGCTTATCGGTTGAATTTAGTTGAATTTGACCTTTTTGTTCGCTACTACTGTGTCCGGCGAAAAAAAGGATGTCCCAACCCGGTTCCCAGAGTTGTAAATTTAACTCCTGCGGCGTGGGTTCCACTAAAAGTTTCAGTTCAGCGTTGGGTAATTGTTGGAGTAAAGACTGGTCTTTATCCAGATCGATGCCTTTGCGATCGCCCAAAATAGCTAAGATTTTGACTTGACCTCTAGTAGCTTTGGGAGCCGCTTTAATCGAGCGTGTAAATTCTGGCGGAGAAAGCGCAATTTCAGCGTTGGGATAATCCTCAAGGAAATGCCAAAGACACCAGGGGAACCGCAAGAGTTTCTTATCTTCCGCAGTAACAATCAACCGAATTTCATCGGTTGGAATTAATCGCGTGCGTAGCTGTCGGTCAATATTGCGAAATTGCTCGGCATTGAGCCAAGTGTTTAGCTGAGTTTGCAATTCCTGGCACAGATCGGTGAATTCTTCTTTAGAAACGTTCGTCACGTCATCTTCATCAACTTCAATTTGAAAGTTAATGTCACGGTAACGACGCCACCCCAAGTGTTCGTAAAGGATTTGGTAAAGACGTTGCCAGCGTTGGTAAAGGTTATCTAATTCGGGTGCAGTCGGTAAACTTCCTATAAATTGCATGGGAATTGGGTTATGGGGTTCCCATAGCTGCGCGATGACTGTATCAAAACCCTGATTCCAGTTCCCTTTTCCCAAATTTAAGACAACTAATTGACTCACGAACTTACGAGTACATTCCAGGGTTCAGGGCGTTGTACATTGGTGAGATGGTTATTGGTGCAGGGGCAGGTCTTGTGCCTGCCCTCGGTGGGTTGGGGGCAACCCTATTCGGTGGGTTGGGGGCAACCTTAATCGCTTGGTTTGGGGCAACCACGAGGGATTGCCCCTACAATTTCCTCTTTTCCATATGCAACGCCTGGTTCAACTCACAAACTCTTCTGTTATGCTAACGCCATCAAGCGCGACTTGAATCGCAAATGGCATTCCTGGTGGGCATCTAAAGCGTTTGAGTTGAATGTGGTTATCGCGATCGCGTGCTTCAACAAGTTGAACCGTTTCTCCTGTTGGCGAGAGCAGCGCTAGTCTGAGATGGGTAGGTAGATGAGCGTTAGATTCCGTAGGACATAGCTGTATGCGAATTCCCATTCTGCCATCGGATTCGGATTCAAGTATCAACAGCAGGACTAAAGTTGGACTTGGTACTTGGGTTTCCAAGTTAATTAACTTTGCTCGCCGGACAATAGTTTCACTTTGTTCAGAAGCACCTCTGAGGCCCAGAGCAAAATCTGGCTGTGAGGGAAATAGGGCTTCGAGCGACTGCCAGGTATCCTCAAAGATATTCTGGAACCACTGGCTCAAGTTCACCCTGACTTGATTCGATGGACTCTCTACCGACTGCCCTCGCCGTTGTTGGTACAGGCGATGTAGCCAATCCTCACGTTCGAGCAAGGCACCCCACAGCTCAAATGGCAATTCTAGTCGGGGGTTGAGAATTGCGGGATTGGCTAAACGCTGTAGTAAATTTTCTGCTTGGGTATCCGGTATAGCAGGCAAGGGTGCGATCACAGCTTGTGTTGATTCGTCGGGATACAGTTGGCGCACTACCCAAAGAACGCTCACATCCTCAATCATCTCAGTAGCATCTAGCCAGTAGGTGCGATCGCTTGGATCATAACTGCCAGAAGTTTTCAGTTGCTCGTGGGTAGTATAACCCCAAATTCGCATCCCTTCTCCTTCCGGATCGACTTGCACTGCTAGGTAGTAATCGCCGGCCCAGCCAGGAATATCTACCCATTCCTGCGGTACACCAAATTCTCTCGCCTCCACCGTCTTGTCCGGAATCAAAACCAAGCGCTTTGTATCCACTGTTATCGCTGTTCCGTTCACCACCTCCCAAAAACTAGGAAGTGCGGTGTCGTCAGTCCAGAGTGTTGCCTCCGGTTCGTACTCTTCCTGAAGCCAAGGAAGAAAGGTACTCAGGCACATCTGATTCAGGTAAGCATTCCAGCGCCCGCAAGGGGTTACAAACGACTGGCTTTGCTGCCAAGACTGTTCTTGAACGTCTGGCGAGACATCTAACCATAATTGGGTTAGGGGAACACACGAAAAAGTCATAATGATGTCTCCTCTGAAGAGTGGTGGTTCGGATTGCTGTAATAATCCTGTAACCACTCCTCTAAAACTGTACTGATATGTTTAACCACGTTGGACGTGGTGGAAATATGCAGCGTTTCTTTACTCCAACGGGTTAGCGCCAGCAACAATGATTCTCTTGCCTTAGTCAGTCGGCGAGACACGGTATATTGCTTCATCTCTAGCTGCTGCGCGATTTGTTGCTGGGTTAGTCCTTGGTGATAGTAGAGTTGCATCAGCGTTTTGGCTTCGGCATCGAGTTGTTCTAGGGCTGATGTTAAAACGCTGTTGAGCTGAGTTTGTTGAGTTTGTCGCGTCTCGGTTTCTTCTTGAGCGATCGCATTCGCTAGTAAAGATTCGGTAGCGGTGTCTGGCAAATCATCAAGCAACTCACCGACTTCCTGCCCTGGTTTGGGAGCATTGAGAGAGGTAACCTTGGGATAGAGATGAGAACGTGCTTGATTGGCACAATAAAGCAGCCATTTTTCTAAGGTTTCAGGCGTGCATTCTTCTCCAGGTGGGTTGAGTTGGGTTTGACGTTGGGTATTGTAGAGGTTAGCGATCGCTTCCCACGTTGCTCGGTTGGGTCGTTGGATTTTGCGAATTCCCCCTGAGTTACTGAGAACGTAACCTGCCTCAAAACAAGTCCAGGCTAATAGGTAACGGCCAATCGTTTGGTCGGTGAGTCCAGCACTTTTTAAAGATTCGTGTAAGCGCTTACGACTTAATTTGAGCAGCAATCCCCATTCGTTGCAAAGGTCGATCTGTTGTTGTTGACGCAGGGCATCCCGGATGATGTTGCTGAATGCCACACGGCTATAGGTTTTCAGCGTCGCATGTTGATTGGGGTCGCAGGATTTTAGGATTTTGGCAACTTGTGCGATCGCTAGCTGAAAATAGTCCGACAATTTACATGGAGGATTGGCAGAACGGGGAATTATCCGTTGTACACTCCAGTAGCAAGTTTCTTGCAAGTAAGCCGACAAATGGGCTTCAACCAAGCTCGTGGGCTGAGTTTTCCAGCGTTTGTGCCAGTACAGCGCCCAAAAATTTTCTGACGCTTGCGCCTCTGGTAATTGCTCGATCGTATGCTGCATACTGCGGCGCAATTTGGGGTCAGTGACCCAACCCTTAAAGCGATCTGCCTCAAATTGTAGAAAGGTTGAGAAAAGGTCGGTAATGCTTTGGCGAGAACGCATGAATCACACTAAAAAGCTTGCACTTTATCCAGATATATGATTTATTTCTTCCCTGGCTTCCGCTGCTGATTGGAAGCGTTCAACAAAGTGATAGCGTACCATCTTGTTTAAAAGTCCAGCCAATTTTTCTTCCTGCACATTAGCCAGACGACGCCAGTTAACTTCGCAAGACTCAAAAGGAAGTTGATGAGGAGGAATACCAGTTAGGGCTTGAATCCCTATCATTCCTAAAGCATAAATATCACTACAAAAAACCGGGTGTCCAGCGTATTGTTCGGGCGCAGCGTAACCGCGAGTACCAATGGCAATCGTCGGGTTTTCTTGCTCAGATTGCTCTTGGGGTTGAATTTGTTTGACAGCACCAAAGTCAATTAATACGAGTTGACCGGTTTGTTGGCGACGCATGATGTTACTCGGTTTAATATCTCGGTGAATAACTTTGTGCTCGTGGATAAAAACTAGAATATCTAAAACTCCTTTAAGGAGTTCTATCACTTGCCCTTCTGGAAGCTTTTTATCGACTGGCAGTTCATCACTAAGAGGATGACCTTCAATGTACTCTTGAACCAGATAAAATTCTTGATTTTGTTCAAAATAAGCCAATAGTTGAGGAATTTGAGGATGTCTCCCTAACTTTTCTAAGATCTCTGCCTCCGTTTCAAATAACCGTCTAGCCACTTGTAAAAATTTTTCATCGCGACGAGCTGGTTTGAGATGCTTGACTACACACTTAGGAGTACCTGGTCGTTGGGTATCTTCTGCTAAATAGGTCAGACCAAATCCGCCTGCCCCTAAAATGCGGTCTATTTTATATCGTCCAGCTAGAAGGTTGAGGTCTCGTGCCTTAGGCTGGGAGTTATTAACTTCGTCTTGAGTCCAAAGCGTTGTTGATTCTTCCTCAGAATCTTCGTCAGCCATCTCCGTTGTTTCAGCTAGCGAGGTGTCAGCATCGGTTGTGGGTGGCTGTTGGAGTCTCTCTTTGAGGAGTATTTGGATTGATGCAATATTTCTTTCCTGTTCCTCAGCTTTTTCTCTAATGCGTCGGAGTTCATCTTCAGTTTTTTCTTTTTGTTGCTGGGCTTCATAGGCGTTGTAAGCCAAAACACTAGTCCCAGCAGCAATTAATCCTAAGGTCGGAGCGACGACGGGTATCCATCCCGCTTCCAGAAACAAAAATGCGGAAGCCCCTATCAACAAACCTACGGCCCCACTTGCTGTCAGCACTAAGTGTAAGGGATGGCGAACCCCCCGCACGAGGATGCCGCCGACGAGTGCCCAGCCCCAAATCCACAAGCCTTCTCCCCACTCTGGCCAATACCAAAACAGGGGTCGCTTATCCAGCACAGAACTCAGCAATTGGCTGACAATCTGACCGTGGACGAGAAGTCCTGGTGTGATTTCTAAGCGGGTCTGACCTGTACTATAGGGGGTGTAAAAGACATCTTTCAGACTCGGGGCGGTAATACCGATGAGGACAATGCGGTCTTTTACCCAGCTAGCATCAACCCGATTTTGCAAAACATCAGTGAGGGTAACGCTACGGGCCAGTCTTTCACCAGAGCGGTAATTTAAGAGAATTTGGTAGCCTCCGTTATCGACTTGTTGGTAGCCACCATCGTTAGGTAACAGGGGCTTGAAAATGACATTACCGAACTTGAGGTGCTCTTGGGAGGTTAATTCGGGTTTGATGCCTTGTTGTTCTAAGTAGCGTCGTGTTAACTGAAAGCTGAAGGAGAATTCGCTGGTGCAGCGAGAATTGGCAGGGGGTTCGAGAAATAATAGCGCTCGTCGAATGTAACTATTAGAATCCACCGCAAAATCACTGAAGCCCACTTGATCGAGGGAAACTTTTGGAGGAGGAGGTGTGCCAGGATCATTCGGATCACTGATTTTGCAGACAGGAACAATGCGATCGCTTTTTTGCAGGAGAGTAGATAACTCAGCATTACCTGGGGGCTGAGGAATATCACGATAGATATCTAATCCCATGACACTGGGTTGATACTGCTCCAGCTTAGACAGAAGCTGAGCAATCAACGCATCCTTGAGCGGGAAACCGTAGGCTTGAATATCTGCCTCAGTCACCTCTACCAGCAACAGGCGTGGGTCTGGGGGTAATGCAGGTCGCAGTTGCATCAAGCGATCAAAGGCATTTAACTCTAAAGGCTCAAACAATCGGAGTTGCCGACCAACAAGCAACAAACCCGTGACCGTTAAACTGGCAATAAAGGCGGGATGTCCCAACACAGAGCGTCCCCAGTGCAAGAAACGAGACCCTACTTTAGAGATTTTTTGAGGAACAGTAGCCGGCATTACGTCTTTAGAGGTAACGTTTGTGTTTTGAGTTAACTCTCTACTCGTTACTTTCACAGATTTGACCACTCACAACGAATTATTAAAAATGAGACGAATACCTTCCTCGATCGCTTCGCTACTGCAATTTAATGGTTTTACCCCTCTCTCAAGCAGCGATTTATTTTGAGCTACACCCCTTTCATTGCGGTTTTGTGTACCATTAGCACCCCATTTGAAGTTGTTGATGAGGAAGTTGAAGAAAAACTAGCCAATCCAGATGATACTCATCTAAAACTCTTTTTAAGCAAGGGAGTTATCATCCAGATAGCTGACTTTCAGACTGGCTAAGCATTGCACCTAGCTTTAGCCACAAGCCCGTCTGTGCTGATACAACTAAGCAATAGGTACTGGTTCTTACATAAGCTTAGCGAGAAAAAAACACCATTACTTGGGTATGCACTGACCTGAATCTGGGAGGCTCAAGCCTGAGTTTTTCACTCTTGCTCTCAACGTAAACCTCTGAGGCTTTAGGCTTGTCAGGTGGGCTTGAAAAAGCCCTCCAGCTTATAAACGTGGGGTTCCTGACAGCTAATCAATAACCACTATAAAAGCTGCAATAGCACATTGAATGCACCGTGAAGACTTTCTTAATTCCATAGACATACCGAATTGAGGTTTTCTAGAGTTCCCTGCTCAGGAGTTCCCTAAAATTCGTAGTGTGACACTTGAGGGTGCCGAATGGGGGATAAATGGTTAATCGATTAATTCTTAACAAAACAGAAAGCCCGCTTGGTGCGGGCTAGAAGCTATCGGAAGCAAGCGATAGCTATAAAGTAGTCTCGTTCTACTTTTCTGTTAACGACCACACACCATTCCAATCATCCTGGGGAGGATTCTTGAGAAAGTGCTGACAGCGATCAAGGTGTAATTCAGTTGCCTTATCGTTGGGATCGATTTCTTCCATAATCAGGGCAAACTCGTTCATCGCCTGACGGAACTTACGCTTGAGGTAAAACTCCCGTCCTTTATGGTAGTGTTCAATCACCTCCTGCTTCTGATCAGATATGGGATCGGTACGCAATCCCACCACTTCATAGATTTTGACGGGTTCGTTTTTGCCTTTAACGCGAATACAGTCTAGTTCTCTGTACCAAATTTTGTCGCCACAAGGTCGGAAGGTATATTGGCTGATGATAATATCGCAGCCATATTGCTTACTCGCTCCTTCCAAGCGAGAACCCAAGTTTACACCGTCCCCAATAGCAGTAAACTCCATCCGTTTACTAGAGCCAATATTGCCACTAATTACGCTATCGGAATTGATCCCAATGCCAATTTTGATCGGCACCTTGCCAGCTACTTCGCGACGAGCATTGAACTCTGCCAACCGATGGCGCATTTCGACAGCAGTTTGCACCGACCTCCAGGCATGGTCTTTTAGGGGTAGAGGTGAGCCAAAGACGGCCATAATAGCATCACCGATGTATTTGTCGAGGGTTCCTTTGTATTTAAAAATCACCTCGACCATCGATTCAAAATATTCGTTGAGCATACCCACCACTTCTTCAGCTTCTAGGCTTTCCGTCAAGCTGGTGTAGCTGCGAATGTCGGAGAAGAGAATGGAAACTTCTTTGCGATCGCCTCCTAATTTAGCATCATCTAATTTCAGTAACTCTTCCGCTAGCTCCTGAGTCATGTAGCGATACATCGTACTCTTAAGCCGCTTTTCATCGCTAATATCTTCCATAACGACCAAAGCGCCACGAATTTTATTTTCATCAGCGGCATCAGCGATAGAGTTAATCGATAAATTAACACTACGTTGTTGTTGTGTGCCCTGGGCTAATAAATTTCGGTCAGGATAGTATTGCTGACGAGCTTTAGCGTCTTGTCCCTGCAACGCGTCATTGAACCATTCGACAAATTTATTCGTTTCAGGGTTATCTTTATCCTGAATCTGGATTACCTCATGAATGAGTTGACCCTCAACTCGCACATTTTCATTCCAGCCGAGTAATTCCTTGGCACTTTCATTGGCGGCGATAATTTTGCCATCTTTATCTGTAGAAATTACGCCATCAGAGAGACTCCGCAGGATATCGCGCTGCATGAGCTCTTGTTGCTTAACGGTGGCAAACAATTTGGCATTTTGCAGCGCGACACCCGCTTGGATGTTAAAGACCTTCATGAATTCTTGATCAGTACGATCAAAACTCGCTTTCCAGCACTCCGGTGCATTGGGCCAGTTCTCTGGGTTATAGGGAGGAAGATCGCCCTGTTTCTTTTTATTAATTAACTGTGTAACACCGATTAATTCGTTATCGGCGTTAAACACTGGCATACATAACAAACTACAGGTGCGATACCCTGTTCTCTGATCGGTTTCTCTAGACGTTTCTGACCCTTCATGCTCGTATAGGTCAAACCCTATATTGAGTGGCTCACCTGTACGGGCGACTTGACCGGCAAAGGAATGACTATCGATGGGGATGCGAATTTCTTTTAAAGTCCCTTCAATGGGGAGTTTCGTCCACAAATCATTGCGATCGCGATCAATCAACCATAATGTACTGCGATCGGCATTCATTAGCTCTCTGGCTTCATCCATCACCTTTTGCAGCGTTTCTTCTAAATCTAAGCTGCTTTTGCTGAGGGAGTTGGTCGCAGCAATTAAGGCTTGAGCTGCTCGCTGCCTTTGGGTCGCCCGCCGCAGTGATCTCGACGACTCCATGATCAAACGTATCGAAGGCGCAAATTCCTCAAAAACTCTCTCATCTTCACAGGAAAAACCATTGCGATCGATTTTTTCTTCTAAGGGAGCGCTTGGGTCGTACTGGGCGTTCAACTTATTTAAAAGCTGAACAACGGCAACTAAATCCCCCTGCTCATTCAACAGAGGTAAAGCCAGCATTGTATAGGTACGGTATCCGGTTCTCTTGAATTGCTCCCTCGAGCCAGCCGAGCGAGGATCATCAAAAACATCGTAGGGAATATTGACGACTTGCTTGGTAGTTGCGACTTCAGCCGCAATGCTGCCATGATCAGCAGGGATTCGGATTTCTATCGGTTTACCGCTCTTATCCTCGGCAACAATCGACCACAACTGATTTCTATCTTCATCTTTGACAAAAATGGTCGTGCGATCAGCTGCCAAAAGCTCTCCGGTTTTTGCGGTAATAGAACGCAACATTTCGTCAAGGATGGCATCAAACCCTTGAGCATCCAGCAAGCTATCAAGCATAGACAGGGTCTGATTGACAACCCTGAGTTTGCCTTCTACTTCTGTAGCAACTTGTTTGAACGTATCTTGGGTGAGGGGCGCAAGAAAGGCAGAGAAGGTTCCCTGAGTGGTCGCTAAGGCACCGGAAGATTGTTGTTCGCCTATCCTAAGTTCTTCGGGCTCAGGAGTAACATCAATGGTCGTTTCACGGTGTTCTAAAGCAGACCTACGGGAAGATGCAGCTGTCATATTCTTTTCTCTACTGAAGCTTGAATTAAGAGATCTTTATTATCGGTGCGACTTTCAATAAAATGCACTCACTCTTGTACGGTGGTCAGTTGTTTATTGCATAAGATGCCGATCCAACTCTACTTCCCAGTTTAGTCCTTCAACTCCAATTAAACAGTGCCTGAAGCTAATATGGTCGCATGACTTCAGTAAATTGCCCACCTTGCTCCTTATCTTTGCATCTATATCGAAAATAGATGTTGTCAGTTTTACAAAATTTTTGTCTT
>CBKWLJ010000137.1:0-18866 GCA_966675205.1 uncultured bacterium
GGGGAAGAAGGCAGAAGGAATGAGGAGGGGAGAAGGGGGAAGAAGGAACGGGGAAGAAGGAATGAGGAAGGGAGAAGAGGGAAGAAGTCATAAGGAAGGGGGAAGGGGGAAGTAAGGAATAGAGGTTATTTTTCTAGCTTTTTAATAAGAGCAATAATCATGCGACTCTCTTCTCGGAGTAAAGAAATAATTGAATCTATATCAGATTGGTTACATAACCCTACTCTCTGAGATAAAATAATATGCGTTTCTAATTCATTCAGTGACCCTTAATAAACTTATCCGTTCCTTGTTCCCCCTTCTCTGTTCCCTGTTCCTAATACCTCATCCCTGATTGCCAATTCCCCGTTTCCCCTTCTCTGTTCCCCGTTCCCTGTTCCCCGTTCCCTCTTTCAAACATTTTAAGCCAAGCAGAGAAAATTATGCCTGAATATACCTTTAACAAACCCAGTTTTCGTCGAGAAACTCGCTTAGGATTGGTAGTTTATGGTGGAGTTGCTCTCGCTATTTATATGAATGGGGTTTGCCGTGAATTTTATAATACTGTCCGGGGACGAGGCATTTATAAATTAATTAAAGCCCTTACTGATTCCGATATTGTTGTTGATATTGTCTCCGGAACTTCAGCAGGTGGAATTAATGGTGTCCTGCTTAGTTTTGCTTTGGCAAATAGTAATTTTGAAGAAGTGGTTGATTTTGCCAATTTTGCTGAAATTTGGCGGGAAAGTGGGGATATTTTTAAACTCATGCGGGAACCGAGTTCGAGTAAGACCAAAAGTGAGTCGGTGTTAAATGGAGAAGGGTACTATCAAACCCAACTCAAAGAAGCATTTGAAAAAGCCTATAACAATAAACGGAGCGCTCCTGCGGGGGAATGGGTATCTGATTTTAATGAGCTGGATTTATTTGTAACCGGAACGGATGTCTTTGGACGAATTTATAAGACTTTTGATGATACAGGATGTGTGATTGAGATTAAAGACCATCGCGGAGTCTTTCAGCTTAAACATCGTCGAGGACGGAAAGAACCGTTAAATCCCAAAGGCGATAGTTCTTCTGCTCAACTCACTTCAGAAGATATCTATCAATCCCTGGCAAAACTTTGTCGAATTACCTCTTGCTTCCCGGTTGCCTTCCCTGTGGTTGGTGTGGATTTAAAAGGAATTAATAAAATTGATCAAAAATTAGTGGAATGGGGACAGTTAGAAAAGCGGGAGTTAGCTGAACCCTCTAAAAATGAAAAGTATAGATTGTATTTTGTCGATGGGGGAGTGCTGGATAATCGCCCGTTTAGTTACACGATTAAGGAGATGTATTATCGCACAGCGAACCGTCCTGTCGATCGCAAACTATTTTACATCGATCCGAGCCCTGATCGCTTTGCCAATAGCGAATCGTTGAAGAGGATGCAAAAACCCAATACTTTACAGGTGATTCAAGACTCTTTAGTGGGAATACCGATGTATGAAAGTATTGGTAATGATTTAGAGTCTATCAAAGAGCATAATGAGAAAGTTCGGCGCTATAAATCTCTCCTAGCAGATGCGGAGTCTCCCCCAGATTCGCGAACCACCACATCAGATGCGATTGATATTAAAGAGACGATTTACCTGAGAAGTCGCTTGATTAGTTTACGCGATCGCGTTTTGCCTTTAGTCTTTAGAATGGAGCAAGACTTCAGAGTTGACTCAGAAAGACAAGCGTACTTAGAAAAGGCAGCTAACCTTCTCACTGAACAAATTACGGGAGAAAAAAACAAAGACAAACGCGAAGAAATTCGCCAAGCCTTTGAGAAGCAGATTCGTAACTTAGACATTGAGTATAGCCTAAGAAAGCACTTCTACCTACTCCAAAGCATCTGCAAACAATTGGAGAGAGAGCAAAACCCAGAAAATTACTCCAATCTGCGTGTATTATCTGAAAATATATCGCGTCAAATCAAGCTATTAGAAGTGATTCGGGAAGCCTTAAACCAGCTATTAACTCATCCCCTGGTTAGCGACTCTTTCTATCAACTGCTAGCTGAACAAAAGCAAGAAAATCAATCGGATGATTTAGTACGAGTTCAATTTTATGATCGCTTACTCCGACTCCACCGCTTTTTACTCGATGCTGCTGGCTTAGATAATGTCTTATTGGATGCCAGCTTAAACTTAGAAGAAATTCCCGCCAATATTTTCCAAAATTTACTGCTACAGGCTAGAGAACCCCTCTACTACCAATGGCTATCTCAAGCCAAATTATCGGGAATTCTACTACAATTACGCCAAAAAATCAACAAGTTGCAAAGTCAACAGGATATTGCAGAAAACATCTGGGAAAATTCTACCTTTAACTATGATTATCAAGAAAATGAAGACTTTGGCACAATTTTAAGAAAAATCGAACTCGCTTCAGAAGCGTTGATTGAGACGAGCCAGTTTCAGGATTGGCAAGAACTGCTGCAACGGTTTAAAGGCTTCCGCTATTTAGATAAAGTCCTTTATCCTTTTGAATACCTGACGAATTTAACCGAAAAAGAACTGGTTAAAACAGTTCGCATCAGTCCCAACGATGCCAACCTAGGGTTAGGAGAAGGTAAAACGCTAGAAGATAAATTAGCCGGAGATACCTTATATGCCTTTGGTGGATTTTTTAAGAAATCTTGGCGCTCTAACGATATTCTGTGGGGACGGCTCGACGGACTCAATCGTATTATTGAAGCCTTGCTAACCAGTGACTCTGTGAAAAACTTCCCCAAGTTTCTAGAGCGCCAATGTGGCTACCGTCAAGGGACATCGGAGTTTCAGGATTTTACAGAACAATACTTGCAGTTTCTCCTCGATGAATCTTTACCCATAGATGACTCTTTACCCGATACTCAAAAGAGCGCTTACCAGGAAAATCGGGAGGCGATTCTCGGATGTCTGCGTACATTAGCCAATCAACCTCTAAATGAAACCCAGTTGAAATCAACAGTTGACGAGTTAGTTAGCAGTTTAGTCCTTGCAGGCCATCGCGAGATTGTAAAAACTGATTTATCAAATGTTCTAGAAGATGCCATTGCCGAACAACTCAATTGGAATCAACAGCGAGTTGGGCCAAGTAATTCTCGCACAGGCAAGACATCAACCCCTCCACTCGCACTCTCAGAAAAGCCCAAATATCAACCCGTGCCTGGGTACTTTGAGCGCAGTGTGAGTGCTTTAGCGGCTGTTACCTTAGCTCAAGAAGCAGTGGCAACAATATCTCGCGGGAATACCGAAAAGTTCTTCCGGGAAAAATACAACGTAGGACAAGAGACGGTATTGGATAGTATCCCTCGCATCATCTTGGCGAAGCTGTCCACCCAGTTTGGTTTAGTGCTGAGAAATATCGTGTTAACCACATTAGGCGATCGCGCGGTACTTTTACAGAGGAGTCTGACGTATAATGCTCTCGACAAGTCGCTACAACTGTTCTACTGGTGGCTGCAATTTTCCGGGCCACTAGCGGTTCAACCCTCTAGCTATCAACCCATTTTTCTAGCGATTCAGTTAATTTTACTCGTACTTGCCATTTTCGCGATCGTCGTCACCCTGTTGAAGTCATGGATTTGGGTCATGGTTGCGCTAGGTTCAGCCGTACTGTTTTGGTTTCTAGAACTTATCCGTCGTTCTGCATCAAGGTAACTTACCTGTTCCCAATTCCCAACTCCCAACTCCCCGTTCCCCGTTCCCCGTTCCCCGTTCCCTTTTTACTCTGAGTGTCTATAAAGCGAAAACCTCTCTTCCGAAAGTGGTAATATCCCAAAGGGTCATAGGGATTTATAGAGACTTCTACTAAAGTCCCTAGCCTTGGTTCTCAATGGTTCGAGTTGGAGTATCAGTTCCCCAAACTCAGAACACAGCACCAGCATCAAAATTAACACCTCATCTGAGGTAAACCACCAGTGGCAGCATCTACTCCTGTATAACTCCAAGCAGCGAGAACACCGACTTCGGTGTAACGCGCCAATTAAGCGGTATCAGTTAATCGGTCGATACCGTTCCTTTTTGGTGCGTACAGCCATTCCCCTGTATCAAGGGAGTTGGGTTTTCCTTGCTAAGGTTAAGTTTTATCCTGTCAATAAAAGAAAACAAAAGCAGTGAAAGACAAAATGATGAATATTCAAATGGTAGAAGAGGCTGAACAACGGCTGAAGCAGTCTATCATGAACTACAAACAAAGACCGGTGGGAACGGTAGCGGCAAAAGAACCGGGGCCAAAAGAAGAACAGCTTAATTATGGTCATTGTTTTATCCGCGATTTTGTCCCTTCAGGACTTGCGTTTTTGATGCAAGGAGAAAGGGAAATTGTTCGCAACTTTCTTGAATTTACCTTAGGATTGCAGTGTGACTACGGTGGACTAAAAGAAGGTGAAGGGTTATTTGGAGAAGTCAGAGAAACCTGGCAAGAGAAGGAGCTTTTCATTGATGGCATTCGACTAGGGCAAGGATTGATGCCAGCTAGTTTTGAAGTGACATCAAATCAAGAAATTGAACCCGATTTTGGGCAACGGGCGATTGGTCGAGTGACCCCGGTTGATTCAGGATTATGGTGGATTATTCTGTTGAGGGCTTACGAAAAAGCTTGCCAAATCGCCAACAAACCCGAAGAAAGCATTGCTCATCGCATTGAATTTCAACGCGGAATTCAATTAATTTTGGATATTTGCTTGAGCAAGCGGTTTGACATGACTCCTACTATGTTGGTGCCTGAAGCCGCGTTTATGATTGACCGTCGGATGGGCGTTTATGGACATCCCTTAGAAATTCAAGCCTTGTTTCATCATGCTCTCCGAGCTGCCCGTTATGAACTTATTAAAAATGAAAATTATATTCAAAAACGGGAAATCGATAGTCGGTTATATTTATTAACTGAATACATTCGCGATCGCTATTGGTTAGACCCCAAACGAATCCGAGCAATTTATCGTTACCAAACCGAAGAATTTGGAGAAACAGCATTAAATAAATTCAACATCTATGAAAATTCAGTACCAGAATGGGTACTACCTTGGCTCGACCGCAAAGGAGGATATCTAGCTGGCAACCTCGGGGTGGGCTGGATTGATTTTCGCTTCTTTTCCCAAGGAAATTTGCTATCGATTATCTCTGGGCTAGCCACTCATGAGCAGGGGCAAAGCATTATGAACTTAATCGAAATGCAATGGGAGAAAATGATCGGAAATATGCCCCTGAAAATCTGCTACCCAGCCGTAGTAGATAGAGATTGGGAAACCGTAACCGGATGCGACCCCAAAAATGTCCCCTGGTCATACCACAATGGAGGAAATTGGCCCGTTTTGCTTTGGTCTTTTACAGCGGCCGCCCAACAAACACAGAGAATTAGCCTCGCGAAAAAAGCCATTCAGGCGGCGGAAAAATACTTAATGGATGATGAATGGCCTGAATATTACGATGGAGAGGATGGGACAATCATTGGTCGAGAAGCAAGGCTCTATCAAACCTGGACTATCGCTGGCTATTTAGTGGCCAATTACCTCATCCAAAATCCCAATCATTTACAGTTAATTACCTTTGATGACGACTCTCAAGAGGCTCATGCCAAAATGACTGCTGAGATACAACACCAATATGAGCCAATTTGATTTTGCCTTAGCGACTTTAGAAGATGATGCCCAACTGCGTCAGCGGATGGCAGACGATTGGATGCAGGGGAATATTTCAGTTAGCTTCCGACGAGAACCCAACTATTTTGATGGCTGCAAAGTTCAGGGCGAATTGGCCCAAGTTATCAAGTGTACTGAACGACAAACCGGACAAATTATTGGTTTAGGAAGTCGGCTGATTAATCGGGCATTTATCAATGGAGAAGCAAGGCAATTGGGGTATCTAGCCGACTTGCGGTGTCACCCGAAGTATCGGAGAGGAACCTTACTGGCGCGAGGGTATAAATTCTTGCGCCAACTGCACGCAGAAAAGCCAGTGCCGCTGTACTATTCCCTGATTTTGGAGGGCAATACAACGGCACTACAAAACTTAGTGGGAGGCAGAGTGGGTTTGCCCCAATATCGAGAGATGGGGCGAATTCTCACTCCCGCAATTCACTTAGATTTCCCGAAGCCAGAAATTAAGCTTCCAGGGATACGGTTTGAGCGGAATACTGTAGGGGCAAGGCAAACTTTGCCCTTATCAGAAATTTTGCATTTCGTGCAAACCTGGCAATCAAAAAAGCAATTTGCCCCCTGCTACCGATTAGAAGATTTTTCAGGAAGTCGGTTAATCGGATTAAAGGCAGAAGATTTTTACCTCGCCTTTCAGGGGAATCAACTGGTGGGAACGGTTGCCGCTTGGAATCAGCAGGCATTTCGACAAACCCATGTGGAACGATATAGCCCACAACTAGCCCTGCTTCGCCCCTTTTATAATCAAATAGCTGGGTTAACTCCCCTCAAACCCTTACCCGCACCGGGGGAAAGGGTGCCTTATTTTTATCTGGCGTTTGTTGCGATTGAGGAGAATAATCCAGAGATTTTTCGGGGATTACTGCGAACATTGTATCGCGATCGCATTTCTGGTTCCTGGCATTACTTCATCGCCGGATTGCACGAAAACGACCCCCTAGCACCCGTGCTTAAAGAATACCGCAGAATCGAGGCAGCAGGTCGATTATTTGTTATCTATTACCCAGAGGATGAAGCTGCGTTTGATCAACTCGATGGGCGTGTGCCTTATATAGAGATAGCTACTGTTTGATACTTTTTGGGTTAAGGCCGCAGAAATTCTTGAGGATAATATGACGTTACAAGAAAAATGGATGGGGAATTGGCCTATCAAGACGCTGACATCTCAACTCCCCAATCCAACCGCATGGCAATGGGATCGAACGCCCAGTTTTTCAGACCCCAGACTGTCAGTATTAGGAGTTTTGGCACTTTACATTGTGCTGGGCATTACAATTTTGGGATTTAATCGCTCTCCAGGGCAAATTGTACTGATTATTAGTTCAGCTTGCCTGCTGGATATGCTGTTTCACTGGCTATTTCGAGGACGCCAGTTGCTCTTTCCTTTGAGTGCGGCGATTACCGGGTGTTCCCTGAGTATTTTGACGAATTTTGCTCATGGATTGTGGTTGCCCCTGGTGCCCGTCTTTTTTGCGATTTCTTCTAAATACTTGATTACCTTTAAAGGGCGTCACGTCTTTAATCCCGCTTTATTTGGCATTACCCTAAGCCTTATCGTGGGGCATGGCATGATTAGTGCTTCGCCTGCTTACCAGTGGGGGGGTTCGGTGGCGATGGTGATGTTCATTGTCACGGCGGCACTGGTACTGTTTGCCTTCCGAATTCAGCGGACTGCAATGATTGTTTCTTTCCTCATTTTATATACGCTGCAACTGGGGGTGAGAGCTTATTTAATGCGTCATTTGGTGCCACCGGAAACGCTAATAATGGGCACACTCACTGCACCGGCATTTTATCTATTTACCTTTTTTATGATTACCGATCCAGCGACATCGCCTCGCACCGCTAAGGGGCAAATTGGGATGTCGTTGAGTATTGTTTTGATTGATTTATATCTGCATAAGTTTGAGAGTTTGTCAACGTTGTTTTATGCGGGTTTTATTTATTTTGCTGGGCGCTTTGTTGGGTTGCAGGGGCAAAGTTGGTTTCAGCAGCTAGCCATTCATTCTCTTGTGGAGCAGGCGTCTCGCCTGCTAAGGGTTAAGGGGGCATCAGGGGTTAAGGGTGGGCAAGATGCCCACCCCACTAGTCAGGAACAGATTCTTGCGTTCGATCCCCCCCAGCCCCCCTTAAAAAGGGGGGAGAAGGAGAGAAGCACATCTTTTTTATCTCCTGTTTTGCCTTCTGTGTTCCGTTGGGGCGTGATTGGTTTAATGGGAACTGCTGGGTTTTTAGGATATCAGCAGTGGGTTGCTGCGAAGGATGTGGTACAGCCGGATTTTCAGTTTGTAGAGATTGCGGCGGCTGATGCGGGGATTTCGACTCATAAGAGTGATATTTTAGAGCGTGTTGATCCACGGGTGCAGCATGTGGCGAAGTGGTTGCTATCGGTTGGGGATGCGATCGCAGTTGCTGATGTAAATCAAGATGGGTTGCAGGATGTGTTTTTGACTTATCCCTTAAAGGATAAAGGCGATCGCGCGGCTTTGTACTTGAACCAAGGGAATTTTCAGTTTGAACGCTTTGAGTTACCCGTTTTAGATGAATTTATCGCTAACCCAGAATCGGAAGGGTTACCGGGTAGTGCTTTGTGGTGGGATTATGACAACGATACGGATGCTGACTTACTCCTGACGGTAGGTTACGGGAAGTCACGGCTATTGCAAAATCGTTGGGTTGAATCAGGGCAGTTAGAATTTGCAGATGTCTCTCAAGCAGTGGGAATTGATGAATATACTATCAGCCTGACTGCGAATGCTTTTGATATGAACCAAGATGGCAAGCTGGATTTAATGATTGGTAATGCGATGAATCCCTTGCTTCCGGGTTACGACAAGCCGACTCACTTTAATATTTTCAATTTACCTGAAGCGGAATATCCAGGCGATCGCAGAATGTTGAATGTGATGCATCGCAGTTGGCATGATGCGGATAATGGCGGGGAAAATTTGTTTTATCTCAATCAAGGGGAGAAACTTGAGAAGCAGGAAATTAAAGATTTCGGGTTAGAGGGCAATCGCTGGACATTAGATATAGGTACGGGAGATTTAAATGGGGATGGTTGGACAGATTTATATTTAGCCAATGACTTTGGCCCTGACCAACTGTATATTAACCAGGAAGGTGAGAAGTTCCTGAGTGTGCGCGGCCCATTAGTGGGAGATGTGGGACATGACCCTTATAAGGGAATGAATTCTTCTGTTGGAGATGTGGATAATAATGGGCAACTCGATATTTATGTCTCTAATGTTCATGAGAAGCTGCAAGCAGAAGGCAGTTTGTTGTGGATGAATGCCGGAACGGTTGATCAAGCGAATGCTAAAGCCTTTAAAGATGAAGCGATGAAGCGCAATGCCTTGAATGAAAATCGCTTTGGTTGGGGTGGGGCAATGGGTGATTTAGATCGAGATGGGCGTTTAGATATCCTGCAAGCGAATGGCATGGTAGATAATAGTTATGATCAGCACTTGTCAGCAAGTCATAATCAGCGAATAAAAGGCAAAGTTACAACGCCTCACTACTTTAAGCGCAACCCCATAGAAGAAGGTTGTGCCGATTTTTGGTATTGGAACGCCCAAATTGCCCTCACCGGTCCTGATATTCATGGTTATGCCGATCGCTGGGCCGATTTACGCGATCGCTGTATCTTTCCTTATGAACATAACCGAGTTTATCTCAATCAAGGGAAACGCTTTGTTGATGTTGCCCAGCAGGTAGGATGGACAGAACCGGGAAATTCACGAGGGATTGCGTTAGCTGATTTAGATAATGATGGTGATTTAGATGCTTTAGTCACTCACGAGTTTGCGCCAGTGTCGATTTATCGTAATGATGCCGCACCCAAATCATGGTTAGGGTTGCAGTTGGAGGGGGATGGGAAAGCTTGTAATCGAGATGCGATCGGGACTCAAGTAAAAATTAAAACCAATCAGGATATCCAACTTCGAGAAGTTCAGGAATCCAATGGGTTCTCAGCACAAGGAGACAGGCGTTTGTTATTTGGTTTGGGTAGTGATAGTGCTGATACTATTCCCGTTGAAATTCACTGGTGCGGAAACAAAACTCCTCAAATTGTGCAACTCGCAACGAATCAATATCACCATATTGTTCACAGGAGTAGTGAGAGGATGCCTGAGAAGTCATAATTGCAGGACTTACGCATGGATACCATATATAGTAGGGGCGATTCATGAATCGCCCCTACAAATGGCGGCTTAACAGTAAATTTGCGTAAGTCCTGAATTGAAAGGTTTAAGTGGTCAGATCCCCCTCGAATCCCCCTTAAAAAGGGTGACTTTGAGAAGATTCTCCAGATTCTCCCCCCTTTTTAAAGGGGGGCTGGGGGGGATCAAAGCAACTTTTGCCTAGAAATTCACTTCTCTAGAAAAACACCTACAGGGTGTCAGATTTAGGCAAATAAAATTGAATCATCTCGCAATTGCTCACTCCGATTCGCTCCACCTTCCCCTGGCAACAAGCCCAAAGGCATTCAAAATGGGAGAACCGATAATAAGTAGGTAGGCACAAATAAATGCAGGTATGTCAAAAAATGTTAAGAGCCTAAAACCCTCTTCCGTTCTGCCTTGGAGTCTTCTGCCTTCTGCCTTGCCTTAACGACAAATATTAATGCCCACCGACTTAATCAATCATTATATTTAAAAACACCCCTTTCATCTAAGATATTGAGTTCAATAAGCCGACGCTTAGAACAAGCTTTTAATGGCGGTGCAATTCTGTCGTTGTTGAAGATAGCCAGATGCTTCACGATTTCTCTTTGTCTAGCTTCTTCAAGCTGTTGTTTTCTATCGTTAGCCATTGACATTCCCTCCATTTTTAGGTTTGGTATCGCATCTTTTATTGGTTCCGCCTTCAGCCTAGAATCATCAGGAAGTTTGAGTGAAGTTCTGAGTAAAGATGAGTCGTCGGGTGGGCAATGCCTACCCGACACGAGAAGTGCAGCGTTGATTTTGGATGCCCCCAAGGATTGATGCTTCACCATTAGCAGTCAGATAGCGGTTCTTCTGCCAACATTCAAACATCCCCTCATCTGACACCCAGACAAGTGCAACGGAATCTCAACCCTTATCACTACAGCCTTGGAGAAGATCAAGGTTCAGGGATGAATCAACCCATCACCTCTACCTTTGTTACTCTTAAATCTATGATGTTAAGGCTGAAATACGCCTCAGATCGGCGTGCGATCGCGTTTGTCGTGATGACTTATGCTTTATTCTTGTTCCCTCTATTTTGACAAATTCCTGTACTTTTTGCCTTGATTCGGGTACCATTTAGGGGCTTGTTTTGTGTCTGTGTAGGTGTCATCGCCCACAGCCCCATACATACTCCGATATTCCAATATTAAGGGCACAACCAATTATTTGATGTTGTACTCACTCCTGGGATAGAACCTACCACGATTCAAATCGTCCTTCCCCACAACGACAATCATCACGCTGAGTGCGGCAGAACTCAAGATTGGAGTAGTCCCGAATTTGCTGGTGCAGGTAGGGAAATAGTGCACCTGATACCGTATTGGATGAAGAGGCTCTATATTACTGCCAAACTTGAAGAGAATTTCAATGACAAAACCTATGTTCTTCCTTAGATGAGAAATAATAACTAATAAAATAATAACTAATATTAGATAAGCCCCCACGAGCCATCTTCTCAGTGGGGAACTTATTGGTGTTTAATGCTCCTCCTTATTTTGAGGTTGCATCTATTGACTTCATTGTTTCAGTGCAGCAACAGTTCTTTATTTTCTGAGTTTCGCACTTACCTTTACTTTTTCCAGTAAGTACTCCAAATATCAACTCCAATAAAGAACTAAAAGCAGACTGAATTCATGAAAAATAGCCTCATTCTTACTCTATTAGCGATTGCTACACTGGGGATTGGGATTATTCAAGCATCGCCAATTTCCTTTGTAACCTCCACCCGTTGTAGAGTTAGCGGCATTAATAGGAGCGCTAAAAGTTGTTATAAGGCCAACTAGGACAACGCCTGTTAAGAGAGACTTCATTTTCATCGATTTGCTCTTTGTCAACTGTCAAATCTATTTCATCTGAAAACAGGCTGTTCCGGAAAATTAGCTAATTTTTTTGAAATACTTCATCTCAACCTGAGGAAAATTTTAGCGATCTAGCTTCAGCGCGATCGCATTTTCTGCTAGTGACACGTCAGATAGGGGTGTGTAGGGGAATGGCAATGCCTTGCCCTGAGTGTCTTCCATAGTGACAGAAAACGGCTACAAATCTGCTGTGTCAAGCGGATTTACCCAAATGGAGGGATGGGGCACAGATCAGGACAGTTCTAAAATACTAGTGATTTCCACACATCAGTTGCGTTTGTGAATAAGGTGATGCCATGCTAAGACTAATTTGGTGTTTGACTAAACCACTGCGCGTCCTTGCAGGTTTACTGTTTATATTACTCGGCACCATTCCTACCCTTTTAATTCCCGGACTTGGGTTATTCCTCGGTTTACCCTTCCTTTTGATAGGCGGCTGCTTGCTAATCAGCTAATCAGCTTGCCATGCCCACAAGGTCTAAGATTTCAGAGCCGCTTGCGGAAAATGTATTAAAGAATACAGTTGAATTCAAAAAATTCAGCTAAGCTGTACAGCGGCTCAAAAGAACCCATATAGCGATCGCAAAAATTTTCCGTCTTTTGAATACAAGTAAATAAGCCTATGTGCTGTTCTTTCAGTCAAGGACGTAGACTTACTAGATCCTGATTTATTTGAGGTATTCTTAAAAGGTCTAAAGTTTATTAATCGATTTTATTTAAAGATACCTATTTTTATAAATTGTTAACATTAAGCATTAATGCTTAGATAAAATTGCTTAAATTTAAAATTTATATTCTGAATATTCTCTTCAATTTTAACACAAACTACTATTTTTAAGCCCTTGAGGGGTCGAGTCTCAAATAACGGAATATTTGTAAAAATTAGCTATTGACAACGGTGAAAACTAGAATTAAGTTACCCATAGAGACACATAGTTCAAGCAATGAACCCAAGTCTTTTTACTCAATCTTCATTCCGGATTTACCTAAATAAAACTTGGGATGTTGATTGAAAGTAAAAACTGATTGTATCCAAAGAGGTACTATATGGAACGTAGCCTTACTTTTTCATTCTTCGTAGAGTCCAGTTTGTCACTTCTAACCTTCCTGTTGTTCATCATTTTGTTGTTCTAAGAGTCTCATTACCTCCAACTGTCTTTTCTTTTTTGCGCCCTTGGATATCAAGCTCAGCTAGAGCTAACTGGCGATTGAGAGGTTATCTACGAGGTTTTCTTTAAAAGACCCTGAAGTCAAAAACCCACCCCTAAAACGGGTGGGAGTAATCTATTTTGACGTTCGAGCTTTTTTGATGCAGTTCCACTGTTTCAAAATCCGCAACCGTTAGCCAAGACAGCCGATGAGTCCGCTTACCTTAGAAGTGACAATACACATCTGCTTTCTTTCAATGGGAACCGCAGCCGCTCAACTCAGTGTCATGCGGCTAAAGCCCCTCAGACAATCTCAATGCGGATTGAGTGCGTAATGAATTAACTGCGCCAGTTTTTGCCGCAGGGTTTCTAGGCCAAAGCGTTGAGAAGCGGAAATGAACACAGCTTGAGGAAATTCTTCTCGAGCGAGTGCTAAAGTTTCACCATCTACCTGGTCGATCTTGTTAAAAGCCAAGAGAATGGGACCAGGGGTGATGGGCATTTCCGACAGAATCGTCATCACTGAGCGAATCTGACTTTGCCATGCCGAGTGGGATAAATCCACTAAATGTAGCAAGGCATCGGCTTCTGTAACTTCTTCTAAAGTAGCGCGGAAGGAGTCTACTAAAGGAGGTGGCAGTTCGTGGATAAAGCCAACGGTATCCGTCAACAAAATTTCCATGGCTTCCCCCGTCACAGCGTCGGGAATCGGTAAGCGTCGTGTGGTGGGGTCAAGGGTAGCAAAGAGTTGATCGGCGGTGTACACTTCAGCATTAGTCAGTGTATTTAATAAGGTAGATTTTCCGGCATTGGTATAGCCGACTACAGCCACTGTCGGAATCTCCTGTTGCTGCCGTCGTTGCCGCATTCGGGAACGATGAGCTTGCAATTGGTTGACTTCCTGCTGAAGTCGGGTGATGCGGCGCTGAATGGCACGGCGTTCGGTTTCCAGTTTGGTTTCACCGGGGCCACGAGTACCGATGCCGCCGCCCAATCGTGACATTGCCTGACCCCGTCCTGTGAGACGAGGCAGCATGTATTCTAGTTGGGCGAGTTCCACCTGCAATTTCCCTGCGCGGGATTGAGCGCGTTGGGCAAAGATATCAAGAATCACCTCGGTGCGGTCTACCACCCTAACGCCTGTTTCAGCCTCTAAGTTACGGACTTGTGCTGGCGAAAGGTCGCGGTCAAAGACAACCAAGTTAGCTGCCAATGATTGTACAATAAGGGCAATTTCTTGGACTTTACCAGCACCGACAACCGTCTGCGGATGGGGACGCGATCGCTTTTGCTGCATGGTCTCTAAAACTTCACCACCAGCCGTCTCTACCAACCGTGCGATTTCTGCTAACCCGTCTTCAAATTGCTCTTTGGTAACATTATCCGTCATCAGACCAACAATCAGTACCCGATCTTGGCTGGCATCGACGTTTTGAGCAACGAATTCCCGCTGAAACTCAGATTCTAAACTTTCTACTAAATCCAAGAAATCCTGCTTGGTCAGCATATCCAAGCTCATCGGTCGCGAGACACTCCAATTGAGGCCTAAACCGGAAACGCGAAAGGCGCTGCTTTCATCTTGCCCTCCTTGCTCTGTAGGAGGTAACAGATGAGCTAAATAAGTTTCCTTGACATAACCGGTCGCGCCGCCACCGCGTCGAGTAAATCCTGATTCTGTAACATTGAGGACAACTAAGGCATCAAGACGCTGAATCGCCATCGCTGTCAAGGCAGCTTCTTTAGGTGTTTCCGACTTGAGCTGGGTAGCAATGCAACGAATGCCACAGAGTCGTTCAGCACCATATCGAGGTAATTCCAGAGGCGGAATCTTGGTTTGAGAGGGTGTGCCGACGCCCACACGCATCACCTGTCCTCGACGATTGATGTAGGTACACAGCGGCTGCTTGATGTCTGAGCTAATCGCCGCTAGTCGCTGAGCAAACTCTGGCGTTGTCAAGCGATCGCTCGGAACGCGCTGATGATACAGGCGTTGTAATTGCTTGAGCTGACTTGACTTGAGTCCCTGAAGATTTCCGTAAACAGTCTCGATAGGCGTGTCTGACCAGCAAACTGGCCCCCAAATACATTACTTCTTATTTTACAAAAACCTTCTGAATCGTATCTCTACCTCTGTAGGGGGAGGTAACACCTCAGTCCTGAGTGTTCACGGCATCTTAAGCGACTGCTGGGCGACACTGCTGAGGTTGCGATCGCAGATACTCGCCTAAAAATAAAGTTTTTAACCGTGTCATCCCCCTTAAAGAAGATTTACTTAAATTTTTTTTAAAGTTTCACAAAGAACATTTCTCAGTAAAGTTATTGACTATATTATTAAAATGTCTCAAAGAATCTTCCCTAAGAGAAACATTGTTCGATAAAAAAGTAGAGGAGAAGCTCTCAATTCCATCGGGAATACTTAACCTCATAAAAAGGGGTTAATTTTTATCAATTTTATAGCTATGAAAGCGGTTCCAGGGTAATATGCTAAACTATTTTATTGCTCCCATAAGCTACCAAGAAGTTTTCTTCATTTTCATAGGACTTTACTTTTCAACAGCACTCTACTGTTTTGCTACTTGGTTTAAGCGTTTTAGGCAAGATCAGAGTTTATCAGCTTCAGACAAACAATTTTGCTTAAAAGTCTTGGCAGTAGCAACAATTTTCTGGCCGATTGTTCTCCCTGTTGCTTACCTGGAAAAACAACTTTTATGCTCTCCTATGGAGGGGGTATTTTGGCGTTAATAGTTTTTCTTTCCTGAGTCCTACCCTCCTTATCAATAACTGTAAGGTTGGCAAAGTTAAGCAGCAATAACATAAGCTTTTCTAACTCTCTAACTCTTGCCCACTTTACTCATTCTACAAGATTGCCTGTTCCCAGGAGTTCCCTATTTTCAAGCTAGACGCCCATGTGCTAAAGCTCACAACGAAAAAATGAAAAATTCTGACTCCTGAATTCTAACTCCTGAATTCTAACTCCTGAATTCTGCCTCCTGACTCCTATTTTCAAGACAGAAACAATCCCAAATCATGGCAATACATTCAGACCGGGAAGCCTTTATTCCCTATCGCCGTTGTGACCTCATTGAGCTTTGTGTTAAAGATGGTCAATTGCCTACCACAGACATTCAAAAATTTCAGCATTTCTGTTCACTTCTTTCAGCTTATTACCATTTTCACTTCCATTCTTACTTGGAAACATTAAAAGCCAACTATACACCTTTTGATCCAGATTCTGATACCCAATCTATCAGAGAACCTTCCCCAGAAGAACGGATGGTGATGGAATCGCAACTCGTTGCCGACGTTAACAAAATTCTGGAAAGAGCCAATTACATTCCTTTACCAAAAGCCAGATTACGACGAGCTTTTAAAGAAAGGTCTTTAATTGCTTTGCGTACAAGTGTTGATTTTAATGATTTTGATCAGATGGTTTGTTATTACCGAGGCGACACTTATAAGCCAACGTTAGTTAAAAAGATATTTAGAAAGGTAGAAAAAAACGTTCATGTTTTTGAAAGAGTGGCCTTGTTAATAAAATTCAAAAATAAAAATTATTTTACAAACAAAGACATTAAAATAGAATCCCTCAACTTCACTCCTGGCAAGGCTTATGTTTATCTTTATAAAAACATTCCTCAGTTTGATCTAGAATTTCTTTTCCCTAACGTTAAAACAAGCATGACTTGGAAAGACCGTCTCTTGTTTGGTATTCCAGCAATTGGAGCGGCTATTCCTCTGATTTTGAGAATTCTTCCCCAACTCCTTTTAGTTATTGGTGCAATTTTATTAGTTACTGTCGGTCCTTCTCAGTTAGAAGCCCTGAAACCGACAGAAAAAGAAGTACGCAATATCATGCCTATCTTGGTGGCTACATTGTCGTTAATTGTCACGTTGGGGGGATTTGCATTCAAGCAGTATACCAGCTACAAAAGCAAGCAAATTAAATTTCAGAAAAATGTAACTGAAACTCTTTTTTTTAAGAACATCGCGAGTAATGCAAGTGTTTTTGGGGCTTTGATTGATGCGGCAGAAGAAGAAGAGTGTAAAGAAATCATCTTAGTTTATTATCACTTGTTAACCAGTAAAGATAATCTGACTGCCGAGCAGTTGGATGACCGTATTGAAGACTGGATGAATGATAAATTTGGTACAAGAATAGACTTTGATATTAATGGTCCTTTAAGAAACTTAGAAGCAATCCGAGGAAAAATTGTCAAGGACAACGAAGAACAACGCCTTGTACATGAAGTCCCCTTGCTAAAAAGAGATGCTCAAGGGAAGTGCTACATTCTTCCTCTCGATGATGCCTTAGCTGTGATTGATCATATTTGGGACAATGCCTTTCGCTATACAACAACCCAGTTTGATCACAGGCAAAAATAACCCATCAGTTTTCATTCAGTAATAAAACTCCGGAAGTCTAAATCATTCCTAAGATACAGATTGACATCTTACCCAGGTTATAAAAAATTTGGGAAAGTAAAATTTAATCTAAACTTAAATTCTTTTGTATCTTATGAGACATTAAAAAATATGAGAATTGCTCAAGTCGCACCTTTAGCCGAACAAGTTCCTCCACCTGGCTATGGCGGTATTGAACTCGTTGTTAGTCATTTAACTGATGAATTAGTGCGTCGGGGACATGATGTTACCCTTTTTGCTTCTGGAGATTCTCAAACCCTGGCAAGATTGGAGTCAGTTACACCCAAAGCACTCCGTCTTAATCGGACAATTAATGAACCTGCTGTTTATGAACTGCTCCAACTCAAGGGTATTCTAGAACAGGCAGAAAAATTTGATGTTATTCATTTTCATACAGGTTTTACTGCTTTGCCTTGGGCTGAGTTACTGAAGACAGCCGTGGTTCATACTCTGCACGGTCGCTTTACAGAACATAACCATAAGCTATTTTCTCAGTACAGCGAACAGTGCTACATTAGTATCAGTAATGCTCAACGAGAATTTGCACCAGAGCTAAATTATATAAGTACCGTTTACAACGGTATTAATCTTCAAAATTATCCCTTTCACGCAAAACCCCTTCCATCTTTCTATCTGGCGTTTCTAGGCAGGATATCACCCGAAAAAGGCCCACAGCAGGCGATTGAAATTGCTCGCGCAGTCGGTTGGCCTTTGAAAATGGCCGGTAAAGTGGATGCGGTTGACGAAGACTTCTTCAAGCAGGAAATTGAACCACAGATTGATGGTAAACAGATTCAGTATCTAGGTGAAGTTACTCATGCTGAGAAAGTGGAGCTGATTGCCAATGCAGCTGTGACTCTTTTCCCCATTACTTGGTCTGAACCGTTTGGTTTGGTGATGATTGAGTCTATGTGTACCGGAACTCCTGTGATTGGAATGAATTTAGGTTCGGTTCCTGAGGTCATTGTTCACGGAAAAACTGGATTCATCTGTCAAACTATAGAAGAAATGATTGCTGCTATTCCTAAGGCTCTAGAACTTGACCGTCAAGCCTGTCGTGATCATGTGGTCGATAATTTTAGCATTACTCAGATGGTCAATGGATATGAGAGTGCTTACCAACAAGTCATAGCCGAACGGATGTTGTCAAACGACCACAAAAAGACGTATAAGGTACCCTTGCATTTAGGAAAGCTCGTTTAGGCTGACGGGGTGACTCCGGGGAGGAATTGATGGTTTTCCCGGTAACTCAACAATATGCAAATTTAGATACACGTTAGCTTACGGAAGTTTTTGCCCTAATTTAAGCAAAATTGTCTATTATTCCTACATACCTCAGTTAAATCACAGATTGTGAGTGGAGGAGTTGATCCCAAGTTGCCTTCACGCGATAGTAAACCTTCTAGACGGGGGGATTCTGGAGACGGGACGACAGGGGAAAGAAAGTATAGGACGTTCGATCGCAACTTCGTGTGACTACAGCACTCCATTGACTGAATGCTAGCAAAAGCTCAGCTTTAAGCGAGAACTTTACTGAATTGTCATGTAATCTTTACCGCAAGCTAATGGCAATCCGGCA
>CBKWLJ010000138.1:0-18821 GCA_966675205.1 uncultured bacterium
CACAAGTCAACTATCTTGCGAACTAACTCAAGACCAACAATGGTTGAATAACTGCCAAAATATCTACAGGGAATCAATATTCATGAAAGTTATTCAAGTTAATTATAGTGACTATGCTCATGGTGGTGGCGGTTCAATTGCGATGTACCGTCTCTATCAAGGTTTGAAACATGCTGGTGTTGATTGCAAGATTCTCAGTGGCGTCAAAACACTTGAGTCTGAAGACTCTCAAGCAATACCTCGCTTACCTAAGTTAGAGTTTCAATTAAAGCGAATCACATCCAAGCTGGGCTTAAATGACATCCACTGTGTAAGTTCTTTCACACTTAGGAAGAATCAATTTAACTGGGATGCTGATATTCTAAACTTTCATGTAATCCATAGTGGTTTTTTTAATTACTTAGCGATTCCGTCATTGACTGAGCATAGGTCTGCTGTTTTTACGCTCCATGATATGTGGAGCTTTACCGGACATTGTGCATATAGCTATGATTGCGATCGCTGGAAAATTGGCTGCGGCAAATGTCCTTACCCAGATACTTACCCAGCTATCCACAGAGATAATACCCGCCTAGAGTGGAAGCTGAAGAACTGGGTTTATAGCCGCTCTCACCCAACTATCGTGACTCCAAGCAGATGGCTCACTGAGCAAGCAAAGCAAAGTATGCTCAACCGCTTCCCCATTCATCACATTCCTTATGGCATTGATACGGAAACTTATCACCCCCTTGACCCCGAACAGTGTAGATCCCAGCTAGGCATCCCGCTTAGTAAAAGAGTCCTCATGTTTGGAGCGCAAAGTCTGACAGACGCTCGCAAGGGTGGCGATCTACTGATGAAAGCTCTCTCTAGCTTACCCGAATCCCTAAAAGCTGAGACGGTGCTGCTGATCCTCGGTGATGGGGGTGAAACGATCTCTGAAGCTGTTGGAATGCAAACAATGAACCTTGGCTATGTCAGCAGCGATCGCCTCAAATCCATTGCCTATTCTGCTGCTGACTTGTTTGTTTTTCCGACTCGTGCCGATAATCTACCCTTGGTGCTGCAAGAGAGCATGGCTTGTGGCACACCAATGGTCTCGTTCAAAATTGGTGGAGTCCCTGACTTAGTGCGTCCAGGCATCACAGGGTACTTAGCTCAACCAGAGGATGCACAGGATTTGTGTAACGGTATTGTGCAACTGTTGGAAGATCGGAATCTACGCGATCGCATGAGCCAACAGTGCCGCGCGATCGCTCTTGCAGAATACCCACTGGAACTTCAAGCTCAGCGATATATCGAGCTCTATCATCAGGCACTGCAAAATTAAAACAAGAATTATCAAATGCTTGATTTTCCCAAAAAGCTAGTAAAAAAATCTTTAGGTCTCCTTGGTCTTGAGCTTCATCGCACAAAACCAGCGATCGCAAAAACCTCTAGAACATCAATGCAGGGTTGTCTTCAGCAAGCTCGTCAAAATGGATTACAACCTCGGACGATTTTTGATGTGGGTGCTGCTAGGGGGACTCCGGCTTTATATGAGGTATTTCCTCAAGCAAGGCACATTTTGATTGAACCACTGGCAGAATATATTCCTGACCTTGATGCTGTAGTGGGTCAGTTAGGACAAGCTGAATACATTATTGCTGCGGCTACTGCTAAACCGGGCCATGTCGTCATTAATGTTCATCCCGATTTGGTCGGTTCATCCCTTTATAAAGAAGATGAACAGTCGGATGTGAATGGGGTTGAGCGGACGATTCCTGCAACAACTTTAGATCAAATTGGCGAGGAACGAGGACTAGAAGGGCCATTTTTAATCAAGGTGGATACACAAGGTTCTGAATTAGAGGTTTTACAGGGAGCGCAGGCAATCCTGAAACAGACAGAATTTGTCATTCTCGAAGTTTCATTGTTTGAGTTTTTCCAAGGTGGGCCTCAAATTTATGATTGCATCGCGTTTATGAAACAGCAGGGCTTTGTGGCTTATGACATCTTTGAGTTGCAGTATCGGTTGTTAGATGGAGCGATGTCTCAGGTGGATATTGCTTTTGTCCGGGAACACAGTAGCTTGAGGAAGTATCATTTTTATGCCACACCTGAACAAAGAGCGACACAAACTCAACAATTCCTTAGGTGAAGATGAACTACTCACTGTTCCTTGTTCTAGGGGAAGGGGCGTTTGGTCTTGGTTTTGCAAGAGTGTTTGAGAGGGGTGAGAACGTCTTTGATATTAAGAGACTTGAGAAGTAGACTGAAAAATTTTGCGATCGCATTTGCACTAGAGCGACCGGAACTACGGGCAAGGGCGATACGTCGAGTGATTTAATCAGGTGTGGCAAGCTCGCTGTGTCGGTTAGTACAGTGGGGGGTTTGTCTTGGGTGTGTCAGAGTTAGGGTCAGGGATGCGATCGCTTCTATCCGTAATCCCTCAGTGTTTCATCCTGACACCGTTAGCCAAGGCTGAATAATTTGAAAGAATTAGGCGAACTGATTTATCGACCTAAATAGTTTTCTCACAGTTGTGCTCTACGGTCGTTTGATTTAGCTATGGTTTCTTCGCAAGCCCATATTCTAGCATGTTGCGTTTAGCTTACTTTGTTTCTCATCCAATTCAGTATCAAGCGCCATTACTACTAGGACTTAAAGCCAGTTTTGCCAGTATCAGAATATGAAAATTTTGTTTGTCGGCGATCTTAGCAGCTATGCACGGTCTAGGCAGCGCTTCCTTGCTATGCAAGACTTGGGTCATGCAGTTAAAGGAGTCTCATGGCTACCTTTAGAAAATCAGCTTGCTCCCAATTATAGATTCAAGTTGTGGGAACGTATACGCCGTAAGGTTGGGTATCCGGTAGATTTAGTTGGACTCAATAAGAAGCTTCTGCCTACGATCGCTGAATACCAACCCGATCTGCTATGGGTTGAAAAAGCTAATACTATTCGGTCTTCGACTTATCGAAAAATCAAGTTCTATTTTCCAAAACTTAAAATTGTTTATTACTCGGAAGATGATATTTATGTTCCTAACAATCGTCCAGTTTATTTAAGGCAATCTTTACCTTTATTCGATGTTATATTTACTACCAAGCCGCGTAATTTAGAAGAGCTTCCCACCTTAGGTGCTAGAAAAGTTTTCTGTGTATTTCAGGCCTATGACCGGAATGTCCACAGACCTATCCATGTAACTGCAGAGGAACGCCAAATCTGGGGAGCCGAAGTGAGCTTTGTCGGGATATTTGAACGCGATCGGGCTGAAAGTCTACTTTTTTTGGCTCAGCAAGGTATCAAAGTGAGAGTTTGGGGGTTTAACTGGCAGTCTTGGCAGCACAAACATCCCAACCTTTTAGTTGAAGGTAAACCTGTACTCAATGAAGATTTTATCAAGGTCATCAATAGTACGCGAATTAATCTCAATTTTCTGAGAAAAGTACATCGCGACCAGCATACGAGTCGAAGTTTAGAAATCCCAGCGTGTCAGGGGTTTATGTTGGCAGAGCGAACCGAAGAACATTTTCATTTATTTGAAGAAGGGCAAGAAGCTGAATTTTTTAATTGTCCTGATGAGCTATTAAAAAAGGTGAAGTATTATCTAGCTCACGAAGAAGAACGAAAACGCATAGCTGAGGCGGGACGGAAGCGTTGTATCGAGAGTGGATACAGCCATCATGATCGGTTAAAGGTAATGTTGGAAAATATCTCATGATTCAGGAAAATTATCGTCAAGAAATTTACGCTAATTATCTAGGCCAAGAAATTGATACAGAAAAATTCATTAAATCTTTGAATCAGGAGCAAATTAATTATCAGTTTCAGGTCTGGTGGGGAGATGTTTTACCTATCAAACAGGATGAGCCGATTCTGGACTTGGGTTGTGGTTGGGGTGGATTTCTATCTTTCTTACAAGCTAAAGGATACACCAATTTGGTTGGGGTTGATAGTAGCACTCAACAAGTAGAAATTGCCCATTGTTTGGGTCTAGATAAGGTTGAAGTTGGGGATGTCTTTACCACCTTGAGTCAATATCGAAATTACTATGCTTGTATCAGTGCATTTAACTTGCTAGAACATTTGGATAAGGAGCAAGTTTTGCCGTTTCTAAAAGAAGCCCTCGCGGCTCTGCGACCAGGAGGTTGTTTGCTTTTGGAGCTTCCTAACGCTAACAGTCTTTTTGGTAGCCGGACACGCTATTGGGATTTTACCCATGAACTCAGTTTCACCCCCACATCTTTGCTTCAAATTTTGCAAGTTGTAGGGTTTACTAATGTGCAGTTACGAGAACGCTGTCCAGTGGTTCATGGGATGAAAAGTTGGGTTAGATCACTCCTATGGCAATTTATCCGCCAAGGTTTGAGCTTCTACCTAATGGTGGAGCAGGGTTCACCAGGGCATCAAATTTTCACTCAAGATATGCACGCGATCGCTTTCAAGTAATGGTTCCCTTCTAAACATCCGCAAACCCATATTTGAAGGTGGCTTATAACCTGAATCAATGACGTTTCTAGATTGACTACCTCATAACCTTAAAGCTGCATTTTATGCTGATTATGTTCGATACACCACTAGTCACGACTGCTCGTTCTATCAAACTCTTGCTACAAAGACTGAGAGCCGAGAGTTTAATTTCCCTGGGTCAGTCTTTATATTATTCCTTATTATTAAGGGATACGGGCAGTAACTTTATTCGCAAGCGTTTAAACGGTGAAATTTATAAGTTCGTCCCTGCTTTAGCACTATCGTCAGATACTTATGAGCCTCATCTTGTCTCATGGTTAAAAGAGTGGCTGCAACCAGGAGACACTTTTTGGGACATTGGAGCTAATGTGGGTTTTACCTCATTACCAGCAGCCCGAATCGTTGGTGCAAGTGGGCGAGTTGTTGCGGTTGAACCAAGCCCATCTAATCTAGATTGGCTCAAACGGCATATTGAATTGAACCAGTGTAAGAATATTGTGACTGTAGTAGAAGCAGCCGTATGCGAACAGAACGGCGGTTCAGTCACGTTTAGCCTGCTCCATGACGGCCGCTCTCCTAGTAATTCACTGATGTTTTCTAGCTCTGTGAATGGAGAATCTCCAGAGGTCAGTCGGCAGATTAGCGTACCTGCAATAAGTTTAGATGGCTTACTGGCTGAACAGAAAAGAGCGCCCAAATTAGTCAAGATAGATGTAGAAGGGGCGGAACTGATGGTGCTCAAAGGAGCAACCCAACTTCTAAACAGCGATACAGCCCCTATATTAGTAATGGCTGTCCATCCGTTCTGGCAATCTACACCAGAAGATAGTCAAGAAATTGTCAACTTATTGAAGGGCGCAGGGTATCGCATACTGAACCGTCATGGCTCTAGCGTAGACACTTTAGAGTTTGACGAATATCTCTGTTTACCTCCTAACTCATGAGTGCGATCGCTAAATTAATCAAAGGCGGTGCTTGGCTCACACTGGCTAATATTGTTTCCAAGTTAGCGAGTGCTCTGGCACTCCCATTATTGGCCAGGCTTTTAGGCCCTGAATCCTTGGGGATTTACAGTGTTGTTTTCTCACTCGCTCAGTCGGCTCAAGGATTCAGTACCCTGGGTGCAGATGTTGCCATGCAGCGGAATGGTGCTCAATATAAGACCATTGGTACAGATGCAGTAGGACGGCTGTTCGGTGTTGGACTTTCTATAATCTGCCTGGTTAGTGCTGTGACAGGGTTGGGGATTTGGTTCTTTCGCGAACCATTAGCTCAACATTGGCTAGGGCAACCTGATGTCATACCCTGGCTGGGGACAACGGCTATCTTAATCGGGCTGCAACCTTGGGGCAATATTCCTTTGCTTTTTCTATCCAGTTTGCAAGACTTCCGCGCCTATGCTTTACGCTCATCCCTGGGCATGATTGTCAGCAGCGCGGCTACGGTTGTACTTGCTTGGAAATTTGGGCTGGCTGGGGCCGTGCAGGGACTGCTTTTAGCAGCCGTTGCTCAGATTGTCTGGAGCTATCTCATTGTTAAACCCGTGCTGAGGAGTAAAGGAATTCGCCTGCGATTTGATCGATATTGGCAAGAGTCGCGCTCTATTCTCAAATTTGGCTTTCCTTACTATTTAGGGAATACATTGCTGGGCAGTTTAGTGGGCTTGCCCTTAATGGGATTAGTGAGCCAGTACGGAGGCTTGGAACAATTAGGATATTTACGAGTTGCTCAGAGCATGGCGGCTTTAATTGGCTTTATCCCTTCAGCGATCGCTCCGGCTGCAATTTCATACCTATCTGCTAGTTCAGCAAATAACGATCAATCCTATCACTATCTTAAATCTGTACACCTGAGAGGGATGTGGGCGTTACTTTTAGTGCCAACAGGTGCTGTCTGCCTCGTTCTACCAGATATTATTAACGGGTTATTCGGAAGCGCTTATCAACAAGCTACGGTTCTAGCTTGGTTGTCTCTATGGATATCAGCCCTGGCTGGTGTTGCATCCGTATTAGTGCAGTACTTAGTGGTAGCTGGCAAAACGGTTAGGGTTGCCTGGGCAAGTTCATTAGGAATGCTCTGCTGGATTGTTGCTGCTTTTGTCTTAGTACCTCATTATAGTGCTTTAGGTTTTCTACTGGCTCAAGGTCTTGGTCAAATCGCTGGATTATTGATTGTTTTCCGACCAGCAACTGTTGATCTTAAAAAAGATAAAGTGCCGCTGACGAATTTAATCCTTTTGACGATTAATTTATTTTTATGTACGTTAATTTCAGTTTTACTCAGAGTTGATTTTTTTACTAATTATGTAATAGCTCCATCTATAACTTTTACTTTTTCGGCGCTTCTATTTAGAAATATTTTATATAAAGCTGAAAAAAACAAGATAAAACAAACGTTAAAAATTACAGGCAACAATTAGAGATACGCATCAAAAATAAAAAATAAAGAAATTTAAATGTATCTTCATCAACAAGCCAATACTTTTTATTGATCCACTGTACTGTTTTAGAGAGAAAACCCATGAACAAATCAAGCCAAAAACAAAATTCTTGGCAATGGCAAACTACAGAGTTATTTAAAATTGCTTGTCCTATCTGTAGTTCTGACGATTATAAAGTGATTTACTCTCGTAAAGATGACCTGGAGATAGTGAATTGCCTTAAATGCTCATTTCGCTTTATACAACCGCAGCCATCACAAGAGGAATTAAACCGATTTTATCAACAGGGATACTTTTCAGGGGGTCATGATTTTCATCAGGGGGAAGACTATTTTGAGTCCAGAAAGAGGACAATAGCCACAGAACAGGTTACGGGATGGCAGTTTCTCAAACATCATATCGATTTGTCTCAAAAGAGAGTGCTAGACCTGGGATGTGCAGATGGTGCGTTGCTAGTTTTAGCACAGCAGTATGGAGCTAATAAAGTCGTTGGTGTAGAAGTGTGTTCTGAAGCGGCTGCCTATGGTCGTAATCAGTATGGATTGGAAATTTTAGAAGAGTCGGCTGATAGTCTTCCCTTTGACGAGCAAGTGTTCGATGTGGTTACAGCTTTTGATTTGATTGAGCATGTTCGTCAGCCCGCTCAACTCTTTAGGGAAGTTAACCGAGTTTTGAGTGTTGGAGGAGTATTTGTCGGAGGTTGCCCAGATATGGGTTGCTTTGATGATTGGGGAGGGGAATGGATTGGTGTACGCAGAAATATGGAGCATCTCAGCTATTTTGATGATCGCACTCTCTCGAAAATTGCGGAACAATGTGGTTTTAAAGCCACTCGTATTGAATATCAAGGGTTTCCGCTAGAGCTTAAACCATACAATAAATTTTCGTCAACCAAAACCTCTTCACTTTTGCAAAAAGCTCTACAACCTGACGTTTTTGCTTATAACTTTTTGCAAAAAATAAAAGTTAATCTTACTAACTATCAGCATCAACATGAATTATTGTTTGTTCTAGAGAGGCTCTAAATATGAATAAAAAAAAGATTGGATTGTTGATCTATGCCAATCCTGATAACTATCCTCCAACGGTTAATGCTGTTCATCTCCTAGCCGAGCATTTTGATATCGTTTTAATTGGTCGCAATCAAGACCCTCCTCATGTTGATTACCCCTCTAATGTTAGAGTACATCGATTAGGCGAATATACGTCAATGCAAGAACGAGTGCAAGCATCAACGAGGGCTAAGCTTTGGGAATATCTTAACTTTATTGCTCAAGCGCGCCGCATTCTCAAAGATGTATCTTTAATCTATTCCTATGATGCGTTTGCTTTCACGGCTGCTTACCTTTGCCGACGATTACTGCACCCGTCAGTGCCATTGATTTACCATAATCACGACCTCAATGAGAATTTACTTCCTCTATCTTCATTAATGGGGTGGGTTCAAAAAGGAGAAAGAAACTGGGCAAATGAAGCAGCTATTGTTGTTTTCCCGGTTCAAGAAAGAGCTTTATTTTTTAAGAAAATTGCCAATCTAAAAAATACACCATTAATAGTACCTAACTTTCCTAGAAAATCTTTTTTTCAAGCATATTCAGACTGGAATAGTCTAATGCACGAACGGTTTAATAATCCTAAAATATTGCTACAAGGTGCTATTTCTGTACAGAATTCTCTGCTCGATCTCGTTCAATCATTAACATTTACCAATAATGCCATCAGGCTTAAACTGATTGGTCCAATTCAAGATAAAGAGCAGTATTTAATGGCAGATTTTGCTGCTAAAAATAATGTTACTAACCGTGTAGAGTATATTACACCTGTTCCCTACAGCGAACTTCGTTCACATACTTGGAATGCTTCTATAGGAGTGTGTTTATATAAAAAGGTAAGTATTAATCATCAAACAATGGCAACAGCTTCAAATAAGATTTACGAGTATGCAGCTTGTGGCTTACCTATTATTGTCAGTGATTTTCCTAACCACCGAGAACATTTGGCTAGTGAATCTTGGGTTCATTTTGCTGACCCCGATAATCCTGAGTCAATTGCATCTGCTGTTCAAAATATCCTGAGCGATTTTGAGAATTACCGAAAGATGTGTTTAGCAGCAAGAAATGCATTTGAACAAAAATTTAATTATGAATCTGCTTTTTCAGTTTTGCTGGAAAAAATTAAAGCTTTAGTAGATAAAGGCAAATTTGACTAATACCAATTTATATAAATTGATAAATTTGCTGGAAATAGACCTTAATTAAATCAAGTAAAAAACCAATAACCCCTAAAAATTATGGGAATTGACTTCAAATTATCTCCTGCAACTGGAAACAATCATCCATCTGCTGTCCGATATCAACGACGCCATTTACTTCAAGCCTTTTGGATAGGTGTTATTGTTTTATTTTTATTAGAAGCTTATACAGTAAAAGACGTTCATTTTTTTTCAATTATTGCTGCAATTTTAATAGGAATTACTTCTTTATATCCGAGCTATCTCTGGTGTTCTGGAAAAGCCTTGGGAATGCCTATTTTTCCATTGTTCGCTTTGCTCCATCTTTCGACACACGCCCTGCCATTAGTCACGCACCACCCTAAAGTAATAACTTACTCTCCAGAAAGCCATTTATATGCCAGTATTACAGTAGCAAGTTTTTTAGCAATAGCAACCTTTACTTGGTTTCAATTTGTAAAATCTCCGCCTCCTTACCCAAAAGCTTATCGTGCTCTTGTAGAACATAAAGGTGACAATTTTTTCTTATTCATTTTGGGTGCAGGAGCTTTTTTTAATATGAGTGATGTTGGTGGATGGATTGACCCAACAAATAAAACCTTGAATTTAATAAAAATTGCTCTTTTGGGATTAGCTGTATTAGCCGCATTTGTTCTTTCTTATCGCTTGGGAACAAAGGAGCTATCAAATTCCACAACTAAACTATTTTTAATAATATTACTTCTATATATGTTATCCAGCGGAGCGGCTTTAGTTTTAAGAGGGTGTATTGCTATTTTTTTAGTTAGTATAGCTGCTTTTGTTCTCGGTCGAAATCAAATTCCAATTATTACTATAATTATTGTTTTTGCTTGTCTATCAATCTTGCAATATGGCAAGGGAGATATGCGTTCAAAATATTGGTTTGGAGACCAATCTCCCTTTATACAACCTTGGAATTATCCAGCTTGGTATAGTGAGTGGTTTGGTTATTCTTTTGATTACTTGAAGCTAGATAAACAAAAGAATAATACGGAAGAAAAATCTTCTGCTGCTGATAGAAATAGCGTTATACATATGCTACTGCTCGTCGATCAAAAATCTCCTAATGAGTTACCTTATTTATACGGAAAAACTTATTTAATTCTTCCTCAACTTATTATTCCTCGTTTTTTAAATCCTAATAAAATTCGCAGCCATGAAGGTAGTTATATATTAAGTGTTCATTATGGGCTTCAAACTGAAAAACAAACCTATGAATTTACAATTGGCTGGGGGTTGATAGCTGAGGCGTATGCCAATTTTGGTTTTTTAGGTTGTGCTGGTCTGGGCATTGTTTTAGGTACAATTTATGGAAAATCTACTCTTTGGAGCCTAAACACTCCATTACTCTCTGCTCGTTCTCTATTTAACATTATTTTGATCAGCACAGCGGCACAACCTGAATGGACAGCCGGAGTTTACTTTGCTGCCTTATTTCAATCTAGTGCAGTCGTAGTTGGAATTACATTGGTTTTTATGAAAACTTATCGACTCAAAGATTTTTCAAAAGTTCACTCTGAATCTCACTTCATTTTTCCTGAGCAGCAACAATTTTAGAGGAAACTTATTTTGTGTTGCTAGACTTTGAATCAAGCTGAACTTGTATTATGTATCCTACATCCTCAAAGCCATCTCATTTTCACTTATGGCTGCCTAATTTATTTGAGTTTAAGGGAGGAATTCAAGTTTACTCAGAGTTTTGGCTAAAAGCCCTACAAGCTCTGGGAACGAAGGTTAGCTATGATGTTTTTTTAAAGCATGACACGGGCTTACCCCAAGATTTCTCGTGTCCGCCAAATGCTCGTTTTCACTTTTCTGGAACTTGGCCTCTTTCTGTGAGAACTCCGGCCTTTGCTGCTCAAATTTTCGGCTTTGGTCTTGGACAACGACCACAATTAATTATGGTCAATCATCTTAATTTTGCGGTTGCAGCTTATGGATTAAAGCGGCTTACAGGTGTTCCCTACTGGATTGCGGTGTATGGGATGGAATGCTGGAATGTGCAAAAACCCGCCTTGCAGACTGCTTTGCGCCATGCGGATAAAATTATCTCAATTAGTGGTTACACTCGCGATCGCCTTTTGCAAGAACAAAATCTCGATCCATCCCAATTTTTGCTCTTACCCTGCACCTTAGAACCAAGTCGCTGGTCGATTGCGCCAAAACCCCCTCACTTACTAGCGCGATACGGACTCAAACCCGAGCAACCCGTAATTTTAACCGTATCCCGATTAGCAGGAGTGGGACGGTATAAAGGATATGACCGTATTTTAGAAGCCCTCCCCCAAATTCGTCAGGTAATCCCTGATGTCCAGTACATCCTAGCGGGAAAAGGAGATGACCGCCCTCGGATCGAACAACTCATCGCCAAGTTACAGCTACATGACTGTGTGACGTTGGCTGGGTTTGTTCCAGATGAGGAATTGAGCGACTATTACAACTTGTGCGATGTGCTCGCTATGCCTAGTAAACGAGAGGGCTTTGGCATTGTCTATATTGAAGCCTTGGCCTGTGGCAAACCTGCTTTAGGTGGCAATCGGGATGGCGCAATTGATGCACTGTGTCATGGGGAATTGGGGGTTTTAGTTGACCCAGATGATACGGATGCGATCGCCAAAGCCCTCATAGAAGTTTTACAGAAAACTTATCCTAACCCCCTGATCTACCAACCCGAGGTTTTGCGCCAAAAAGCAATTGATACCTTTGGATTCGAGCGATTCAAACAAAGCCTAGCAGATTATTTAGAGCCTTATTGCTCGTCCCCCTAATCACAAAAGATGACTCTCAATGCAGTTTTCCTGATTACCCGGAGAAGTTCTGTAGAAATAAGTAATTCAGTTATGTTTAATAGCTGACCTGTAGAGTTTTAACCTCTGTTGGTATTCCCTTGATTTTTTGTAACGAAGTTCTATTTCCTTCTATGCTGCCCCCAAAAACGGCTGGAAATCAACCACGAATATGTCATGTCGTGGCAAGCATTAACGAACACATTGGGGGACCTGCTCTATCCGTCACGAGCTTGGCTAAAGCCCTTTCTGAGCAAGGAATAAACTCTCATCTATTCACGCTCGACTATCGACAGCATGGCGAACAAGTCACAGCAGAAGGAGTAAAATTACACAGCTATCCTGCCGCTTTAATTGCTAGGTATTTTCGAGGTTTTCAACCCCAAGCCAGTCGAGCCATCGGACAGTTAGCTTCAACCGAATTGGATTTAATTCACAATCATGGCTTGTGGATGTTCCCCAATCTTTATGCCCGTCAATCAGCGGTAAAAAATAACCTACCATTGCTGATTTCACCAAGGGGTATGCTAGAGACTTGGTCTTTAAAACGTAGTCGAATAAAGAAATGGTTAGCCTGGAATTTATACGAACATAACAATCTCAATAGTGCTACAACATTTCACGCTACTTCTGTTGACGAAGCCAACTCCATCCGTCATTTAGGATTTCAACAACCCATTGCTATCATTCCCAATGGAGTGAGAATTCCCAACATAAGCGAACAGTGTAGCAAGGAAATATTAATACAATTATTTCCAGAGCTTGCAGACAAAAAATGGCTTTTGTTTTTATCCCGGATTCACCCCAAAAAAGGCTTAGATACATTACTAAAAGTTTGGCAAAAAATTGCAGTTGAGTTTACCGACTGGCACCTTTTAATTGCAGGTTCCGATTTAATTGGATACCAAGCCCAATTAGAGGCATTAACCACAGAGTTGGCATTACGAGAGCGAGTGACATTTACCGGAATGTTAACAGGAGAACGGAAAAATGCTGCGTTAGGAAATGCCGATTTGTTTGTTTTACCGACTCATTCAGAAAACTTCGGCATCGCCGTAGCAGAAGCTTTAGCCTATACAGTTCCCGTCATCACAACCAAAGGTGCTCCCTGGCAAGATTTATCCACCTATGAGTGTGGTTGGTGGATAGACAACAACCAACAATCGCTAGCAACTGCTTTGACCCAGGGAATGCAACTGTCTGCTGAGGAACGTAAAGACATGGGGTTGAGAGGGCGAAATTTGGTGGCAAGTAAATACTCTTGGGACTCCATCGCTAAGGAAATGTCCAGCGTTTATCAGTGGGTTCTCGGTGGGGGTGAACCTCCTAGTTGTGTTCAATTAGGGAGGCAAAGCGCATGAAGATTTCCATCGTTACTGGCCCTTGGTTTCCGGTTCCTCCCTTGCTAGGTGGTGCTGTCCCTCGTCTCTGGCAAGGGTTGGCAGAACAATTTGCGGCGAAAGGACATGAGGTAACTATCCTCAGTCGCACCTATCCAAGCCAGCCTCAGCAGGAAACTATTAATGGAGTCAAGTATTTGAGACACGGTGGCTTTCCTCAAAGTCGCACCATTGCTTGGGATTTACTCAAAGACTTGGTTTATGCACTGGGGATGATTCCCGTGTTGCCGCGTGCTGACATCTTGATTATCAATGATTTCTGGTTGCCTGTATTCGCGGCACTACGTCCTAATGCGGGTCGCATTGTTATCAACGCCAATCGATTTCCCAAAAAGCAATATTGGCTATACGCGGGTGCAACTCGTATTGCTGCGGCTTCGAGTGCTATTCAAGAAGCGATCGCACACCAATATCCTGCCGCCACCTCTCGGATTCGGGTAATGCCTAATCCCATCGATACTCATGTGTTCTCTCCATCCATTTCCCCTCGTCCCACTAGAGAGAATAAAACCATTTTATATGTGGGGAGGATTCACCCCGAAAAGGGAATTCACCTATTGTTAGAGGCGTTTGCTATTTTATCGAAGAAACTTCCTCAAACTAAGTTACGAATTCTAGGTCCCATTAAAGAGAACGAAGGCGGAGGTGGTGAAGGCTATCTGCATACTTTACAGTCCCAAGCTCAAGGGTTACCTGTTGAGTTTTCTCCACCCATTTTCGACTTAAGCAAATTAGCTGATGTTTATCGAGATGCCGATCTATTTTGCTATCCCTCATTAGCTGAAAAAGGAGAATCGTTTGGAGTTGCCCCTTTAGAAGCAATGGCTACTGGTTTGGTTCCAGTCGTTTCAGATTTAGCCTGTTTTAGGGACTTTATTGACGAAGGTCAAACAGGATATTTTTTCGACCATCGTAGTCCAGAGTCTGCCAAAAATCTCGCCATGACCTTAACCTCAGCGCTCCTCAATGAAGAGGCAACCTTTCAAATGGCAGTCAAAGCAGCACAACACGCCACTAAGTTTAGTTTCGAGAACGTTGCTCTTCTCTATCTCAAGGATTTTGATACAGTTCTAAACCAACAATAACGGAGAATTTTTTATGGAGAAAGATACTATTCAGGCGTTTTATGAAGAAGTTTACACCGATTACTCTTCTGACGCTCCAGGGAACTTTGATGGTTATGAAAGAAATCATGTTCTGAAGCGCATCTACCATCAAGGAACTGGAAAGCGATTGTTAGACCTTGGTGCTGGGCGGGGGACTATCAGCCAATTTCTCCTTGATAAAGGCTATGAAGTTCATGCATTGGAATGGACAAGTTCCGGAATTGATAAATTAGTGAAAATGGGAGTAAAAGCCCAGCAACATGATATTGAAGAATTACCTTATTGCTATGAAGATAATTTTTTCGATGAAGTGTTCTGGGGAGACAATATCGAGCATCTTTTTTTCCCAGAAAAGGTTACTAAAGAAATTTATAGAATTCTCAAGCCAGGTGGTAGGTTGGTTTTGAGTACTCCTAATCACGGTTGGGTTGTTAATCGACTCTATTACTTATTTATGGGTGTACCGCGAAGAACAGAAGGTCAGAAAATTCCTATCTGGAACTGGCAGCATATTCGATATTTCAACAAGACGGAAATCCAGAAATTTCTAAAGGTTTGTGGATTTCACAAAGAGTTTTCATTTTATGGAGCAGAACGCAGACAGCCTTTTGCCAGTTTAAGCCGATACTTTCCCTCTGTTTTTGGTTCTGTAATGGTTGTTGAGGTTCGTAAGTAATTCGATATGCTTGAAACAATCACTCCTCTCATTCTCACTTTTAATGAGTCTCCCAATATAGACCGTACTCTCCAACATCTAACTTGGGCGAAAAGAATTGTTGTTGTTGATAGCTACAGTACCGATAAAACCCTAGAAATATTAAAATCTTACCCCCAAGTCGAGATATTTCAGCGTGAGTTCGATACCCATGCCAATCAATGGAACTACGGCTTGCAGCAAGTGAAAACCGAGTGGGTACTCTCCCTAGATGCCGACTACTCAGTCACTGATGAACTGATTGCAGAGATTAACATTCTCCCCAAAGATTCAGTAGCAGATAGCTACTCCGCCCGGTTCAAATATTGTGTTTTTGGCAAACCCCTACGTGGTACCTTACTCCCTCCTCGCGAAGTTCTATTTAGAAAAGAAAAAGCCATTTATTTCGATGATGGACACACCCAGCGGCTGCGTGTCAATGGGAATTCAGAAATGCTTTCATCCTATATCCATCACGACGATCGCAAACCCCTAAGTCGCTGGCTATGGGCACAAGATCGATACATGATTATCGAACGGAAGAAACTACTCGAAACTCCTGCGAGTGAACTAAGTCTAGGCGATCGCATTCGGCGGCAGCAAATTCTCGCCCCCTTTGTGATTCTGTTCTACTGCTTAATCCTGAACAAAGGCATTTTAGACGGCTGGGCTGGCTGGTATTATGCCTTTCAGCGAATGCTAGCAGAAATCCTGCTTTCGATTCGCTTGATAGAAACAGAGAAACTGCGCCATGAGTGACAAGAACAGGAGTGGGGGACAAGGAGAGTATTCAGTCGTGTTCTATTCATAGAATTAAGTCAGTCCGATGACTCTAGAACAACAGCAGGGCAATAAGGTCTTAGCGATCGCAGATTCTGCTGTTGAGTTCGTGCGCGATCGCTTAGCTGAAGTTTAACTCCCATAGCGGCAAAACTGCATACTGATGACTAATTTTCGTCGCAAACGCAAGCGCAACGGATATCGTTTTTTCTGTTTAGTCATCTGCACGTTTATTGTAGTGCTGTTTGGTCTCATTCCCGTGCGACTCGCGATCGCATCCTATCAAGCCCCCGACCCCCAAGCCATCCTCACCCTCGGCGGTGGCCCAGATCGAGAACAATTCACCGCCCAATTTGCTAAACACTACCCCTCACTAGAAATTTGGGTCTCTTCGGGTACAATCCCTAAAGTCGCACGTCCCATTTTTCAAGCTGTCGGTATCCCCGACAAACGAATTCACCTTGACTACCGTGCGATCGATACCGTCACCAACTTCACCTCGCTAGTCGCTGACGTCAAAAGCCGGAACATTCAGCACCTGTTCCTGATTACCTCCGACTTTCACATGAAAAGAGCCACAGCGATCGCTTTTTTTGTCTTAGGTAGCCGAGGCATCACCTTCACCCCCGTCACCGTACCCTCCACCGAACCCGATGAATCCCATCTCCACATCCTACGGGATATCGGGCGTTCTATTGTCTGGATTCTCACCGGTCGCACGGGGGCAAGCCTTCACCCCTCGGTTTCTCGCACTGTAGCGGTTCTATCGAGTGCAATACCCATTATTGATGAGGGCACGGCAATGCCGTGCCCCTACCGTATTTTATACAACGAGAACTGCCATATAAAGAATGGGTAAATTCAACAGTGGGCTGCTGACACTGCTCTGAATTTTGACCATAATATTATGCGATCGAGTGAGAGGATGTCTCAAGAAGATCCCCCCCAGCCCCCCTTAAAAAGGGGGGAGAATGTTCTCAAAGCCCCTTTTTTAAGGGAAAAGAATGTTCTCAAAACCCCTTTTTTAAGAAAGGAGAATGTTCTCAAAACCCCTTTTTTAAGAAAGGAGAATGTTCTCAAAGCCCCCCTTTTTAAGGGGGATTTAGGGGGATCGAAAGTGCATCAAAGTAGCAATAGCGACTGTAGAGACCTCCTCTGAAGCTCAACGACCTTTTTGTCGTGCCTCTACCACCAGCAGCAGATGAATATTTTCCGTAGCCAGCGCCACCGATACCGTCTAATCGGTCTAGTCAGCTCTACCCTAATGCTCCTGTGTAGCATCATTCCTGTGCGACTGGCGATCGCATCCTACCAAACCCCCCACCCCCAAGCTATTCTTACCCTCGGCGGCGGCATTGAACGGGAAAAATTCACCGCCCAATTTGCTCATATCCACCCCTCCCTAGAAATCTGGGTCTCTTCCGGCAGCAAACCCGAAAAAGCTCGTACCATCTTTCGCCATGCCGATATCCCAGACGAACGAGTCCATCTCGATCGCCGTGCTGTCGATACCGTCACCAACTTCACCACTCTAGTCGCTGATTTCAAACGCCGAGATATCAATCATGTGTACTTGATTACCTCCGACTTTCACATGAAAAGAGCAAAAGCGATCGCTACCATCGTTCTCGGTAGTCATGGCATTGCCTTCACCCCTGTATCCGTCCCCTCCGATAAACCCGTTGAAACTAAACTCCACATTCTCCGGGATGTCGGTCGCTCCGTCTTTTGGCTAGTTACAGGTCGCACAGGAGCCAGCTTCAACCCAAAATTGTATGCGGCTAGGCGACAATATTTGTTCGATTACCAATGAAATGCCCCTACCCCATTGCTTGGGTATCACCGAGGCAGAGCCTCCAATCAAGCATTTCTAATCTGAAAATAGAAGTCAGAATTCAGGAGTCAGAATTCAGGAGAGGTAAATTTTCGTTCGTTGTGAGTTCGCGTTCATGGTGTCTAACTTGAAAATAAGGCAGACGGCAGAAGGCAGACGGCAGAGGGATAAAAATTTTCCTATTTCTTTGTGTGTGATCGCGCATGGCGTCTAGCTAGAAGCTAGAAAAGAGATATCCATCCCTCCCCCGTGTCACTTAAGGCACGGGCTGTTCCTCTAGAGGGCGAATAATGGGGGCTGTTTCTGGGATTTGGGGTTGGAAAATACCTTCTAGTGCTTGTTCCAGCGTTTGCGCCATCACGATGCGGTTCTCATAAACCACAATCACCCTGACTAGCGTCGGCAGGCTATTTTGTTCTGCCTCCAGGTAAATCGGTTCCACATAAAGTAGCGATCGCTCAATCGGAATTACCAATAAATTCCCCTGAATTGCTTTTGACCCTTGACGATTCCACAACGAAATTTGCTGAGAAATTAGTGGGTCTTGATTAATCAAGGCTTCAATCTGCTCCGGCCCATAAACCAGCTCTTGCTTAGGAAACTGATACAGCAGCAGATTACCATACTGGTCGCCATCAGAGCGCGCCGCCAACCATCCAATCAGGTTATTACGTGCCACCGGAGTATAGGGATGGAGCAGAATAAACTCCTCTGCCGTTGCGGTTGGCAATTTCATAATCAAGTAGTAGGGTTCCACAGGTTGCGATTTAGCCGCGTAAATCTCCTGGGGAATCCGCCACTGGTCTTCCCGATTGTAGAACACCTGCGGGTCGGTCATGTGGTAAGTGAGCAACCGTTCTGATTGGGTGCTGAAAAAGTCGAGGGGGTATCGGATATGACTCTGTAAAGTCTCCGGCATCGCACTCAAGGGTTTAAACACTCCCGGAAAGATCTTGCTCCAGCTTGTGATAATCGGGTCTTCGGGGTCGGCAACATAAAAGTTGGTGGAACCGTTGTACGCATCAATGACGACTTTGACCGAATTCCGGATGTAGTTAAATCCATAGTTGCCAGGGTCAGAATAAGGGTAGCGATCGCT
>CBKWLJ010000139.1:0-18751 GCA_966675205.1 uncultured bacterium
TTTCAACGTTGCGTACTCAGCCAGATGCTCGGAGACATTACTATAAAGAATTTGATAGACAATAATAATACCAACGACTAGCCCTAGTCCTACCCCTAATGCAAAAATAAATCCAATTGGAGTACTACTATCCCAATATTTTTGTTCAAAAAATTTTAGCTCTTGCTTCGATAAAACCTTGACATCTTCAGGAAGATACTTTCTTACTTTTGGTAAGACATCTTCAACGTTAAAACCAGGCTTGAGCTGAATCACGCCAATATTGATAAAACCTTTGGGTCTTTGCAGGAAAATTCGCAAAAAGTTCAAGTCACTCGTAATTAAATTGCCATCCGCTCCAAAGGAGGTTCCTAACCTAAATAATCCTTGTACCGTAACTTTGCGATTTCCTGGCCCTCGGTCTCCTAGTTCGGTTGTGACTATTCCATTTTGTTTAAATTCGGACACAACTGGCCCAAACTCTGCTCTAGAAGCTTCATCAAACAAAATAACATCCGGGAATTTAAGCTTATCGATATTCTCCTGAATCCCTGGCAAATCAAAAACTGGATAGCTAATATCAAACCCAATAACAAAGATATTGCGCCAATAATTTCTGGTTTGTGGGTTCTTCCACTGAGCAAAGCCTAAATAGATAGGAATGACGGCTTGTACTTCCTCAAAGGCTAGGGTTTGATATAAGCGACGTTCGGAAAAGTTTTCCATTGCCACTAAAGATGTAGATCGAGGGCTCAGCAAAAAAATTTCACCCTGCAAACTGGTATGTAGGGCAACAGCACTATCAAATAAAGCGGCTCGTAAGCCGAGTTGTGTAAATATTAGAACTACGGCAAAGCTAATTCCACCTATGGCTACTAATAAGCGGAGTTTTTCATGCTTAAGTTGTAACCAAGCTGTTGGTATTTTCAGAATCATTGTTCTTTAGGTTTTTATAGCAGGAGGCAGGAGACAGGAGACAGGAGACAGGAGACAGGAGGCAGGAGACAGGAGACAGGAGGCAGGAGACAGGAGGCAGGAGGCAGGAGACAGGAGGTAGGAGGTAGGAGGAATATTGCTCGTACAGTAAGCTTTTTAACCTTTTTCAATTGGATAGTTATTTCCGCCACACTGCACTAGTGCTTGATTGCTTCAATCACGCTTACTGGGGATAACGTGGGAATAATTCGGGTGAGTTGGAAGCCCGTTGCTTGCAGGAGTGAGTTATACTCTGCTGCTGTGCGTTCCCGTCCACCCATCATTACCAACATATTCAGATCCATTAGTTGAGCAAAGGGCAGCCCATTTTCAGGGGAGATAACCTGCTCAATCAGCACGAGTGTGCTGTTGTCTGGCATCGCCTGATGGCAGTTTTTCAAAATAGCGATCGCATGTGCATCCTCCCAGTCATGGATGATCCACTTGAGTAGGTAAGCATCACCCCCCACTGGCACGGATTCAAAGAAGTTTCCCGCTACTACGGCACAGCGGTTTGCAACGCCATCTGCTACAAGTTGAGGTAAAGCATCTTCAATCACAGTTGGCAGATCAAACAGGATGCCCTTCAATGCTGAATTGGTTTTGAGAATGGCTGCAATTAGACTGCCTTGCCCTCCTCCCACATCCACAACTGTGCTGAACGATGAGAAGTCATAGCTTTCTAGAACGGCTTTTACCACGATTTCAGTCACATCTGTCATTGCCTGATCAAACGGTTTGCTATCTTCGGGATGTTGGCTGTAGTAGTCCCAAATGTTCATGCCAGTAGCATGGTTAAATGCCGTCTCGCCGGTCTTGACACTGTGCAGTAGGTTGCCCCAGCCTAAGTAGTGTTCGCCTCCCAATTCTGCGATCGCCATGAACCGCAGCGAGGAAGGAGCCTCAGTCTGCAATGTAACACTGAGGGGTGTAAGTCCAAAACGGTGCTTGTTGTCTTCGACGAAGATACCGATACTGGCAAGGGCACGCAGCAAGCGATAGAGGGAAGGGGCATGAGTATGAGTAACTGCCGCTAGTTCCTCGGCAGTTTTGGGCTGCTTTTGTAGGTAATCGGCAATGCCCAGCTTGGCAGCGACGTAGATAGCTCGTGACACCCAAAAGCCACAAATCATCTGGTACATGGCAATGGGAGCGGGAACGATTAAGGCTGTAATCGCTTGTGCTAGGGTAAAAAGTCTAATCTGGATAGTGGTCTTGACCAAAAAAGGCAGAGAGCAGAAGGCAGGAGGTAGAAGGGATGCCTTCGTCCTTTGCCCACGACTCTTGGGAGTAAGAATATCAAGCCCCCCCTGAAAGTTTTTCAGTGGCTCCCCTTCTGAAGGGGATTCAAGCCCGTCATGAAGGCAACCTTCTGCCTTCTGCCCTCGTACTTCTGCCTTCTTCAAGCCTCGCCCCTTCAAAAGTTGACTGTTGGGAATGAAACGAGGTTGATCGCCAAAGACGGCAGCATAGTTATTGTCTTTGCCCAAAGCTTGCTCCTCTTTATGGATGCGCTTGATCATCACGAGGGCATTGGCTAGGGTAAAAAAGATGGCTGTGAAATAGGCAGTATGAATCAGCGGAATTCCCGCAATCTCCAAGATTACTCCAAGCCAATTGGGATGGCGCAAGTAACGATAGATACCTGAGTTAACCACAGGTACACCTGGGATGGTGATGATGGGAAGAGTCCAGCGCACGCCTAACGCTTGCATGGATAAGTAGCGCAAGAATTGACCGGCGATCGCAGCCAGCAACCCCACCGCAGCTAAGACTGGCACAAAGGGTCGATCTAGCCAGTAAACCTCTGCAATCATCGCTACAAACCAACTGATCTGTAGCACCTTCACCACCCACAAATAGTTAGAGCCATGCTCCCGTCCACCTTGGGCAAGCAGGGATGCTACATTGCGTTGGCTGATGCGTAGCTCGGATAATCGTTGCAAAAAGACAGCAGCGACAATTCCGACGAATATCGCTTTAGTTGTCATCATAGGTCATGACCATTGAATGGGTTGACTAAAACAATTCGGAATTCGGAATTCGGAATTCGTAATTAATTCAGGATATAAGCCCCTAAATTCATTTATGGAGAACAAAGAAACGCGCAGCATCAATATTCAAGCTCCATTATTCATTTATGGAGTTTAATTCCGAATTCCGAATTAATAATTACGAATTGGAGCGAAGCGACTTGACGAATTATCCCTGACTAAATTTGGGTAAAACTCGATGTCGATAAAAAGGCGTCATAAGACCCTACATGGATTCCCCCCAAGGAACCATCAGTACCTCCCGCAACATAAATGCGATCGGGGAACGTTGCGTCGATTCCATAGGCGTTGTCAACACCAGAAGTCCCGAACTGATTGATTTCTAATAGGTTGCCATTGCTGTCAAATTGAGCCACAAAAGCATCATCAGCTCCCGCATTCAGTCCACCAAGGTCGCCAGTGGTCAAGCCTGTCACGTAAACTAAGTTATTGCTATCGATACTGATGTCATAAATTTGGTCAGCACCAGCACTGCCGAATTGCTGAATCCATAACTGATTTCCATTCGTGTCATACTTGGCCAAAAAGCCATCATCTAACCCAGCATTGGTTCCTTCCAAGCTACCCAGTGTCCAACCCGTAATGTAGACATTGCCAAAACTATCAGTGGCAGTAGCCCAAGGGAAGTCATAATTAGGAGTTCCAAACTGCCTAGTCCACAACAAGTCGCCACTAGTGTCGAGCTTGGCTAACCAGACATCATACAAGCCAGCATTCGGCCCCGCTAAGTCGCCGTAAGTCCATCCCGTAACGAAGATATTGTCATTGCTGTCAGTGGCAACGCCAAACGCGTCTTCAAATTCGGGACTCCCAAACTGCGTAATCCACTGCTGATTGCCATCACTATCGAACTTCGCCACATAAGGATCGCCTGTCAGGGATGTGAATCCGGCATTCTTTCCCCCCAAATCGCCTGTAGTCGCTCCTGCAATGTAAACATTGTCCTGGCTGTCCGCTGCGATATGATAAGACTCTTCAAAGTCGGGACTCTCAATCTGCCTAATCCACTGCTGGTTGCCATTGCTGTCGTACTTGGCTACATAGGCATCCATTGAGCCATTAAGATTGGGTGCCGCTAAACTGCCTGTGGTTCCTCCTGTAATGTAGACATTGTTATCGCTATCGACGACATTACCAAAAGCGTATTCAAGAGCAGGAGTCCCAAACTGCCTACTCCACAGTTGGTTGCCATTGCTATCGTACTTGGCTACATAGCCATTAGCTGAAGCAGCCGCATTAAGTCCTCCTAAGGAGCCACCGGTTAATCCCGAAACGTAGGCATTGCCATTACTATCTGTGGCAACATCAAGACCTGCATCAAAACTGGTAGTGCCAAACTGTTGAATCTGCGGCTGTATCTCGTTGGGGGGCGGGGTATTAACGTAGTTGAAGTATGGGGCATCTAGACTTAGGTCAGAAACTCCAGGCAACAGGGCAATGAGATCGGGTTGAGGACTATTGAGAACGATCGCCATTCCGGTTTCTGCACGTCCTGTAAGACCATTGATGTTATAGTTCACCAGATGGTAGTCACTCGGAGTTCCGTGGAGTTCAATGGTATCTGTACTGGAGTTGAAGAATGGAAGAAATGCAAAGTTATCAGTGCCCAGTACTCCCTGATTCCCCGCGTAGTAGGCATTGTTATAATCCCCCAAAATATATACATCGTTGTTAAGTCCAGAAGTATTTAAGGTGTTGGGGCCACCGATTAAAATATCGATCTCATTTTTACCCGGAATCGTATCACCAGGATTGACTCCCAGAAGGCGATCGCTACCACTCCGACCGAGTATCAAATTATCTCCTGGTGTCCAAGGGTAGGTATTATCATTGACAGGACTGGCGGCTTCAATTACAGAGAAGATACTGCTGGGGAAATTTTCTAGATTTCCAGTGGCAATCAGATAACCCAGACCTAGACCCATGAAATTAAAGATGTCTATCGCTTCGATGAGCCAAGGGTCGTAGGTTGTGTTACCGAATTCATGGAATATTGATAAGGTGTTGGAGATTATATTTGCATAAGTCAAAGTTGGGTTATCTAGCAAAACGCTACCCAGTAATTCCCCGTCTTCCTGCTTGTAAAAGTTGTATTCTAATGCGGGTTCAGTAGTAGAATTTACTCCTGCACAAATGGCTTCTAATGTGCATGAACTTTTACTGTTTGTTTCTGTTTCAAAAAAATTCATCTGAATATTAACTCTCAAAAAGTGGACGATAAGGGTTACAGAATTCCAGCAAATTTCGTATACATCAATGATTGGATAAAACTCTAATACCAAGTTGCCGTCAAAAATAGTAGTTTCTCTTTCCCTGCTCCCCATGTTTTAGATATTTGCTAGGTTTGAACATAAGTCGCTATGAGGTCTACCTCTGCTAGCTGGGGATATATTAGGTTTGAACATTTTGAATTTACAAATTAAATTCCTTGAGAGGAAAATCGATAAAAATCAATCATTCTGTTCTAATCCATAATCAAAATCTAATTTTTTGTGTCAGAGTTAGTTTTGTTTGAATTAGGATTAGATGTATCAATGACGACCTTGACTTTTAAGTTGGTTAGGTCGGTAACTTGTTTGCTATCTGCTGGATTGAGACGGATTTTGACTTCTACGACTCTGGCATCTACATCCGCGACGGGGTCAGTACCAAGAACATCTTTTTTGCCAATTTGTAAACCAATCTCGTCTACAGTTCCCTGTAATTTTTCGGTAAAGCCAGCGCTAGTAATGGTGGCTTTTTGACCTAAATGAACTCTATGAATATCAGTTTCATAGATTTCTGCGATCGCATACATCTGATCAGTTCGTCCCAGCTCAACAATGCCTTGATTACCGATGATTTCTCCGGGCCAGGTGTGAATTTTGAGAATCTGACCGGCTCTGGGCGATCGCACATAAGCCAAATCGAGTTGTGCCTTAGCCTGTTGTACCGCAGCGTTAGCATCTTCGAGCTCAGCTTGGGCAACCGCTACATCTACCGGCCGGACTTCAGCAATTTGATCGAGTGTCCCTTGGTTAGAGGCTAACTGCTCTTCAACCGTTTCCACAGTACGCTTGAGAATCGCTTTGGCTTCTTTGATTTGCTCTCCTCGCGCCGTTACAACCCGGTTTAGGGTAGCTTCGGCCTCATTGACGCGCTCTCGTGCGGTTTTCTCTTCTAAGCACTTAATATCGCGTTGGGAGGTTGCTACCGCACCTTGTTGGTATAAGCTTTGATAGCGATCGCATTCTGTTTTAGCATTCTCCAATTCAGCCTTTAAGCGCTTAATCGTTGCTTCTTGAGCCTTCTTTTCCCCTTGCAACTCAGCCTCTAAACGCTCAATGGTTGCCTGTTGAGCGGCAATTTGTCCCCGTAATTCAGCCCTTGAGCCTTCAATCTTTGCCTTCTGAGCCTGAATTTCACCCTCTTTCGCTCCAGCTTTGACTTGTTCTAAACGAGCTTGGGCAACGCTGACTTGTTTTTGAGCTTTCATTAAGGCCGCTTTGAGGTTATCATGACTATCCAAAATTGCGATCGCTTGTCCAGCCTGAACTTTGTCTCCCTGTTGCACAAACAATTGCTCAACCCGCGCCCCTGTCGTGGAGGCTGAAGCTGACAAGCGAATCACTTCTCCTTGAGGTTCCAAATGCCCCAATGCAGCAACAGCATTGAGTTCTACTCTACGTTGTGGGAGAGTCGGTGAGGAATTTTGACCCGTGGTTTGAGATTGCCAGAGACTGTAAACCAGAAGGATGATACTAGTTGTGGAAAAAGTAGTAACCAATAAAAGGGTTACCCACCGACTTCTTTGTTTGCCAAAAAGATTGAGTTCCATCAGAAAAATTGACCAAAAGAATTCGGAATTCGGAATTCGGAATTCGGAATTAATTCAGGATGCAAGCCCCTAAATTCATTTATGGGGTACAATTGTGAATTCCGAATTGGAGCTCTCGCGACTTGACCACATCTACAGCAGAAACTAGCTGTCCTCAACTCTTGCATCATCCCGCTAACTTCCTCTTTTCCTCAAAGGTAAGAAACCTTGATCGCGCTATGCTAGACGTTCGTAGCCAATTCGTTTTTAAAAAAGGGCTTTAAATCTTGATAGCTGCTGTAATAAGGTCTATCTTTCAAATTCATCATTGCCTGGAAATAACCATTTAATACTAGATAAGGCTGCTCGTCTTGAGTTGCTTTAAAAATTGCTGGAAAATATCGGTGAGACAAATGGGGATATCGGTGGTGAACCTGATGATAATTGACATTGCTCCATAGCCAAGTTATTACGGGGTTTGTCAATACAATCCAGCTATCCACATTGAGGTTTTGGCTCTGATTGGTACTTTTTTTGAGCATAGGGGGAATCGCATGATGCTCTGATATCGCACGAACGGAGAAAACGATGGGCAATAAGAGAAGAGTTGGGACAACTGTATACCAGAGTGAAATTCCTGCGATCGGGACAATCAAGAAATAGAATGCTGCGGCAACGCTCAAGAAAAATATATCTTTAAATCCCCCATATCGCTTCGTAGATTCACTCGATAAATTGGTCGCAAGCGTTTTGTAATGAGTCAACATACCAACTATGCTCCCAACAGTAAAGATGGAGAAAAACGGGCGATTCTGATTCACCGGTTCTTCTGGATCTACACCTGGCTGATGCGTATGAGCATGATGAGCTAAATGAAACTCCCGGAATGCATAAAAAGGAATTAGAGTGAATGCTGTTAAGATTCCACCCCACCAGTCATTCCAAAACTGACTGTTAAATAACAACCGATGAGTGGCTTCATGTCCTTGCATGGCTATGCCTACAATGACTACACCATTCAGCAGTGATAAAACGAAGACAAATCCCCATTTAAAAATGAACTGCAAGGGAACAGATTCATTGAAGAAAGAAGTATCAATCGCGTTGACTCCGATTTGTGCCACATAAAAAGAACTTGCGAGAAGACCGAGCAACACAATTGACTTGAACAAATTTTGTCTCTGTGGAATCACTTGCTCGGTATGGGTAGGAATTTTGAAATCTTTCATGAATCAACTCCTTGTTTGTTCTAAACTGCTCACTGTTAAATCGCATTTCCAGAGCTTACTTCTAACAAAAACGATTTGATGTCTTCATGCTTGGAGTAGTATGACATCTTTCTCACCCCCATCAAACAACAAAAGTAACCTTTCGCTACGGCATTAGTCTCTTGGTATTGTTGAGCTTCAAAAATCTGGGGCAGATATCGGTGAGATAAGTAGGGATACTGATGATGGATTTGGTGATAATTAACATTGCTCCATAACCAACTGAGTAGAGGATTAGTAAGGATTACCCAGCTATTAACCTGTAGTTGCTTACCTTGAAGATTTTGGTAATCATCTTCTAGTTCTGCTTCCTGATTGAGGCTTTTTTGATCTACAGGTGAAAGGGTAGGTGCAAAAGCATAATGATCGCATAAAGCCCGGAAGGAATATGCGAGTGGCTGTAAGAGGAGGGTAGGAATTACTGTATACCAAAGGGAAAGCTTTAATATTGGTAGCAGAAAAAAATAGAAGGTTACAGCCAGAGCGATAAAACCAATATCTTTTAAACCTTGATACCCTTTATTCCACTGACCTGAAGAAAAGGCTAATAAATTGGATACAACTATTTTGTAGTGTTGAGAAATGCCGATTAGCCCCCCCATCATAAAGGCATACCAAAAGGAATGGTTATGCAAGGGTTCTTCCGGATCGAGACCAGGCTGATGCGTGTAACGATGGTGGAGCAAATGAAACTGCCGATTGGCATAAAAAGGGAGCATTCCAGCTAAGGAAGATAATATTCCTCCACACAAATCGTTCCAAAATTTGCTTTTGAATAATACCCTGTGGACGCTCTCATGGGCCATGACCGCCATACCCGTTAATAGGATGCAGTTAAGTACTGCAAAACTGAGAATAAACGCCAACTTAAAAATTAGATGTCCTGGGCTAGGATGAGATAAGAAATAAGTATCAATAGCGGCAACACCTACTTGTGCTAGAGTAAAAAAGCCGACTAGAAGCCCTATGAGTAAAACTGACTTAGATAGATTTTCTACTTGGGGGATTACCTGTTCTGCCGACTTAGGAATTTTGAAGTCTTTCATAATGCAAGTAGTTTTTCAAAATAGAGACAGAGCCTGCATTCCCTTTGCAGATTAATCAACGGGCAACTCAGACAATCAAGTAAGGGGTTTAAGGCAAAAACGGTACTTTGATCAAAATTCTTGCCTAATACAGAAATCTTAATTTCACTACTGATCACACTGCTGAGTACAGGCTAATAAATTCTGAAAATCCCAAAAACACAATCGACCTGTTCTAACCAGCAATAGACATGGAGAACTGCTGATAGAACTTCGTATTACTTTGGATAGCCTTGTTAATCGATTCTGCTGAAGCCATTATGTGCATTTCGCGATTGATGGGCCATGTATAGTCGAGTCCACCGAAAAACCGACGGAGTTCTGACAAAAGGCGTTGGTGGAGCTTTAAATTCAAATGGAAACCTTCATGTTCATGGCAAAAGCACTTTTCCATCCAATGAAGTGCATCTTGGACAGACATATTAAATATAGGGCTTCGTAGTATTTTATAAGCTAAAGACATGAGAAAGATTTTATCTGGATCAAAACCACTCGGTGCTATAGCAGAAAGCCCACTCAAAACGGTACGTTGCATCATATAGATTGAAAAATTAGCCATGAATTTTTCGTATGCCGTGGGCGCAGGGAAGTCTTGGTACAGCTCTTGAGCGATTAACTGGGATGTTGTAGTGTGAAAAGACTCATCCAAGAAATGGTAGTGAGCTATAGCTGTTGGGGCTGGAATCAACTCGCCTGTCTTCTCTAGTGCCTTGAAATACTTGGAATGGCGATATTCCGTGAGCTTGAGCATCATATTGGCGACAAAGCGTAAGGCGTAGTACTGAGATGCCAAGAAAGGTGAGCTTCCCCAGTTGAAACTGAATAACTGTCGCATCAATCCAGGTGCTAGACGCCCAGCCAAACCCTTTTGCATCACCTTGCCTGCATTCCCAGCGAGAGGATTGCCCATGATTATTTCGCCTAACAGAGTCATCTCTGTTGTGTCACACATCTTGCGAAAGGCATGAATGTGGTGGCGTTCCTGGGAAGTTTCAACATCCAGCTCATGACAAAGAGTTTCGTAGCCACCAATGGCTTGAAAAACGCTGCTTGTGATTTGATTGTAAAGAGCTGTATTCGTTTCGCTCGCAGCAGTAATGTTATAAGCTCCGACCCAATACAGGTGATTGAGCGCTAGTTTTTGCGAGGGGGAAGCTACTTCGTAAAGTGGGGTACCGTATAGCAGTGAAAGTTCAGGTTCACCCCAATAGCGATCGCTGTTGCTGCTATAGTTGAAGTCCTGATCTAGTTGTTGTATTTTCTCGGTATAGCTGGATTCTGTGTTGCGGCGATAGTTGATTTCAGCTATTTTTAAATGCTTCTTGACTTGTACTTCAGGTAGGGTTGGAGAGGGTTGATTGGTCTTCGATGGTTTGGTGGTATCGATTAGATTTAGATGTTCTTCTTCAGCATTCATAGTTCTTCTTGATGTTGGGCTTTTTTTTAACGCAGAGTCCGCAAAGGGAGGCGCAAAGATTCGCAGAGGTGTGGTCTAAAATGCCAGTTTTGGAGGCAGAGTTATTTGGTTTTGGAAAAATTGCTTGCAGAGTTGTTAAGGTAGCCGTCATGAACTGCGTACACCAGAATTCATGAAAATTAGTCTCCTGACTCCTGACTCCTGACTCCCGACTCCTGACCCCTATGTTCAAGCCAGTAGATTTGGCGAGCCGGAGAAGATGTTACTGTCGGGAGTACCTGTAAAGTTTTGCAGGTTTCCCGTCTCGGCATCGAGTTTGGCTACCCAGGCATCGTAAGACCCCGCATTGATGCCCCCCAAAGAGCCTTCTGTAAATCCTGTGACGTAGAGGTGACTTGCGTTATCAACCGTAAGTTTGTAGGTGTAGTCAAGCTCAGGAGTTCCAAATTGCTGAATCCATACCTGATTGCCGTTACTGTCATACTTAGCAGCCCAGACATCGTAAGAGCCGGTATTGCTTCCTCCTAAGTCGTTGTCGGTATAGCCTGTGAGGAAAATATTGTCATTGGCATCAATTTGCATACCACGGGGGGCATCATCACCACTCGTGCCAAACTGTTGAATCCACACCTGGTTCCCATTGCTGTCATACTTGGCTATCCAGCTATCGTAAGACCCCGCGCTTTCTTGCCCCAAGGTGCCTAGAGTCCATCCTGTAATGTAGACATTGCCCTGACTGTCGGTATCTATGGCCCAGGGGAATTCATAATCCTGAGTCCCAAACTGTTGAATCCACTGAGGTTCACCCTGATTGTCATGTTTGGCAACCCAAATATCGTACAGTCCAGCATTCGCTCCTCCCAAATCACCCACAGTCCATCCTGTCGAGTAGACACTACCATCGCTACTAACGGCAACGTCGTAACCTTCGTCAATATTGGGAGTGCCAAAGGTTTGATACCACTCTTGGTTCCCATTGCTGTCATACTTGGCTACCCATGGATTATCCTGAAACGATAGAATTCCTGGCTCTTCCTGGATACCAAATCCTGATAGGTAGACATTGCCACTGTCATCGATATCAAGGCCAAAGGATGTGTCAATTAAATTCGTCCCAAACTGTTGCATCCATACTTGGTTGCCATCAGTGTCATACTTCGCTAGCCAAATATCATAAATTCCTGGTTCTAGGTTGGTTCCTCCCAAATCACCTTTGGTTACTCCTGTCAGATACGTGTTACCGTCTTTATCGGTGGCGATGTTCAACGGCGCGTCAAAGTTGGAACTGCCAAATTGTTGAATCCATTGGGGATTGCCATTGCTGTCATATTTGGCAAACCAGACATCACTAGACCCAGCATTGGGGCCCGCCAAAGAGCCAGTGGTTGATCCCACGACATAAACATTGCCAAGGCTATCTGTAGCCGGAGCAACAGCGAGGTCATAACTGGGAGTTCCCAATTGCTGAGTTTGCTCTACTACTGGCCCAGGGGGTGGGGTGTTGCCTTTGAACTGGAAGTAATTATCCTCCAGGCTCAAATCAGAGACGAAAGGCAAAATAGTAATCAAGTCAGGTACCGTATCCCAAGTCGGCTGCCAAAATATCGCTGTGCCAAGGGGAGACGATACTAGTTTGTAGTCTTCTGGGGTGCCGTGTAACTGAATGATATCTTGGTTGGGATTGAAGTCTAAAATTAGAGCAAATTGATTTAAACCCCAATTGAGTCCTTGACCATCAACATAATAGGGCTGCTGCCAGTCACCCAGAATAAATCTATCGCTCCACTCACCTTGACTGTTTCCCCCGAATAATAAGTTCGCCTCACTCCCATCAGCAAGGAAAAAATCGATTTGCTGTTGCTCGGATAAGTTCGTACCAGGGTCAAAACCCAGAAGAGAATCGTTTCCAGAACGACCCCAAATGATTTGACTGTTGGGATTTGCAATGATGGTGTCGCTGGCTGGTGTAACGACGTTAATGATTTCTAAAAAGAAGGAATTGATTTCAGTTTGGAAGGGAAGGTAGCTATGATTTAGGGAAGAATTTGACATGGTCGATAGCGGCAATAAAGATTACAAATGGATGACTATCTCGGATATCCATCACCACTTAAACTGCCGTTAAATGCATATAAGCGTATGAAAATCTAGCGCTTTCAGGAACCATACACAAGATTTTATCGCCCTGTTGAATTTTTCCGGCTGACATCAATTCTTCGAGCATGACAAAGATAGAAGCAGAGCCTGTATTTCCCTTATAGCTGAGGTTGGTAAACCATTTTTCATAGGGGATAGTCATGCCCATGTTCTCGATGTATTGATAAAGCTGATCTCTAAAATATTCAGAGGAATAGTGAGGCAAAAACCAAGTAATATCATCTAGGTTGATATTGTGTTTATCTCGAACCTTTAAGAAAGCTTTTGGGCCATAGGGAATAATATTTTCCCCTAGAAGCCTAGTATCTTGCTTGAGGGCTAAATAACTCTCTTTCCATACATCTTCTGAATTTTCGACATCCGGCCAACCTTGTAATGAACCATCGGCTCTTTTTTCAGCTCCTAAATACATACAAGTTTCCAGTTCATTGGCAAAAGAGATGAGTTCAATCCAATCTATTTGCAGTGAAATGCCATCTTGACGAGGTTTATTCGTAATCAACACGGCTGCGGCTGCATCAGAAAGCATCCACCTTAAAAAATCCTTTTCAAAAGCTATGATAGGTTTAGCTTCCAATGCTTGAATTTTTGCTTCGATTTCCGGTTCAAAGTGCTTGGATCTGAGTACGCGGGATACAAGTTCTGACCCTGTCGTTACAGCATTCTTGGTAATACCGGAAGATACACTCATATATCCATACTTGAGTGCACTGACTCCGGAGCAGCAGACACCAGTTGTACTAATCACCTCACAAGGAGGACAATTCAATTCTCCATGTACCATAACAGCATGGTTAGGAATAATTTGATCTGGAATTGAGGTGGCACAAACTAAACACTCAATCTCTTCTAAAGGCAAGTTAGATTGCTTTAAAAGAATGCGTATGGCTTCGGCTGTTAATTGTGCATTGTTGTGAGTTTGCTTCCCGGTCTTTGGGTCTATGGCATAGTGTCGAGATTTTATGCCGTTATTTTTTAAAATTCGGCTTTTAGCTCGAGATGGCTTACCGTTGATTAACCCCAGGATATTTTCAATTTCTTCGTTGCTTACAGGTTCATTCGGTAGAAAAGCACCTATATGTGTCAGGTATGCTGCACCCATAATTTATTCCTCAAAAACTAACGAAACAGCAAATTAGTGCAAGAAGACAGAAGACAGAATACAGAAGGCAGAATAGAGAAGGCAGAAGGCAGAATAGAGAAGGCTCCAAGGGATATGGCTTGTACAGTAACTTTTTTGAATTGGTGGTTTATTTCCGCCGCGCTGTACTAGGAAAAGAGCAAGCCTTGCTATTGTGACTAATGTCTGAATTTACGGAAAATGAGTTTTTTTCTTTTATGTTGCTCCCGACGGAGATTTGAGAACTTCAACATAAGATTTGATTTTTGGGTTAATCAGTGGATAAAGCAGAACTCGAAGCAATAGGGAAATGAGAAGAACAATTGGAATAGCCAAAATTAGCAGAACCGCAAATAGGTAGATAATGGGTCGCCTGCTCAAGCTTCCAGGTTTTCCAAAAAATCGAGCGAGTTTTGCCCATGCACCGTATACAACTCGTCCAATAATTTCGGGGATGACATAGCGGGGATTAACTGTAACAGCACGAAGATTCTTGAGTAATGACTGGCTAGATGAATCATTTAATGTATCGAGATTATTCGCTATCTGATAACCGAATCTTGATAATGCATTAATTTCCTCATCTCGAACTCCTCCAGGGGGCAATGTTCCCAAAAATCTATCTTTTTTTCCGGTTAGCAGTAGTCTAGGGGTGGTAATAAACGTTGCTAGAGGTGGCCCTTGGTGAGTTACAACAACATTATCAATATGAATGCCTCCTAACTGAGAAATCATTTTTTTCATAGTCTCTGATGCCGAGTGCCACATATTTCTACAAACAATTAAAGTGATGATTTTGGTGTTTTTTATAACCTTTGCGGCTTCAGATTTTAAAAAGGATTGAATCGGTAATGAGGGGGCTAAAAACCAAACTTGATATGCAAGAATTATGAGATCAAATTTTTTATTAAAATCAAAATTTGGGGGTTCAATTTCAGGAGGTTCTTCATTGATACATTCGGGAAAAACATCAAAAAACTTATGAAATTTCCAAGGATAAGGGTAATCCGCTTTGGGTTGGATACGCTCCCAAGTTAGTTCTACTTCTGGCGTATTGAGAAATTTAGTAAAAGATTGGATGGCTCGCTCCACATCACCGGATTGGGTGTAATAAACGATTAATACACGTTTCATAACTCAGCCTCAGTTATTATTAATTTAATGGTGTGTAGATGTCTTCAGAGTTGGCATTAAGGTAGGGACGTTGCCATTCAATTCCTAAATGAGAAAAGTGTTGAAAAATTAATGCCATTCGTGCTTGTGGGGATTCGTTGCCTTGTTGCCAAGCTTCGAGTAATGCATTAGCCACAAGTTGGCAGCGATTCATGCCAAAGCTTTCTATGTCTGCGAATTTGCGGTTTGGTTCTTCTGCGATCGCTAATCCTGGTGCGATTAACTTGGTAAACAGAGGGACTTGTCTGCGAAAATGGCCTTGATTGTCTAGATAAACCGTCTGTAGCACTAACCGGACGGTCTCATAGTGTTTTTTCTCGAAGTACAGTACAGCACAGTTGTAGCGTCCGTAGTCTGAAGGGTTGTAGAGTGCCTTAAAGGAAAAGGGAATGGAAATAGCGTTGAGCTGCTGCGTGATGCTACTCATCAGAGCAACTGCACCATCAGCGCTGATGTTGAAGTAAACGCGCACGGTGTTCTGATTGCTTTGGGGGCCTGCATTGCCAACCGCTACATAAAATCCGTTTTGCACCAGATTTCGGGGCATTCGGATGGCAACTGAGTCGCACAGGGTAGCTGCTCGCTCTTCGGGTTGAAGATGGTAATTGCGATCGATGTGCAGTACCAAACCGCTTTTGGCTACAACCAAGCTGCCATCAGTTTCTTGCCATACCACCTGCCAATCTGGGCTAAAGTAGCCCACACCTGAGTTACTTTGGTGCAATTGCTCATAAAACTTCAGATCTACCCCCAAGAACGTGTTGTTCTCTAAATTCTGGTGCAGTGCCAAATCCGTTGCATCCGCGTTGGGTGCGAGGGCAGCTTTGAGGGAAGCGTTGTAATAAATACCGTAGAGAAAACTACGCAGTTGTACGCTCAGATATTTCAACCGCAGCTCTAAGGGCAAATGCTGAAAGTAAGCGACTACTGATGGTGGCAGTTCTACAGGCTGATAATCGGGATGGCTAACACACAGGTAGTGGTGGATCTGAACTTTGTTAACGATGTCTTGCAGTTTGCTCTGCAATTGCTTGGAAGCAACCGATGGCAGTTGATGTTGAAGCGAATCCGACACTTGCATGAGGGGTCTCCCTGCGACTAGATGGATTTAAGCGGGAGAACAGCTTAAGGTGAGTTCTGAGGCTTGTTTGCCAAAAATCGTGGTGATGGATTGTTCCGGACGATTTAATAAGGTTTTAGCGACTTGAAGCTTACAAATTCCTTGATTACCAAAGGTTTTTTGGTACTGAATCATGGATAGGATTTGCAGAATCAAGGCTAGACCGGAAAATTGCACAACTCGTTGCAAAAAATCAGGGCGCTGCTCTAGGACTTCCGGAAAGTGGGTGAAATATGCGATCGCTATTGCGGCTAGGGAAGGTTGTAGGTGTTCGAGGGGAGTCGTGGCCATCCGTAAAGACTCATCAATAGCGATCGCTTTACTGGTAATCAAGCTACTCAGCCAAATTTGCAAATAGCTGGCGATGAGTGTTCCTAAATCGAATGCCGGGTCTCCCCAAGTTGAGCGCTCCCAATCAATCAATCGCACCATGCTGTGATTCGATGTTTGTGATTGGGAAGTCAGTTTCCCCTTGATGGATAATAAGATGTTGTTCAGCTTTAAGTCATTGTGGACTAAACAACAGGGTTCAAACGCAGTCGTTAATTCTGCGATCGCTTGCTTAAGACTGTCATAGCGCTGATAGAGCGCAAAGAAATTGAGAGCATCAGCAGGAACTCGACCAAAAATTTCAGGCCCAATTCGTTCTAACTGGCTAACCAAGTAGAGTGTCGGGTCAATGAGTACTCCTTGACGACTTTCCCTGAAGAAATCCCGATACTCTTGATGGTCTAAAGTCAAACGATGAATTTTAGCTAGAGCAGCACCCATGGAACTACCGATGGATGTTACCTTGTCTTGGTGTGCTAATGCCGTTGCCAAGACATTCTCCTGAGTGTAGAAATCCATTAAATCGCGGTAGTCATTCAAATAGTTGAAAACAAGGATTGAATTGTCCGCGTCAAAATGAATTACCTCTGAAATCCACGAACGAATCTGGCTTACTTCGGGAAATTGTTGTAAAAATTCCTGAATTCGCCATTCTTGCAAAAATTCAGCAGCAGTTTCCCCTTCTCGATTGTGACGCTCTTGTTTGATCAAGAGTTGACGACCTTTTGGCAAAGTCACTAATAAGTTAAAGTTTTTTGTGTATTTCAGTTCAACTTTGCCCTGAGCTTGTTCTTCTTGACTACAGAGACCTTGCTCAGCGAGGTAGTTAAAAACATTTTGATGGCTTAATAAAAATGCCATGACTTAGACCCTGATTGATTAGTCACAATTCATTGAATTATGTCTCTTTCGAGTGGGAACCTGTAATGAGTCAATCAGTCGATAATTGATACACCCTTATCGCCAAAACCGACCCAAAATAAGTCAATTGGTTAAGCTTTTAGGCATTTGGTTCGGAAGTGATATTTCAACTTTGATATTGTGTGATGGGCATCCTGCCCGTCCAAGTTATGTAATGTTTTATGCCGACTAGCTTATCTGGTGCTAACCCTTGAAAAAATTAGGAGAGCAAAGATGGAATGTTTTCCTGAAAAATTCTCGACTTCAGCAATAATTCTGGATTTGTATGGATGCTAATCGGAAAAAAATGTAAATCGATGGCATGGCTAATTACAAGATTTTTAGTTCCACTATTCACAGAGTCTAGTTCCAAATCATCACGTAACTCATCAAGAAAAGTTTCAGAATCTTGGAATAGTTCAAAGCCAGCGGGACGTACTTCAACAACTTTAGTCTTACTCATTATTGTGTTTGACCTCCTTAAACGCTTATTTCTAATTAAGTTGGTTTGTCGTCTATAAGTATTTCAGTCCTGAAAAATTTTATCTAGGGAAGATAAGGGATTTAAGGACTAAGTTAAGTTCTTCAATAAAATAATTTTCAATAAAAATGTGCGCGATTAAACTCGCACACACTATTGGTAAATCCATTTTGTTGACCGCTCAATTGATGCTTAATACCCGCAAAAGCAATGGGATATAATCATGATGTTGAGCGGACGTATTCATTCAGACGCGATCGCTCTTTTTAACCCATCTATGGACACACACCATAGGAACCCCTTTAGACCAACGTAAATGAGCAACTGGTAATGCTATCAGCTGGCACCCCGCTCAAGGTTGCTAAGAGCTTGTTGTTGTCTGCAATAGTAATTTCGGTGAAGAATTCGTCGCAGCTAGAACCCTGAGTAATTGATAACTGCTCAAAGGTTAGCCCCTCACTTAACCCAAGTAAATCCTTCCCAATCTCGAAGTCCATTATTGTACTAGCGCCTTCGTCTGAACCCAGAACAAACAAGTCGTCGGCACAGGTGCCGTAGAGGGTGTTATCGCTACTGTCGATTGAGTCATTATTGTCGATTGAGTCATTACTATAGATTGCTGAGAGCAGGTCATTCGCCATTCCGCTATCTAGGAGGTCACTAGCCGTTTCTGCAAAGATTTGGAGATTATTGTCTTCAATGAAATCCTGAACAAAGTCTCCAATAAAATCTACTATCTGCTCGTTGGTAAACAGGCTATCATCTGTTGTATCGCTGACTTCCGAAGTAACAACAGCATCATCCGTATCGCTGACTTCCGAAGTAACGACAGCATCACCCATATCGCTGACTTCCGAAGTAACGACAGCATCACCCATATCGCTGACTTCCGAAGT
>CBKWLJ010000140.1:0-18745 GCA_966675205.1 uncultured bacterium
ACCCCTTCAGGCCAACTGTTTTCCTCGCTTCTTGCTTTTACTCTAAACTCGTCCTGCTAAATGCGTAAGCTGCTTGAGATTGATTAGGCAGAGAGACTCATGGGCTTGGTCAATCTTGATCCAGCCCTTACTCTCAAGTTTTTCCATAATTTTGGCTGTATCATCAGCACTGATGTCTGAAATGTCTGCCAAGTCCTTATAAGGGATGTTAAAGATTTCTGTACCTTTTTCAGTCGGTTCACCATAGCTTTCTGCCAAGCTCACGAGAGTACCAACCAACTTAACCGCTGGGGGTTGATGGCGTCGTTGAAAGCGAAGATTGGTTTGTCGGAGTCGCCGCACCATCAGTTGCAACATCCGGTGGTGTAACTGGGGGTCTTTAAAGAGAGTTTGAATGAAGCGTTGAGCAGAAACGCTAAGTAATTTTACGTCAGTCAGCGCAATTACATCCGTTGAGCGAGGAGACTCATCGAGAATCGCCATTTCCCCAAAAAAATCACCTTGTCCTAAAATTGCCAGAGTCACAACATTTTCCCCATAAAGGCGTCGAACTTTGACCCAACCGGAGACAATAAAGTAAACGGCGTTGCCCCAGGCATCTTCCATTAAGACTGCTCTATCTGCTGGGTACTCGTGTTCGACCACAACAGACAGCAGCCATTCTAATGTCTCTGGGTTCGCTGTATTAAACAGTGGGAAAAGCTCATTAAAAGCTTTGGTCTGCATGAAAGGTTTTTTAAAGATAAAGTCTGAGGATGCGAGAACCGTGTCAGTCATCAGTTAGAGATGAAGGCTTTTTGGATAAAGGTTGAATACCGTCCACCAGAGATGAGGCTTCTCATCAAAGGAAGGACGAAATTTTAAGCGATGAATACCGCCCACAAGGGGCAGAACTCGCATCATATCTTCTTTCATCCTTCGAGAGCTCATCCTTCATCGCTTTCTTCGTTAAGAACTAGAAGATGCCCCCGCATCGATACCAGCCGTGTTTTGAATCCACTATTGCTCGGTTGCTATTGCAGGGAATCTCCTACGCTTCCATTACACCACACCACGCATGGCAGTACTCAAATTTCGTAAGATTGCATAGGCTTGATGCTTGATATATATAGAATACCGATTTGCGCTTCACCTGATGGCGGATTGTGTCGGTTTGAACAGTGTTCTCACGATTAACAGGCGGCTCTCAGGGTTAGTGTACCCTGGTGAAGTCTGCGATCGCTGCTGCTGCTTTACTGAATTTCGTGCGATCGCATTGACAGCAACTGGCTCAGCGTATCTGCCTTAAGTTTGGTTCTGTGGGATTTACTCCACTCTAAATCCAGAACAAATCTAAATTTCTGCAAATTAAGGCACTTTTTTGGAGATTTTTTCTCATAATAAAAGTGTATTACAAGAACTTGCCCTCAGTCTAATAAACTGAAGCAAGATAATAGCCATGAATTCTGCTCTGAGCAATTGGCTGGGCAGAGTAGTGGAAGCTATTTTTTTTAGCATTCATTCTCAAAAAAGCACTTTACTCTCAATTACGGCAATTCTTTTAGCCGTTCCACTCACTAGCACCAGCTTTTTTTTAGAAAAACCTTTTCTCCTTAAATCTATCAATCTGGATGTTTCTCACTCAACACTTAACTATCAGAAAGATTTTTCTAATAAAAATTGTACACTTCCCAAAACCGTAGTATTAAGAAAAACTCAAAAATATGGGATTTTTGGCAATGATGAATTTGATACACTTGTCTGTGGATATTTGGTGAAAAGAAATATTGAGGTTTTTGGAGAACAACAGACCAATGCCTATTTAAGAATTGTTGAATTCTATGATGATGGATTAAAAAATAGTATTGACAAAGGAATTCGAGAAGGAAATACAGTAAACCTTGTAGAGAATGGGAATTATGACTTTAATTTAGGGTGTTGGCAAGATGGAAAAATCGTCATTGATGAAGATGGAAATGTCAACTACATCGATAAATTCACTCAGGACGAACTTGCCAAATCCACTCCCACTCAACCTGTTTCTGTAATTCTTTCTTTTGGAAAGCATAGTGGCAGCGATTATTACTGTTTAAGCTTAGCCGAGCAAATAAGGTTATCCCAATAACGAAGCTCTTCTTGCCACAATACAGCGGATTTGATCATTTAAAATTGGCGGTACATTGATGTACAGTAAATCTAGCTTGATCGTACTGCGATTAATCTTGATTGGATGCAAAAAAGCGATCTTGAGGATTTGAAAGATTTCCCAGAGGAGGTTTAGCAAAAAGTTATCAGGCTTTTCAACGGTACGGTTGTTTCGTTTTTTGAATGCTTTGGATCGAGATGTGGAAATTGTCGTGAAAACTAAACCTAAATCTTGCTCACAAGCTCGAACACGGGTTGTTGCTACATGACTTGGATACTTACAGATATAACGCAATGTTAGGACGGATTGTACTCTGGGAAGAAGTACCAACCTGGATCGAGACTTGGTTGACGCAAATATATAGCTTTTACGAGGGTATTTATGATCCCAACTATGAATCCTACGATGGCATCATTATTATCTGTATCAGGAAGAATGTTCCAAACTTGCTCCCAATAACCATACTCTCTACCAACGATACAAAAGATGTTGATTGGAAGTGGAACTAGCATATCTTTTTGCGTTTGTATAAAACGCTCTGAGTCCTTTGATTCTTTCAGATCGGAGTTAAAAGCAAAAAGTGCTGAATGAGGTTGTAGACCCCGAAGAGAGCGTAGTTTCTGTCCGTTCCGAATTGATTTTTCAAACTCGCTCTTTGTTAAAGTTGTTTTTACTTCTATAACCTAATAGATGCTTTCGATAGGGAATACACCATTCTTTTCATCGTATAGAATGGGAGGCACTGTACGCCTATCGTAGATGATGATATCAGTCTCCGAAGATAAGCTGCCATTTGAGTCAGTAACTTTACCACTGCCAATGTAAATACCTTCTGGAAGAAGTGGCTCAAGAAGTTTTTCAACCAAGATTTGGCGAACATGCCCAGCCATTCCATGATGCTCTAATTGTGTACATTCCTGAGCCTCAGAAAGGCACTGCTTAATTATGTTATTCAGCCGATTTCTAAATATCTGATTACCCATAAAACTGATTCTAATGAATGCAGAGATCTTTCCCACTTCACCAACCCTACAAAGCGCTTACAATCTTAACCGTACTAATGAGTCCGTGAAGCATAGCTATCCCGTAGGGAATCTCAGTTTGCACTTTGTATTTTTTTGATAAACCCCGTCACTAGTACAAGACGGCGAAAGCCTCCCACTAGTTTACAAGAATCAAGTAAAAGCTTACTTTCTTGTTACTATGGCGACAACTGGCGCGAACAGATTGCGCCTTTACCCGCAGGTCGGGTTTATGTCGATCGCATTCATGAAATCGCTAAGACCGACCCAGCAAGGTTGATAGCTCATGCCTATACTCGCTACATGGGTGATCTGTCTGGAGGGCAAGCGCTGAAAAATATTGTGCGCTCAGCCCTGAAGTTACCTCCCGATCAAGGTACGGGATTGCATGAGTTTGAGCAAATTCCGACGGTGGAAGCTAAACGGGCATTTAAACAAAAGTATCGTCAGGTGTTGAACTCTTTGCCTGTTGATGAGGAGATGGTTCAACGCATCGTGGACGAAGCGAATTATGCATTTCAATTGAATCGAGATGTGGTGAATGAGCTAGAAGATGATGTCAAAGCGGCGATTGGTGACTATGTGTTTGATTTGCTCACCCGCCAGGATATCCCCGGTGCAACTGAGCGTCCGCCTCACGGTTCTACACAAGAGCCTGTGTTGGAATACAGTATTTAGAAGTTTCGATCCCCCCCCAGCCCCCCTTAAAAAGGGGGGAGAATTTACTCAAAGCCTGCTTTAAAAAGAGGGAGAATGCATATCGAATCTGTTAATTCGGAAGAATCTTTTTTTAATGCAGAGGTCACAGAGGTTTTCGCAGAGTCTCGCAGAGGTTTTGTTCAAAGTCCCCCTTTTTAAGGGGGATGCGAGGGGGATCGAATGTGTCGCCTTATTTGACGAAATTACATCAGCAACTCTATTCACAAAACAGAAGAAGGGAACGCTCATAAATGAGTGAATAGGCGCAATGAGACAACTCCGTCTCACTGCGCTACGACTTGGGATTAAACTTCGCTGTTTACGTCCTTCAATCGTGAGGTTGTAAATCGATCCATCCAGCTTTCCAGGTAGGCTCGATTTTTCTCTTGTTCCTTTGGATCAGTGGTATCGAGAGGATAAGGCGCGAGTCCTAAAATCGCTGCTGTTGTAACGCAAAACATCGACTTCTGGAAGCTGATGCAAATCTGCACACGTAAGTCATCTTCTCCCCGACGCGATCGCTTATAAATTTCATGCATATAGTCAGGAAGAAAATGGCGCATATCCTGCATTAGCAGTGTCGGCGGAATTCCAGCGCCTCCGACAGGTAGCGGATCAGCATACAATGCCCCATAACTGAAGCGGCTTTGATCAGGGGAAATTTGGCCTGCCTGAGCATTATAAGAAACAGTGCCCGGAAATGGTGTGCCCCGGAAGAAAACGGCCTCCACATAAGGCACGGCTGTATCTGGCAGGAAGGTTAAACCAGCGGATTTGGGAATGATTTCATAGGATTTGCCCCCAATGTTTGCTGAGTAGGTAATCGGTAAGCTAGCGCTTGCCACTAACCCTGCCTTGATATGATCGACCACTTGAGGAATGGTTGTAATTTCACCCTTGTTGTAGCGATCGGATAGGCTCATGAACATATCACTCATGACCCGCCAAAATTGCCCTAACCCACTGTAATAGGCAAGTTGGCGCACTTGTTCGGTTAAAAAATTAGGAAAGAGCCAATCAATGCTCTGCATCAAAGGATTAGATTTAAACTTTGCCTGAATGGCTTTTCGTGTTAATTTCTCAAACTCTGGTGAATCCACATAGGCATCTAATCCACCGCCCCCGTGCCAAAACATCGCTTTCATGCAGTATTCCGCATACTCAAAGTTAATGCGATCGTGCCACCAGTGACGCAGCAATTTTTGAGTGGTGAATTCCCCATTAAAGTATTTGAAAAAGGGAAAAAACACTAAAAACTGATTTTCAGCAATGTAATTGAGGTTACGGGAGTAGGCATCCAGTACAACACCATAGCTATGAAGAATGCCCACTACCTCCATCACATTTTCTTTGGAGTCCGGCAGTAAGGCATCACCAGATTTCAACCTTTCGATATAGGTTTCTAGGGGATGAATTTTACGGGTTTTTGTTTTGCTGATTACCATTTATCTTCTCGTGAGCAAACAGTTTTATAAACGCTTTTAAAGTCGTAAGGCTGAAAGATGCTTTACATTACTCTAGGGAATTTTCATAAATTTTAGCTTTTAGAGCTGTATTGTTACCCTCAAAACCTAGAATATTCTGTCTTTCCTCTGCGATCATCTATCTCCCCTATCCTCTTGCCTTCCTCAAGGGGGAAGTGCCGCGTGGTGTCAATCGCTTAGTTGTAGGGTGGGCATTGCCCACCTTACGTTGAATTGAGATGCCTCTACCAATCAGTAAGAACTTGGGTTTCGCTCTAACCCCCACCTGCTACGCTCTTGATGGGGGAATGCGATCGATTTTTGTTCAAAGGTGAGAAGAGGCTGTAGGTACCTGTTCTGACACAATCTGAGATTGCCCATCAGGCAATGTCAGAGCAACGGTTGATGAAGCGGGAACAAAAGCAGCTGTCGTTGCCTCACTCAGAGCAACTAGCCATCCGGGCTGTACTCCGAAGATAACGATCAAAATAGCTAAAATAATTCCCGGTATGCGCTCCTTCCACAACACTTTAGGTAGATCAATCACCCGTGTAGATAGACGCCCAAAAAAGGCTCGATCAAGCAAAACCAGGAGATAAACAGCCGTTAAGCCAGTGCCGAGCATACAAAGGAGGGTTGCTATTGGAAAAGCGGGAAAACTGCCTCGAAATACCAAAAATTCCGAGATAAACCCGACCATCCCAGGGATACCTGCACTAGCCATCACACCCAATACCATGAGACTCCCGATTAGCGGTAAACCCCGTTCTGGGTTCAATAGACCGTTGAGAACGTCTAAATCCCGAGAGCCTGTCTTTTTATAAACGATACCTACGAGTAAAAACAGTAGCGCCGATATCAGACCATGACTCACCATTTGCAGGACGGCACCGATAAGTGCTATGGGAGTGGCGGCAGCAGCAGCGAGGAGAATGTAACCCATGTGCGCTACAGAACTGTAAGCCACCATTTTTTTCATGTCTCGTTGGGCTAATGCATTCAAGGCACCATACAGCACACTCACTGCTGCCCAAATCGCCAACCCAGGAGCCAGAATACCCCAAGTTTCTGGAAACAAATCCAACCCAAACCGAAATAGACCATAAGTGCCCAACTTTAGCAGCACACCCGCTAGTAGAACAGAAATGGGAGTAGATGCCTCAACGTGAGCATCCGGTAACCAGGTGTGGAACGGAACAAGAGGAATTTTAATGCCAAAGCCAATCAGAATTGCACCAAGAAGCAGTAATTGCTGAAATTCTGGCAGTGCAGAGGCCAGGGGAAATGTTTCTGTAAACGCAAAACTGGAGGCACCGCCCAAAAAGACTACGCCCAAAAATGCGGCTAAAATCAGTGCTCCGGAAATCGCTGTATACAGGAGAAATTTAATCGCTGCATAGCCTCGCCGCTGTCCTCCCCAAATCGCAATCAGCAAATATAAGGGAATAAGTTCCAGTTCATAAAATAGGAAAAACAGCAGTAGATCTTGAGCAACGAAAGCACCCGCCACACTGGCATTCAATAGCAAAATTAATGCGTAATAAAGCCGAGGCCGTTCGATATTTTCATCACTGCTGTAGAGGGCAATTCCAGTGAGCAACCCATTTAATACCAGCAAGGGAATAGATAAACCATCAACCCCCAAGCTGTAGGTCAAACCTAAAGTTTCAATCCAAGGGATAAACTCAAAAAACTGCTGGCTACTCTCCTGAGGGTGGAACTGAACGAGCAGTACAATCGACCAGATGAAGACTCCTGCTGCTACTGCTAATGCTATTGTCCGGGCCCCTTTAGCAGTGATCGTTCCCGGCCAAAATCCAACAAGAGCAGCACTTAAGATTGGTACCCAAATCAAGGCACTCAGCATAAATTGAACAGCCTCCTTTCTAAAACGATGAGTGAAGGTTGAAGGTTAGAAGTTTGAAGGTTGGAATGTTGGCAGGTTATCTTCTCAACTTTTAACTTTAAAGGTTCAACACTAGAGAACTTTCAACCTTTTGATTACTGACCACTAATTAATGTCCAATTCCAATGCTGCAAAGACCACTGTGTCAGAGGCCAGGTCATGAGCAGAGCTAAAAGGCTAACGCCTAACAAAATCGTTAGGGCATAAAACTGTGTTTTACCGGAGGTGTTGTATTTCAAGGTTTGGCCACTAATCACCGTAGCCAATCCGGCAAGGTTGACTAAGCCATCGACAATGTAGCGATCAATCCAAGCGCTAATCTTAGATAACAAACCAACCGCAAAAACTACTGTTAAGCGATACAGGCGATCAACGTAAAAGTCATACGCTAATAAGTCTTGTACAAATTTCACAGGAACGCGCACCGATCTTGACCAAGTTCGCGGTAGGTACACCAATGAACCTAAGATGCAACCTAATAGGCTAGAACCTAGCAAAAGCAACTGAGATGGACGAATCAGGTAGGTATATTTTGCAGGAGGTAATAGGGAGAGTTGCTGTAGAACCAGAGGCGTCATTAAGGTGACTATCGTGAGTGTCACCATCGGCAATGCCATTGGCCAAGTTACTTCCGGTGCTCGGCGGGTTTTAGGCTGTGGTTGGCCTAGAAATATTAAACGAAACACACGGGTTAAACCGAATGCGGTAATACCGTTAACTAACAAAAAGGTGACAACAATCCCCAGATTTTCATCCCAGAAGGCATTGATTCCTTTACTCAGTGCCCAGTAGCCTCCTAATGGTAGTAATCCAATCAAACCTGCGGCCCCCACCACAAAGGCACTGGTTGTCGCCGGCATCCGAGACCATAATCCTCCCATTTCTGTGAGGTTTTGGTTGTTGGTGGTGAGAATGATGGAACCGATGCTCATGAACAATAGTGCTTTGGCAACGGCATGAGCAACCAGTAAGGCAGCAGCAACATCGGCACGCTGTAACCCAATGGCGATAAAGACTAAACCTAACCACGCGCTGGTGGTATGAGACAGCGATCGCTTCATGTCAATTTGTGCGATCGCTACCAATGATGCTCCAATTGCTGTTACTGTTCCAATCCCAATTAAGGCAGCCAATGTCACAGGTGATAGCGCCAAAACCGGGACTAACTGAATCAGCACATAAGCACCGCAAGTCACCACCAAAGAATTCCGCAACAATGATGCAGGATTAGGCCCTTCCATCGCCTCATCTAGCCACAGGTGCAGCGGGAATTGAGCGCATTTCCCAATCGGGCCTGCAATTAAGGCTAAACCCAATAAGGTTGCTGTCGGGAGTGACAAGTTAGCCGTTTCGGCCCAGTGATACAAGTCAGGAAAATTCAAACTTCCCGCCATCGTCGCCAGAGCTACAACACCCATTAACAGCAGAATGTCTCCTACCCGCTTGGTTAAAAAGGCATCTCGCGCTGCTGTCACCACCAAGGGTTGAGCGTACCAAAAGCCCACAATTAAATAGGTGCTGAGTGTGAGCATTTCCAACAGGGCATAGCTCAGGAATAGGGAATTACTGATAGCAATTCCACTCAGTGCTCCCTCAAAAAATCCCATCAGAGCAAAGAAGCGAGCTAATGCCCAATCTTTTTCCATGTAACCGAGCGCATACAGTTGTGCCAACAAGCTCAAGCTAGTCACAACCTCCATCGCCCCAGCGCTAATGGGAGAAATTTCCAGTGCTAAAGATAAATCCAAATCAGCGACTTGAAGCCAGTGAATCACCAACTGTCTGGCTGGCTGGTTTAATGCCGACCCTAAGATAAACCAACCGTGAACACAGGCTAAAACTGTCATCAATAAATTCAAGTAAGCCGCTGGTCTAGGGCCAGTGCGGCGAATAACGCCTGTGGCCCAAGGCAAAGTTAAAATGGCACCGACTAAGCCATAAAAAGGAACTAACCAACTCGTCTGAGTGAGAAACTCAGTAATCACGCTCTCCTACCTCGCTATTGCTCCATGAATTGAAAATTTTGAGAAAATAACTCCATTTTTTTCTTAAAATTCAGCTCTTAATTGCCTATGTTTGGAGTTAATATGGGTTTGTTTTCTAGTTTTTTGAGGGTTGTTTAATCTTCCACATTTAGCTAACTTTTTTTACAAAAATCATCCCTGAGATGTTGGTTTCTTTCCATGGCTTGAGCGACACAAAACAGGAGGTTTAAAGATACAACGAACCCTAATGAAACCTATAAAACCAACTTATGATTGAAAATTGGGATTCCTTACGCCGTCAGCCTGAAAAGCTAGACGCACCCGAGGGAGCAGAAAAGCTTCTCTCCATCAGCAACGACCAGAAATTTTGGATACTAGTGTTCTATCTTATAGAAAGTTTATAAAAAAATTATAAATCAAAAGCAATCAATCTCGAAAACAGTGAATTTTCGTTAAATGACCTGGCTGATGAATTAAGAGTGTTAAGTTTTTTTAACCTCTTTCATTGAGAATTATTATAATAAATTATATTGATTAAGTATGCCAAACTTCTCTATGCTTGGTTTAGCTCTTAAATGAGAGAGCTTTCTCAATCAAAAAAATTGTGCCCCCTCGTCCAAATTTTTGCTCAAGAGTGATGGGCTGATGTTGTATTTGACTAATCCACTAGGAGAAAAGCACCAATGCCAATTGCTGTAGGAATGATTGAAACGAAGGGCTTTCCGGCTGTTGTGGAAGCAGCAGATGCGATGGTGAAAGCCGCTCGTGTCACCCTTGTGGGTTACGAAAAAATTGGTAGTGCTCGCGTCACCGTCATTGTCCGAGGAGATGTCTCTGAGGTGCAAGCCTCAGTTGCGGCTGGAGTTGAAGCCGCTAATCGGGTCAATGGCGGTGAAGTTGTATCCACTCACATTATTGCCCGTCCCCACGAGAACTTAGAATACGTCTTGCCGATTCGATACAGCGAAGCTGTAGAACAGTTCCGTACTTATTAGCGACAAGCGAAGGACTAAAAAATTACTTCAGTCTTTGTCGCTCATGCCCGTAGTAACAATTCACTAATCATAAAATCATAAGCTTTTGGAGCTAGGTAAATGTCAATCGCAGTAGGAATGGTAGAAACCTTAGGCTTTCCGGCTGTTGTGGAAGCAGCAGACGCGATGGTGAAAGCTGCTCGTGTCACCCTTGTGGGTTATGAGAAAATCGGCAGTGGTCGCGTCACTGTGATTGTGCGCGGGGATGTCTCTGAAGTGCAAGCATCGGTTGCGGCTGGGGTGGACAATGTGAAGCGGGTTAACGGAGGTCAGGTTTTATCCACTCACATTATTGCCCGTCCCCACGAAAACCTGGAGTATGTGTTACCGATTCGTTACACCGAAGACGTGCAGCAGTTCCGCGAAAGCACGAATGCGATTCGTCCGATGAACCGCCCTTAAGATAGTCAATTGATTTGTTATAGATAGCCGATTTTGGATTAGAGGATTTTGGCACTCAACAAGCAAGCGTCAAAACAGTAGCAATGGATTGATCTTTCCCATTTTCCTCATCAAAGTGAGGTGAGAAAGGATAATCCTTGCATCCAAAATCCTGGAAATCCAAGATTTGGAGGATCAATGCAAATTGCCAAAGTTCGCGGCACGGTTGTCAGTACTCATAAAGAGCCGAGTCTCAGAGGAGTTAAATTCCTCTTGTTGCAATTCGTGAATGAGGAAGGACAACTCGTGCCCGATTACGAAGTCGCAGCAGATACGGTCGGTGCGGGAATGGATGAGTGGGTTTTGGTAAGCCGTGGTAGTGCTGCCCGCCAAGTAGGTGAAAATCACACGCGTCCCATCGACGCCTTGGTTGTAGGAATTATCGATACCGTAAGTGTCGATAATCACGTTCTCTATAGCAAGAAAGATCAGTATCGTTAGGCGATCGCGAAAGTGATAACGTTGGAGAGTAAGAGCAATCTTAAAACACGCTAGTACTCACCAACAGTTGTGGCTAGACAGGAAAATTACCTGCCAAGGTAGAGCCACCGCCCTTTTTCACCTACTAGCTTTCAAGCTTATCTCTTACTTAACGCTTGTGTATCGCTTGTTCTTACTAGGAGGAGACAGCTATGGCAGTCCGCAGTTACGCGGCTCCACCAACCCCTTGGTCGAAAAGTTTGGCGGAACCGAAAATAGACGACACTGCCTATGTACATTCTTTTTCTAACATTATCGGGGATGTACAAATTGGTGCCAATGTGTTGGTTTCCCCCGGAACTTCAATTCGAGCCGATGAGGGAGGCCCCTTCTACATTGGTGAGGGAACTAACATTCAAGATGGTGTTGTGATTCACGGTCTAGAAGGCGGCCGAGTCATGGGGGACGACCAACAACCCTATTCGATCTGGATTGGGAAGAACGCGTCCATTACCCACATGTGTCTGATTCACGGTCCAGCATACATTGGAGATAATTGCTTTATTGGCTTTCGCTCCACAGTGTTCAATGCCCGGATCGGAAGCGGCAGTATCGTCATGATGCACGCTTTGGTTCAAGATGTGGAAATCCCTCCAGGCAAGTATGTACCTTCAGGAGCGGTGATTAACACGCAGCAGCAAGCGGATCGGTTGCCCGATGTTCAAGAAGAGGATCGGTATTTTGCTCTTCGGATCGTGGATTCCAATGACGCCTTGCTCAAGGGTTATCAATGCGCCGCAGATGAAGTCTGTATGGCGCCCTTCCTTCAGGAAACTGCTCAAACGTCTAGCTCTAACGGCGATGTGCAGAGCGATCGCTCAGCTTCACGCCTTATCGATAGTTCTCATAGTTCTAATAGTTCCATGTTATCAACTACAGGATTAACATCAGAAGTTAAACAACAGGTTCGTCAACTGTTAGCCCAGGGATACCGTATTGGTCTGGAGTATGCTGACGAACGCCGCTTCCGCACCAGCTCTTGGAAGAGTGCTACTTCCATTCAATCCGATCGCGAAGCGGAGGTGATGGACACAATTGGGGAAACGCTAGCAGAACACGAAGGGGAGTACGTGCGCTTAATTGGCGTTGATACAAAAGCCAAGCGTCGCGTCTGTGAAGAAATTATCCAAAGACCGGGCGACAAGAATGGTGCATCAGCCAGTGCGGCTACAGCACCTCGCGCTAGCTACAGCAGCAATTCAGCCTCTCGGACTAATTACAGCTCAACCCCAGCGTCAAGTCAAGGCTCGAACTCTGACCTGTCCCAAAAAGTCCGTCAGCTGATCGCTCAAGGATATGGAATTGGTCTGGAGTATGCCGACGAGCGTCGTTTCCGCACCAGCTCTTGGAAGAGTGCCACTTCCATCCAATCCAATCGCGAGTCAGAGGTGATTAACACCATCCAGGCAACTCTGGAAGAACATGAAGGCGAGTACGTGCGCTTGATTGCGATTGACACCAAAGCCAAGCGTCGGGTCAGCGAAGAAATTATCCAAAGACCGGATAGCAAGCGTCAAGCGATCGCAACTTCATACGAATCCAATGGCGCAAGTAGTACTTCCAGCTATAGCTCACGAGCAGCAGAACCTTCTTATAGTTCAGCATCAGCGCCAACGTCCTTGACCAAGGAAACGGTTGAGCAAGTGCGTCACCTGTTAGCCCAAGGCTACAAAATTGGGACAGAACACGCTGATAAACGCCGCTTCCGCACAGGGTCTTGGCAAACCTGTAGCCCCATCGAATCGAATAGACTAGCCGATGTGATTGATGGTCTAGAAGGATGCATCACTAATCACAGTGGCGAGTACGTGCGGATGATTGGCATTGACCCCAAAGCCAAACGGCGCGTTCTAGAAACGATTATCCAATCCCCCAACTAAATCACGAGTGGTGAGTGGTTAGTGGTGAGTGATTTCTTGCTACTAACCACGAACAAACAAAAATGTCTTGAAGATTCCCAGATGCTAAACGCTCTGTATTTAAATAAGAATGCATTTGCCGACACTGCCATGGAGCAGTAACTCCTATGTATACACAGAAGGCGATGTGAGCATTGATGCGAGTGCCGCGATCGCACCCGGAGTCATTTTAAGGGCAGATCCAGATTGTAAAATCGTCATTGCCTCTGGTGTTTGCATTGGCATGGGTTCAGTCCTTCATGCTCATGGAGGTACCCTGGAAGTAGAAGCAGGTGCGAATCTGGGGGCTGGTGTTCTGGTCGTTGGTCAAGGCACAATCGGAGCAAATGCTTGTATTGGTGCTGTTACAACGATTTGGAATGCATCCGTTGAGCCTTGGCAAGTGGTGCCAGCTGCCTCAGTCGTTGGAGAGAAAGGGCGTAAAATTTCTGAAGCACCCACTGGCTCTGCTGACAGCTCTCACCCAGAGGCTCCAGATACATCTAACTTGTCCACTACGGTAAAGACAAGTGAGCGAACGGATGAAGAGGAAAAAGTCAGTCCTGTCGTTAAAGAGTCTCTCAACGGGCAAGCACCATCCCATTCCTCAGAAGCCTCTATCATCAGTACCACTGATGATGACACCCCAACAGAACCTCTAGAAACAACTTCCTCAGACGCTACTGAACCAGTAATCTATGGGCAAGGTAGCCTGGATCGAATCCTAAAAACTCTGTTCCCCTACAATCAATCCTAAGCCGTTTACCAGAAGACGGTTAACTCGATTAGTTGTTAGTTTTTAGTTGTGAGTTCTTAAACTTGTTCACAATCAACAACTAACAGCCGACAACTACAAGGAGGTTCTAGTCATGGAGTATTACAAGCAGGGGATAGTCCCCCACGACCCGTTAATGCAAGGCGATACTTTATACTCCAGAGACCCGCAGACACGGGGCAAAAGTGTTCGCCCTCGTCGTTTTGCTGAAGCCTCCTTGGGATTGGTTTCTACACTTAGTTTTCCAGTGATTGTGAGTACTGCTGATGCGATGCTCAAATCATCAGGAGTAACACTTATTGGGTTTGAGAAAATAGGGAGTGGTCACTGTACCGCCATTGTTCGTGGGGCAACGGCTGAAGTCCGAATTGCAGTTCAAGCGGGTGTAGAGCAGGCTAAACGAGAAGGCCAACTTCTTTCTTCGTTGGTCATTCCCCGACCTTTCCCGAACTTAGATGCCGTACTTCCCCTGGGTTCCCATTTATTAGAAGAAACATTAGATAACCATCGTCCTCGCCATAGCCATCATGCTGTGGGTTTGTTGGAAACTCGAGGATTTCCGGCGATTGTTGGTGCTGCTGATGCCATGCTCAAATCCGCTGATATTCAGTTAACGGGTTACGAAACCATTGGTGCGGGTTTGTGTACGGTGATTATTCGGGGTCGCGTGGCAGAAGTGGCAATGGCTTTACAAGTTGGGATGGCAGAAGCGAAGCGGATTGGGGAATTGGTTGCTGTGAGTGTGATTACTCGACCGCTAGAGGATTTGGAAAAATGTCTGCCGGTTGCAAGTTGCCTGATTGAGGAGCAACCACAGCCTTTGATGCTACCGCTGAGTGTGAAGGAAACGGAGAAAGAACTGGTAGAGTTGCCAGATTTACGGCAGCTACCCGCTCGGAAAGATTTATAATGGCTCAATCTCATAACTTTGAAGGGTTGAAGTCAGAGCTTTTGCGATCGCAACCTTTGCCCGCTTCTGCCTGGAATCGGTTTCAGTCAGGGTTTACTCGGTACGCTCTGGCTTTGTCAATGCGCGAGCATCAGCAATTTTTCCCTGATACCAAGTTGCATTCATACGTAGAACATTCATTTTCTCCGGGTCTGAGCGTCTCCCTGTCTAGAGTGTCTGTCTCAACTACTATGTTTGAACGCAACTGCGTATGAGTGCCTGCCAACAAGCAGTAGGAAAGCGTTGCACTAACCTGTAGAAGATGAAAGGAGAGAGCCAAATGTAAATAGAATACATCGGACTGGACTTTCATAGCATACAACAGGTAATTATGCAACGCTGCATGGAAGGAAGACTGTCACTTGTTCCAGTTACCTGCATGATAACCTGGAAGTTTTATAGAATTTTTTTTTATTATTTATGACTACAATAGATTAAACTCTATAACTTGAAAGGAGAAACATCCTTGAAGCAAGCCACGCTGCACCAGCTAAAGGTATTTGAAGCGGTCGCTCGGCACAATAGCTTTACACGAGCAGCAGAGGAACTCTTTCTCACCCAACCCACGGTGTCGATGCAGGTCAAGCAGCTAACGAAAGCTGTGGGGATGCCTCTATTCGATCAAGTAGGCAAGCGTCTCTATCTTACACAAGCAGGGGAGGAACTTGTAAAGATGTGCCGCCAAGTTTTTGAGCGATTAGATCAGTTTGAGATGACGGTGGCAGATCTCAAAGGGTTGAAACAGGGACGTTTAAGATTAGCTGCGATTACCACGGCCAAATATTTTGTACCTCGTTTATTGGGCCCTTTTTGTCAGCGTTACCCCGGCATTGATGTTTCTCTTCAAGTGACCAACCATGAACACATCCTCAATCGTCTGAGTGAAAATTTGGATGACTTGTATGTGATGAGTCAACTTCCGGAAACAGTCGAGGTGAGCTATCAACCTATCTTAGCTAATCCTTTGGTAGTGCTGGCTCCAGCCGATCATCCTCTGGCACAGGAGACCAATATCCCTTTAGAGCGGATTGCGGCTGAACCTTTTATTATGAGAGAACCTGGATCGGGAACCCGTAAGGCAGTACAACACTTGTTTGATCAGCAGGGGCTTGTACTCAAGGTGCGGCTTGATTTGGGCAGCAATGAGGCAATCAAACAAGCGATCGCAGGTGGGCTGGGTATTTCTGTCTTATCTCTTCATACCATGGCTCTAGAAGGGGCTCAGAGCCAGTTAACCATTTTAGATGTTGAGCATTTTCCGATTGAACGGTATTGGTATGCAGTTTATCCCAGTGGCAAACAGCTATCGATTGTTGCACGGACTTTTTTAGAGTATTTACTGACAGAAGGGAAGCAATTCACTGAAAAGACAGCAGCCCCCCAGATATACAATAAGCTGATGGTTGCAGCCAACCGAACGCTTAGCGCTGAAGGCTCCGAGGGTCGAGAGCATCTCGCAGACCATCACCTAGGAGGTTAAAAGCCAAGACAGTGAGGATAATCAGCAGTGCGGGGGGCCAAATCAACCAAGGTTGTAGCACCAAAATCGAAGCGTTTGTTGCCAAAGAAAGCAAATTCCCCCACGAAGGGTCAGGTTGCTGAATACCAAGACCAATCAAACTCAGCACCGATTCTGCCACAATAAAGCCAGGAATGGCTAGGGTTGCTGAAATAATTACATAAGTCGCTGTCTGGGGCAAAACATGGCGAACAATGATGTAAAAGGGTTTTGCCCCCATGGCTTTTGCCGCTTGGACGAATTCTCGCTCTTTAATCGACAACACCTGGCCTCGAATTACCCGTGCCAAGCCTGCCCAACTAATCAACGAAGTGATAGAAACAATGAGTAAAAACCGTTGTGCACTCGTCAGGCTTGATGGTAGTACAGCCGCGAGGGCAACAAGGAGGTAGAGACTGGGAATGGTCATCATCACCTCTGCCACACGCATCAAAATTGCGTCTATCCAGCCGCCGAAATAGCCAGAGATACCGCCAACAATTAAACCGAGGGGAAACGAAATGGCAATTCCCACTAAACCAATACTGAGGCTAATTCGACCCCCGTGGATGAGGCGACTGAACTGATCGCGACCGAAGTCATCGGTACCCAATACATTTAATTTGCCGGCTCCGAGTGTACCGAATAGGTGAAGATTCAAGGGAATTCCCCTAAATAGCTCCACTTCTTCAAATTTTGGGGGAAGCGGTAAGCGAATTTGGAAAAGATTATAGGTCGAACCTCGAACAAATAGGCGGATGGGTGAGGATTGTCCCCAATCTTGCTTTAACTCGCGCTCACCAGTGTTGATATCCGTCGGCCCTTGGGTCACGGGATAAACATGAGGTCCGATAAACTTCCCAGTTTGGTGATTGCGCCAGTAAATCTGGGTCGGTGGCAGCAGCGACCCATTGAGCTGTGCGTCTTGGGGACCATAGGGTGCCACAAAATCTGCTGCAATTACTGTTAGATAAAAAAGGAGTAGCAGCAATGCTCCAAAACGGGCGAGGGGATTTTTTTTGAGTTTCTGCCACCAATTCATAGGTTTAGAAGGTTATGAGTGAAGCGATTGTGCCAGTTGCCGCTGTTCATCCTCATTTTTTTCATGTTCAACAACAAACACATTTGAGTAGAGGTTGGCAACGATTTGTTTACCTTCCTGGGTCAAGGAGAGGTAGCGTAAGGCATCTTGGATGTAGGGAAAGACTCCCTTCCAATAGAATTTAGAATAACCTGCACGCAAATCCCCAGGATGTCGATATCCTAACGCTTGATTGACACCGGTTTCCTCAAACTCGTAAAACAAAGCGCTGATTTTTTTCAGATAGCGTGGGTCACTCAGTTGTCCAATTAAGTCGGAGGCACGAATTAAACCAGGGTAGTTAACGGTATCTTGATGATCTCCTTCTTTGGGGACTGGGAAACGAGTCAGCTCGATATTACGCTTAATGAGTTCGGCATCAATGAGTTTATGGCCACCAAAGCGTTCATCAATGAATAATTTTGCGCGATCGACGTGATAAGGCGTTAGAGAAGCATCTGTTGCTCCGGGAGGAAGATGAACCATTTCTCCATTTTTCCCCGTCGCGTACAATCTTTCTATGTCTCGGTCGAGCCGACACACTCCCTTGACATAACCAATGTCATGGCAAACGACAGAAATGATAAAGTGCAACCAGTCTTCTGCCGTAACTCCACCCTCGCGGATATGTTTACCCCGCAAAATTTCCTGTCCTACCAAAGTTACTAGGATGGAGTGTTCGACATTGTGGTACAAGGCGTCGCTGTTGGCAATATTTTCCATTGCCATACTTCCTGCCCAAGCGATAATGTCTTCATAGTCGGTTTTTAGCCCCCCATATGTCCGGTGGTAACCTTCCCGAAGTCTTTTAACAAACGCATTTATTAAAATTTCAGTTGCGTTAAACATCCTTGGTACTTGTTAGTAGCGTTGACTTCAGCAATCCGGCATAATGACAATGTCATTGACTTTACAGGATGCAACAAAATCAAGTTGCGGGTTCTCTCAGGAGTCACGATCGCTTAGTGTTTTTCATCACAAGCTGTTGAGTGGGCTATAAAAAAGCGATCAATGGGACAGGAGCATTTTGACAAAAGCGCAGGAGATAGTTCAACCGGATCTGCCCAATCTACAGTGCTGCTCTTAATTTACTGCACAGAGCAAAATTTGTGTTCTTGAGTATTGCTGGTGATTCAACTACTCTACTCGACTCCACAAAACAACAATTACTTTGATTCTTCCCAAGATAACGTTGCTGTGGTTAATTCGTCAGTGGCTACGTGAAAACAAAGCCTTTACGACCTTTACTTGGAACTCACTCTTGACACTGATCGCATAGGTAAGCAAATATTGTATAATACAGACACATCTGTATCTATAAGTTAACAAGCGGATGTAGTTCAGTGGTAGAACGTCAGCTTCCCAAGCTGAATGTCGTGGGTTCGAGTC
>CBKWLJ010000141.1:0-18735 GCA_966675205.1 uncultured bacterium
CGTAGCCAACACTCTATATCTTCTGAGCGATAGAGCCGCTCATCGAAGTAAAAATCTTCTACGGTTCCATACAGATTATCCTGAAACTTAATCCCTTCAAATACTTCTCGTCTAAACAGTGGCGTTGAACCATTGCTAATCGGATTGCGGCAAAGTACATGGCGTTGGGTGATTCCTGTGAGCCTGGGTTTCTGATAGATACCTAAGCGATTTCCTTCTTCATCAATGAAAGCTGACCAACAATAGCTAATTCCTAGAGCAGGAGAGTTGTTCAAATGCTCTACCTGTTTTTCCAGCTTTTCGGGTAGCCACAAGTCATCTGCATCTAAAAAGGCCAAATATTCTCCTTGAGCATGGCGAATACCAGTATTCCTGGACCCAGCAGCGCCTCTATTTTCCTGCCGAATAATCTTGATTCTTGGGTCAGTAAACGTCTGACAGACTTCTACACTGCGATCGGTAGATCCATTATCAACAATAATAATTTCAAAATTCTGATAAGTTTGAGCAAGAGCCGATTGAATTGTATCAGCTATATATTTCTCGGCGCAGTAAAGCGGAATAATAATAGAAACTGCTTTCATCTTTACCCCCTTAAGTTTTGTGGTTATTTAACTATCTTTTCATCCCCAATTATCTGGAAATAAGGTTAGATAGCTGATTTCATCTTTCACAAGTAACTCAAAATTCAATCTATCCTAAATAAAGTACAGCAACCCTTACAGGATTACCGTAACTGCTTTTACCAAACAAAAGCTGTAACAAATTGAGGTAGAAAATTGAGAAAACAAGACAAGCGATGCTCCTCCAGCCTTTATGATATTGCTGATTTCAGCTAATGCATTGTGGTAAAAGTTTTTGACCAAGTCCTAGGACAATCAGAAGGTTAGGTCGTGGAAAGATTTTTATGTTGGTCATTTCCACACTTCCATAATAGAAGTTCCCTTTAAAGCTAGCCCCCGCTGTTGTTACCAGTTTTTGGATTGACATCTATCTTACAGGAGAATATTGAGGTTGTAAGTGAAGATACAATAAAGCTCAATAAATTAAAGTTTTCGTGAAGTCACTTGGGAAAGCCTCCGGGGCTCTACAAAACCCAAACAGGCTGAGTTCGTAGAGGTAAAAGTCACCGTAAGGATTGCTGTATAAAGACTTCACAATCTTGATCCGTCATCGCTTTGCCAGGGTTTAAGGAGAAGAACCAATGACAAAGTACTTAGGGCGGAACTGTCGCGTAGTTATTCTCCTGCTATAGAAAATCGTGCTTACGGCTGGGTTTTGTGAAGAAGAGCAGAGATTCTGCTATTGGTTACAAATTTGACAATTGAAGTTGCCCAGGCTTACTAAGATTAAACAGTACAAAAAGTATAAAACATTAATCTAGGAGATAAAGAACTGTGCTGCAGTAAACCAAATAGAGAGACCTCGCAATTTCTGTAGCGTCAGCAGGAACATAGAAGTTTAATAAAGGTCTGTGTTTTACGAAAAAAGTAGAAAAATGCCCAAAATGTTGGATATCATTTTGGACAAAATTTTTATTCATATATTATTGAGTAACTCAATTCTTCGAGTTCAACCTTAGAAGTCATCCAAAAACAAACCTGTCTTTGGTATGGGAAGATCGCGGTAACAGCGCCATCCTGGCCTAGATCTAGATATTAATGCTGCCATGCCCAAAGAAAGGACATGACGAAATTATTTTTGGACAAACTCTTAATGAGGAGGAATAGTCTTAACGTCAACAATAATTCGTAATTATAAATTCGTAATTCGTAATTAAAAGGCGGGTTAGAGTCCCCCAATTCTCAAGTCGCTCATGTTCAGTCGGGGTCTAAATCTCCGCCTGAACGTCAATTACGAATTACGAATTACGTAGCTTGCTTTTCGAGGGAGTGAGTACTACGAATTTTTAATTTTTGGTTACTACACCTTCTTTTTCTAATTTACTAGATCCAAAAATCCGCTGGTCTAACAAGTCTAAGATCTGGCTATCAATGCTTGGATCAAACTTTCTAGCAAAGAAATAATTTTCTTCCCTAGTCATGGCAGGGTAGTCGGCTGCAGTCAGAATATTGGGGTGTCCATCCTTAGTCCCCTTCCAATTAATGTAAAAGTAATTTTTGTCGCAAAGGTTAAATAAACCACTATTAGCGAGGATAGTCTGGACAAAAGATTCTTCGGGAACAATTGTCTGCTTGTAGTATTCAACTAAGTCAGCTCGTTTTTGAATCGTTTCGTGAAGATACTTGACACACTTATAAGACAGAATTTTAAAGTAAGACCCTCCATAACATTTAAAGGTGTCATTGAATCGCTTTTGATCTCGAATTCCCAGAGATAACTGATATGTACTTGCAATTCTTACAAAAGGTTGAGTGTTGTTTACCAGTGCTCGAATGGGCTTCACTACTCCCCTTTGCCACTTAGAAAGTTGCAATCCTGAATGCCAATACTGATAGAAATAGCGATTACGGCTTTCTCTCAATCCATAATAGCCATTAGGGGACAAAACATCTCGGCATTCTATAAACCCATCATATTGGGTTTTAGATAAAAATTGTTCAAATAACGGTAAAGGTTGAGTTGGATAATCTTGACCTGAAGAAAGATTAACAAGCCAGTCAAAATCAACTTCATTTTCAAATAACCATTCTATGCCCTTTAAATAACCGAAGTCTGTCGAAAAATCTCCTCGACCGCCACGATTGTAAATAACAGTGACTCCAGAAAACTCTTTAAAATCTTCTTGTTTTAAAAGACTAGAAAAGTTGCTGTCGTGACTTATTAATATTTGTGAATTCGGACTAGATTTTTTGAGAGTATTAACAACACGCTTGATTAAAGACGGATTTTTGTAAGTTTGCATTAAATACAAAACTTTCATCGTTTTTCTCCAATTGTTAGGAAGCTGATGGGCATAGTGAGCTTAAGAGAAGATCTAGTAGACAATGTTTATTACCCACTTAGATCTACTTAGGTCAAGCGTTACGTAGCTTTACCAATTTTTATTCTACACTCACATCTTAAATTACCCTCTCAAGAGAACTTCCTAACAATCGGCATTCGCAAATCCACTCAGCCTTGTAGATGCTCAAACCATTTGACTAGATTGCTCTTGTGAAATACGCTGTTTTTGAGTTTTGCCTGCAATCTTTAAGCCAAATATTTCAATTTGGCGATAAACAGACTTGGGTAAGAGCCAGAGCATATAGGCAGCTACTAAGGTTAATATCATACGACGTGGCTCCTCTAGTAAAATGCGCCAGTAGCTAGCGATGGAGCGGTTAATTAACGTCACAGCTTCTGAGCCCGCTTTTAGGCGCACTGCGTTCCTCGCTAGAATTTGCAACTGATGCGCTCGCCCTACATTTTCCCAGCGTTCAGTTATCTCTGGAGCATAAGAACGTGTTTTTTCAATCACTTGTTCACAGGCTTCAAACTGTTTAAACAGATTTGCTGAAAGCCCTCCTGAATTCACTCGATACAGCGTTAGTGCTTCAGACAGCCCTTCAATTTGCCAATCTGTTTGAATAGCAATCCGTAGCCAGCACTCAATGTCCTCAGCACGGCGGAAATGTTCATCAAAGTAAAAATCTTCTACAGTTCCATAAAGATTGTCCTGAAACTTAATCGCTTCAAACACCTCTCGACGAATTACCGCAGCTGAACCATTACCAATGGGGCTTCCCTTAAATAAATCCGAAACCGTAATTCCTTTAAGCTTGGGCATTAAATAGGTATCGAGAGACTTCCCGGTTTCATCAATAAATTCAGAGCGGCTGAAGCTAACACCGACACTAGGATTATTTTCCAGATGAGCGATATGTTTTTCTAACTTTTCTGGCAGCCACAAATCATCCCCATCAATAAAAGCTAAATACTCTCCTTTAGCATGGCGGATTCCGGTATTTCTCGCCCCAGCCAAACCTCGATTTTTTTGGTGAATAATTTTTATTCTAGGGTCTGTAAATTGCTGACAAATTTCTATACTTTGATCAGGAGATTCGTCATCAATAACGAGCAATTCAAAATTTTGATAGGTTTGATTCAAAACCGATTGAATTGTAGCCGCAATAAAATGCTCAACTCCATAAACCGGGATAACCACTGAAGTTTTTTTCATTTCTCTAACCCAGCCTAGATTTATTAAAATTCAGTTTTTAGCTGTAAAGCTTTGATTCGACTAAACACATAGTAGGTTGCCCAAGCAACAAACATAGGGATAGCAATCAGATGAGATAGTAATACTGCCATTGCTACACCTAAAGCGCCCCATTGCACACCAATCAGTAATGAGCCAACAAACACAAATGTGAATATTACATTCCAACGCAGATCTAAGTTAGGTTTTCCAAACGCTACTAGCAACTGGGATGCTGCTTCAGAAAAGGGGCGGGGAATAGCAGACAGGCAAATCAAGATTAAAATAGGTACCGCGCCAGCGTTTACCCATTTTTGACCAAAAACAATAGGTACATATAGAGGAGCAAGGCTAGACTGTAAGAAAACAAAAGGAATGATAATCAAGGCAACTGTTTTGATACTACTCAAGTAATTGCTTTTGAATTTCTCCCAGTCGGGCTTCACATCTGCCAAGTGAGGTAACAGAGCTGAACTAATCGACTTAATAATGCTTAAACTAATTCCTAAGCCAGCATTAAAAGCAAAGTAGTATACTCCTAACTCTGCAATACTCACAAAACGACCAACTATCAGGTAATCTAAGTAGTTTCTTAATGTATTGAGTAACTGAACCCCGAGAATATTTTTACCAAAACCTAAGATTTCACCCCAGCGATAGGTTGTAAATTTTCTGCTGGGACGCCAAGGATGTTTTATATAAAATATAAACACCCAAATTGGAGCTGCCAAAACCATTGGGAGAACAATTGCCCACAGTCCCATGCCTAGAATAGCTAAAATAGCACTCAAGGTAGTACCAAATAAGGTTTGGACTGTATTGTTAAGAGCTACAACCTTAAATCGGTTTTCTCTTTGAATCAGAGCATATTGGATAGCGGAAATAGGAACAATCAATAAAGGAATCGCTGCAATACAAATCGGAAGAATCAGACGAGTATCATTGTAAAAAAATGCAACCGGAATAGAGGCAATACACTGAATAGCAAACAATCCTAAAAACACCGTCCAACTCAACCAATAGGCAGAGTTACACAAAGTATCTAACTCTTCTTCATCGGATTGAATTAGTTTTGCACTTACTCCAAATCGAGTAAAGGTTAATGTAAACTCGTATACAGTAAAAACAATAGCTGCTAAACCATAATCATCAGGAGATAAAAAACGAGCTAAAATGACAGTTCTAGCGAGGCTAATGATTCGATTCACGGCTTCTGAGCCAGTGAGCCAACCCAGGTTGCGAACAAAACGATCTTGACGTTTTTGTTTGATGCGGTCAATTGCTCGTTTTATAAAACTCATGCTATGTGTTCAAAAAATTGGGATTCAATGAATTGCTTGTAGATTGGCTGCTTGGTGAAGAGCCTGAACTTGCCAGTTCATCTGATCTGAACTGAATCATTTTTCCTCTCTAGAAGCAGTATAGTCTTATTCGCTTAATCGCGGATCATTAGCAACACTCATTTTTCCAAATCGTTTGAGCAGATAGCTGGCTGCTCCTGAGGGAGTTAATCGCAGTAATATCCATTTACCGAGAAGGCTTTGCATTTCTTTTTTTAGAAGTAACGAAGCCGATAAACCAATAGCTTTTTTCATGTAATGCGCTGCTTTATTAAGCTTTTGGATATCAGGAGTATGAGTAAGGCACAGACGTGCTAAATATTGGTATGTATTGGCTAAACACCGATTTTTGAGATATTGAAGTTCCGCAGGTGCCGCCTGGAATGCCCGCTCAATTACCAGTGAGCTATATTTCTCCATTACGTCAACTTTAGATGCCATTGATGAAGAAGACTGACGATAAAGAATTTGATACTTAGGGACTAAGGCAAAAGACCATTTTGCAGCTACCCGTAGCCAATATTCCCAATCTTCAATGGATCTAAGAGAAGCATCAAACTTTCCAACAGATTCAATGGCTTCTCGACGCAGCATGGCATTAGAACCTGAGTTAATAAAGTTACCCACTAACAATTGAGGATAAACATTTCCTTCAAAAAAAACAGGAACATCTTTGCTAAACTCTTTTCCTTCGCTACTCATAAAGCTTGTCCAGCTATATACGAGTCCTGCTTCTGGATGTTTTTGTAATGCTGCTAACTGTAGCTCTAATTTATCAGGTGTCCATAAATCGTCAGCATCAATGAATGTAATAAACCCTCCACTAGAACGATCAATTCCACGATTGCGAGCTTCGGGTAAACCCGCATTTTCATAGGAAAAAACTTTCAATCTAGGGTCTTGAATCGAATTGATAACATCAAGGGTTCCATCGGTTGAGCCATCGTTAATGACAATTAGCTCAAAATCAGAAAAAGTTTGTTGTTGAATAGATTGAATCGTCTCTTGAATGGTTTTTTCAACATTGTACGCAGGAACAACCACAGAAATGAGTGGCATTGATTATAACCTCACTCTTAACTCATTAAAGTCAAACTAATGCAAGAAGGCAGAAGAGATGAGGCAGGAGGCAAAAGGGAGAAAAGTTTACTATAAAGCTTTTTAACCTTTTTGGACTGGTGGGTTATTTTCGCCGCCCTGCACTAGTAAAAATCTAGGCAATAAAAATGCATCTAAATCCTGACCATCAGTTTAATCGATAACCTCCGGTATTGATTAACAAAATCAAATAATTTTTTCAGCTTTTGATTTTGCAACCTTCTAGAACTTAGATGCATTTTCCCTGACTCGATGTTTGCCGTAGTCATGGCAATAAAATTATGTTTGCTGGCTCAGCTCTTGGAAGAGCAGGCTAGATCTTGTCAAGCTACCAAATCTTCTTTTTGCTTGGTACTCATAGGCTGAACAATACTCGGTTGAGAGAAGCGATGGGATGTCCATTCACTGAATATACCTGGCTTGACCTCAAGCGCTTGCCATTCGTTTGCAGACTGGCAGTCAACTTCATCAAGTGTAGAGGCTCGTGGCCCAACTAACGTCATATCCCCTACCAAAACATTCCAAAATAGAGGGAGTTTGTCCAGATGAGTTTGATGTAAGAAATGACCAAATTGAGTAATTTGAGAGATGCAGTTATCTCCTAAAACGGTTCTTACCGTTGAACGGAATTTTCGAATTCGGAAGTATTTACCATGTAAGCCATAACGGATTTGTTCAGAAAAGATAGGGCCAGGGCTGCTTAGTTTAATGCAGATACCAAGGGGAATTAAGAGAAGGGCAGTCAGAAATACTCCCAGACAACCAGCTACCACATCAATGCTTCGCTGAATTGGCTTATTCACAAAAGCATTTGTTTCAATTTTAGGTTTTGGTTTGTTATCGCTTTTTGGACGAGCCGTTGAGGTTGCTGCGTCAATTTGGAAAACATTGTCCAATTTCGCCATTGATAAAACTGACATCACCTCGGGCTGCACACTCCAGAGAACTAGTTTAATTCCCTTAGCATTAGCCAGCTTTAAGCAGTTGACCAAGGCTCCCAATCCCGCACTGTATATGAATATAGTTGCGCTCATATCCAACACAATTTTTTGGGGGCTTAATTCGCACAAATTTTGGCAGTCATTCTTAATTTGTTCTGCTTCTAAAATCCCTAAAAAAGTTGGTGTGCTGAGAATTGCCGTATCTTGATGCTTTAAAAACTTAGGTTGTGTACGAACCTCTTCAGGAGTAGCCAAATTTGTGGTGTTGGTACCAATATACTCTGTACTCTTATATGTTCTTGCTATCTCTTCACTACGAACAATTAACCGATCTAAACCTGAAAAAAATTGTAACAGTCGTGCAGATAAGCTGAGCTGCTTAATTCGAGTCTTTGATTCTACAAAAACTGTCGTTTTTTTGTAGAAAAATTTAGCAATGAGCAAGAAAGGAACAGCTACTCCTGCTCCTGTTGAAAGCACGAGATCGGGTTGTTCTTGCTTTAAAACGGTGAAGGCTAAAATCAGATTGCGGATTAAGTTGGGCAGATTGCGGTTAGTAGGACTATGAGCCCAATACACCGATTTCTCTGTCTGGAGTTGGGATTGTGTATTAGGTGTTTTAAAGGTAACCCAAGAGATGTTTTGAAATTGATTCAAAAAAGGTTTGAGACTCTCTGCGTACTTAAAGTGTCCGCCGGAAGAGCAAACTACCATAATCTTTTTATAATGATTGCTGTCATAGCGATCGCTCAAAAACTGGCATAGGTTATCCTCGCTATGAGGCATCAATCCCGAATATTTGGGTTCGGCCAGAAACCTCACTAAATCTCCTGGTGATCTAGCGACAGAAATTCCTTGTTTCTCTATCACATCAGCCATTTCTAACTGATGATCATCAACATGCTCACCGAAGCGCTTGGTACGTGGAACTAATACAAAAGGTTTACCCAAAGATTCTAGTAGCAGTACGGACCCTTCGCCACAGTGAGAAATTACGACTCGTGCTTGATCTAATAACGCTTTAAACTGAGACTCAGGCAGCCGCTTGTAAACTTTTACTCGATCCGGAAGCTTAGACGAGGAACCATACTGAACAACGACTTCTTCGTTAGGATCTATAAATCCTTCATGGATTAATACTTCTACCCAATTCATTAGAGCATTGAAAGGATATTGCTCCGTTCCTACGGTAACTAAAATCATGCTTGAAAAACTCCTGTGGTAGTGCGTAACCCTTGTAGAATGAAGCTCTTGGCTGGACTAGTCGCTGTTTTAGGTAAATCTACTTACTGTAAACCTTTTATTGCTCTTTTTAGAGAATAAAAGAGTAATATCTTACCTCACTACGCCAATCAGGGAAAGTATGGAAAAGATTTTTTATTGTTGGGCGCTCAAAGCGCATGCGATTTCTGACAAAAGCTATGATCCAAGGTTCTGGGGAGTACACGGCATTCAGCCAAAACCTACTATGTTGCCTTTTATGTTCTGAAGGCTTTGCTTCTATTCGGGGAACAGCTTACAGCCGTCGTCAATTCAATAACTGACAAGACAATCTGGACGAGCTAAACCCTTGAGCGGATACTGATAGACCCCAAGGGCTAGTTTTTATCCAGAGAATTTCTTTAATATATCTCTATGTGTCCCTTTGCTCTTCCCAAAATGACAGGTACTACTTTGCCATTGCACCTGTCCTTGGAAAGAGATTAACATCTATTTGCAGTTTTGAAAACAGATCTTGGCAATTTTAATATTTAGAAGAGTAGAGAGGTAAAGGTCAGTGCAGCAATAATTACTTAATCGACATTAAGTGATAATTAAAGGGAGTAAATATACATAGGTATGGATTTCCTAAAGAATGATTGGGCTTCATGCTTGTATACCCATTCCATCCTACTAAGTTTATATACTTATCCCTATCGATAATCTCGATTGTTCTTGACTTAGCAGCTGCAAAAAAATAACTTCAGGTTTTTTTGGCAATCTGTCCGTAAGCTTAGGAGCTTCAGGAGTAGCTGGAGTCGGGACTGTTTATTGACAACTCCTTAAGGAAAAGCTTGAAATTACTCCTGTTAAATTTTCTTTTTCTAGGGAAAAAATTCAATGAATTTTCGTGAAGATATCTCCCCAAAAAATTTATTTTGAACAAGGATTAAAAATAGCAATAAACTTTGCCATTGCGCCAACAGAGGAAAGCAAAAGAGACCATTAATGGTCAGTCTTCATGGAAACTTTAAAAAATATTGGTAGAAATTTATTTATCCTTTATTCTAGAGCAGGAGAAAAGCATTTAATGTTGTGATGTACCCCTTGAGCATAATCCAGACAACACCTTTTACCCAACTAAAACCAGCCTCGGCAGAAAAGGATGATCTCTTTCAAGGATGCGGTTTTCTGAACTGGGTTTTCCTGAATCGCTAAGTGCTTTATCCAACTCTTGGAGGCTATTGAAGGATGATTGTCATCTAGGCTACTACTCTAACATGCCAGTTCGGCTCCTACAAGCTGTCCGGGGAATTTTTCAGCCCTTCTCAAAGTAGAATCCCTTTGCTCTTTCTCTCGCACTACCTTCCTTAAACTCCCAAAAAGAGAACTTATGAAGAATCCTGTCATTGCTATCGGACTAGATGCAGCTGACCCCTCATTGATTGAGAAGTGGATCGCTCAAGGACATCTGAAAAACCTGCGTCGATTAAAAGAACAAGGGGCTTACGGGCGCTTAAAAACTTTCGATTACTACAGAGCAGAGACGCCTTGGACAACATTCCTAACCGGTTGCTCGCCTCAACAAACTGGTTACTGGGCACCTCTGAAAATCAAGGAGGGTACCTACGATTTAGAAGACATTCAAGCCTACAATTTTGCTGAGCATCAACCCTTTTACGCCTTAGGAGATGACTATCGAGTAGCGGTTTTTGATATGCCTCAAGCGCCGCTGTCTGACAAGGTGAATGGTGTGCAAGCTCTAGCCTGGGGGGCTCACTCCCCTCAAACGCCCAGTCATTCTATACCTGAATCATTTCTTCAGGAAATGATTGACAAGCATGGTGAGCATCCTACCTTACGTAAAGACCATGCAAGTATTCTGGATCTAGAGGCTCTCAAGCGTCTTCAGCAAGACCTCGAAACGGGTATCGCTCGTCGTGCTGCAATTTGCAAAGACTTATTGCAACGAGAGCAGTGGAATCTAATGTTGACTATTTTTGGTGAACCCCACTCAGTAGGACATTATTTCTGGCACCTGAGTCATCCTGATCATCCCCTCTATCCAGGAATGGGAACTCGCTACTCCGGCGATCCGATGCTGGAAGTGTTTGTAGCGATCGATAATGCCATTGGTGAAATTTTGAGCAAAGCCCCAGAAGATGCTAATGTTGTAGTCTTTGCAGCGCATGGCATGGGTGCTAACGTTATGGATCTTCCCAGTATGCTGTTTTTGCCCGAATTTCTTTTCCGCTGGAACTTCCCAGGGAAATTTGGGATAGCTCGTGGCAAGATGGGACAACCTCCCGAACCCCCAATCACAGGAGGACGTGCCAAAAAAGGTTGGATGGGAACGGTGTGGAGCCAGAAATATGAGTCTAACCCAGTGAAAGGGTTTTTAAGACGAAACCTTCCTACCAAACTCTTCGATCGCATAGAGCCATTGTTTGGTGCTGCTCAAAAACCTGATTTGATTTCTCCTTTCCAGTTGCTCGAAGACTCTGATCCGTTCTTCTTCCAAAGTGCAGCTTGGTACAAACCCTTCTGGTCTCAAATGAAGGCGTTTGCTCTGCCTAGCTACTCAGAAGGCTATATCCGGATTAATCTTCAGGGTCGTGAGCCTGAGGGCATTGTTGCTCCATCGGAGTATGATGCTGTTTGTGATGAAATCACTCAAAAGCTCCACCTGCTTAAAGATTCTCGGACAGGTGAGCCTATGGTTAAAGAAGTTATTCGGACACGGCAATCAGCAAGCGATCGCGATTCTAAACTGCCTGATGGTGATTTGGTCGTAATTTGGCAAGAGAAGTATGCAACTGATGTCGTAGAAAGTCCCGATATTGGACGCATTGGACCTGTTCCCTTTAATCGAACTGGAAGTCACCGATCTGATGGTTTTGTGGTAGCTCAAGGGCCCGATATTGCTCCTAGCTCTGACTTGCCGTTTGGTCATTCTCTCGATTTAGCGCCTACGATTTTGAATTTAATGGGAGCGCCAATTCCTGAACACTTTGAGGGGAAACCCCTAGTACAGCCAAGAGTTCTTGTGAGCTAAGGGCATCTTTACACAATAATGAAAGCAAGCAACCATTAACTCAAAAAAACCTGAGATATTGAGTTGCTTGCTATCCTCTACAATAAACTTAAACATTCAGGGTGTAGTGCTAGAACATCGTGACTAGATAGATAGGATTGCGAAATACAAATCCAATTTCTAGTCTTCATTTGCTGTTTTTTACTAACAAAGGTTAATTAAGTGACTAGAATTGAGTTAATTAATCTTTGGGGATGACGAAATAATGACCAAGTCTTCAGGAGCATCACCATCCTTTTCTAAGCCAATTGGCTCACCCTGGCGGTTAATACGTTACTTAGTCCTGGGAATAGGAATTAATGCTGGAATTTGGAGCTTAACATTCTTCTACCTGAAAGTAACAAAGCCAGTCTATAGCAGTAAATGGACGCTTGTGTTGCCTGAAACGGGTACAGTCACTCAAGTGGATGTCCCTGGATTGGGGGGTGCTTCTTCTAGAGCAACGTCTCCCTATAGCGATCGCACCCAAGATCCGAGAGCTAAATATGTAGTAATTGCCGAAAGCGATGCGGTTTTAGAAGCGGCGGCGAAAAAGCTCAATATGCCAGAGGAAAAGTTTGGAGAGCCTCGGATTAAAGTAGTAGACAATGCTACCTTAATGGATTTTGAAATTAAAGGAGATACTCCAGAGGAAGCTCGAAACAAAGCCTTGGCGCTTCAAGAAGCATTTGAAAATAGGCTTGCCCAACTCAGACAAGAAGAAGTAGAGACAAAAAATAGGTCTTTCAAAATAACTGTAGATGAAGCAAAACAAAGACTAGACGCATCTCAGAAACGTCTTTCTGAGTTTAAAGCTAAGACAGGATTAGGTTCTAAAATTCAACTGGAGCAGATTTCAGATCGAATAGAGGAGCTACGCAGACAATTAGCTGATTTGATGTCTCAAAAACAACAAGCCGTTGCTAATTTCGATGCCTTATCCAACAATCTCAATTTATCAGCCAAGCAAGCGTCAGAAGCTTTTGTTCTGCAAACCGATCCGGTATTTCAACAGAACTTAAAAGATTACAGCGACGCCACAACAACTTTAACAGTTTTAAACTCAAGATTTTTGCCCGATAATCCTGCTGTACAGCGGGAGATACGCAAACAGACTAGCGCTAGAGCTGCCCTTTTATCCCGAAGTCAAACTCTCTTAGGTCGTCCCACTACTCTAGAGGATATCTCTCGGTTGAACCTCAATGGGGGAGGTACGAATGGACCTGCGGGTTCAGGCAGAGAAACTCTTCTTCAGCAATTGGTTCAAGTTCAAGCCGACGCCCAGGGTAGAGAAGCCAGTACGAGAGAATTAAGCAACCAGATTGCTGCGCTTGAAGCCAGATACAAGGTTATGACACAAAATGCCTTAACGCTGGACACTCTAGAGCGAGATGCACGAATTGCCGAAGCCATCTTTTCCTCGGCTTTGACAGCATTAGATGTGGGTGAATCACGAGCCGATTCCTATCCTCCACTGCAAATGATGGTTCAGCCCAACTTACCCGCAAAACCGACTTCACCGAAAAAGTCATTCGCTTTGCTCGGTGCAGCGTTAGGCACAGTGTTTATTAGCAGTGGATTATTCTTACTCTGGCTACGTCCTTATTTGTTACGTAAACAAAAAGCCGCGAAATCGGATTCCCTTAAAACTCCAGAGGTTATCCTAGACTCGCAACCCTCTATAGCTCAGGTAGAAGATTCAAATTTCCCCAAACGGGACACCTATAACGGAACTCAATCTCAAGGTTCAGGTCAAGAGGAGTTACGCTTAGAGCGTCGCTAAAACGGTTCATGAAACCTCAAAATCTGGAAGAAAAGATAGTTTGGTATTACATCACGGGCACCTATGTGCTTTATCTGTTAGGGTTGCAGCATTTCTTAGCTCCTTTCCTGGCTTGGGGTCTAGGGTTTTATGCCTGTAAGAAACTGTGGAACCAAACAGAGGAGACGCCTGAAGAAGACAAGATAAGCATTCCTTTTGGAGTATGGGTCTGGATCATTTTCGCGCTGGCAATGCAATTCATAACGATTGTCAATCACATTGATTTCGATATGGGACTGACGCGAATTATTAAATCCAGTATCAATTTTTGGGCTAAAAATTGGGCGCTTTTTGCCCTGTTTCCCTTGGCTGGTAGTTGCTTAAAAATTAGACCTCAACTCCTCTACAGGGCTTCTTCTATCCTGGGTTTACAAAGCTTAATTCTGACCCCCATTTCCATGCTGGCCAGCCGAGTAAACCTCCCTCAGATGTTATATACTTCTCCACTTTATAAAGTCGGAGCGGCGGGTGAGGTTCCTTACAGCGTCTATCTGTATGGCTCTCAAGCCGATACAGAAGAAGTACGGCTATTTTTATTTGCGCCTTGGGCTCCTGCTTTAGCTTTAGTTGGATGCATTTATTTTTTCTTAAGCAGTAAAGACCCTGATAAAAAGTGGCGCTGGATTGGCATGATTAGTTATGCGATCGTGGTTTTTGCTACAGCATCACGATTGGGTACTTTGGTGATGGTTGTTATTCCTCCTGCTATCTGGTGTTTATCCAACTTTTTGATTAACCCTACCCTCCAAATTACAACAGGAGCGGCGAGCGTATTAGCCGGTTTTTTTGGTCAGCAGCTATACACTGCGTTAAAAGACTTCAAAGACAGTTTAGATGCTCAACGGTCTGATTCTTCTCAAGTCAGGGCAATGTTAGCTCGCATGGCTCGAGACCGTTGGGAAAGGGAAGCTCCCATTTGGGGACATGGCATCGCGGATGATAGAGGTCCTTATGTTGTAGCGTTCAAACCGATTGGCACGCACCATATGTGGTTTGGTGTTTTGTATACTCATGGTTTAGTCGGTTTTATCGCCTTAGCAACTGCCATGAGTTTGAGTTTAATTGAACTGTTGATTAAAGCTCAGAAGAGTCAAGTCGCTGAAGTAGGTTTAAGTGTTCTTTTTGTTTTAGCTGCCTTCAGTATCGGTGAAAACTTGGATGGTTTAATTTACTTGTTCTGGCCAGGTATGGTCATTATAGGTATGGCTTTTAAGGAAAAGCTGTCAGTTATTTATAGCTAATCAATTGGAACCGAATTAAACTGGTAAAAATTTGATGTTTATTCCCTTGTTTTTGGTTAACTCTGTAACGAGGATAAGTTGTATATTGTTCTCACTTGGATGAAGTATACCTAATGCATAAAGGCTCCCAGGTAGAAGGGAAAAAGGCTCATACAGTTAGCTTTTTAAGCTTTCTGAACTGGTAAGTGATTTCCGTCATGCTGTACTAGTTTCTCTAAATCAGAAGACTGAAGATAGGGGACTATACCTTAATCATTAGAGAACCGCTATGCCATGTCTCTAAAGGTAATAGTTCCTTGGTTTTACTGCTTTTTGAAATCGGTCGAAAATTAAGTATGCTTGGGGAAATATCATGTCCGGCTGAATACTTTCACCTTGGTGGGAATAAAGCTCCAAGGGAGATGGCAGATAGCTCCAAGGGAAGGAGCAGGGCCGCAAGTTAGAAGGAAATGATAACTGTTTAGGCGGACATGATATAAGATCAAGAATTTATCGGTTACTTCATAAATGCCAGGAATAAAAATAATGAAATCATGGTATTTATAAAAGAAGATATTTTGTAACCAAAGCAACGGACAAGGAAGCTTTTTGGCAAAAAAATACAAGATTAATCTAACAACTGGAAAGTAAAAAACACAGGGTGAAGGAATTAAAATGGTGCAGGTTAAACCAACGATTTTAGTGACTGGGGGGGCAGGGTATATTGGATCTCATGCAGTGCTGGCTCTCCAGCATTCGGGTTATGACGTGATTGTTCTTGATAATTTGGTCAGTGGACATCAAGACTTAGTGGAAAAGGTATTAGATGTTAAGTTAATTATCGGTGATATCAGCGATCGCACACTTCTCGATCGCATATTTACCACTTACCCGATTACAGCAGTCATGCATTTCGCGGCTCACATGGCTGTCGGGGAATCAGTAGCCTTCCCCAGCAAGTATTACCAAAACAATGTTGCAGGAACGCTGACGCTTTTAGAAGCAATGGTAGCAGCATCTATCAAGCAATTTGTGTTTTCCTCAACTTGCGCCATCTACGGGGTACCGCAGAGCATTCCTATCACAGAAGACCATCCTCAAAACCCCATTAGTCCTTATGCAGCCAGTAAGCAAATGGTAGAGCGAATTCTGGCTGATTTTGATACTGCCTATGGTTTAAAGTCAGTTTGCTTCCGCTACTTCAATGCAGCAGGTGCACAACCCAATGGATTGCTTGGCGAAGACCATTTTCCTGAAACTCATCTCATCCCACTAGTGCTGCTAACGGCTTTAGGAAAGCGGGAGTCAGTTTCTATTTTCGGTACTGATTATCCGACAACAGACGGCAGTTGTATCCGGGACTATATTCACGTTATGGATTTAGCACAAGCTCATGTTCTCGGTTTAGAGTACCTGCTTCAAGGGGGAGATTCTCAAGCATTTAATCTAGGAAATGGCAATGGATTCTCTGTGAAAGAAGTGATTGAGACGGCGAGTAAGGTCACAGGACGACCTATCAAAACCGTAGAATGCGATCGCAGACCCGGTGATCCACCTATATTAGTCGGTAGTAGTGAGAAAGCTCGAAAAATTTTGGGCTGGCGTCCACAGTATGCAGACCTCACACAGATAATCACTCATGCTTTGGCTTGGCATCAGCAACGCCACGGTGATGACATCTCGAATGGAATGCCTGCTAAGCTAGCCTCTCCTGTTGTTGTTTAAGTAGCCATTATGAACTGCCTACACCAGGGCGCATGAAAATTAGTTTCTCCGCGTCTATTTTCAAGTCAGCGTTGCCTTTCGGAAGGAGACTTCGCGTTAATTCTGTATAAATAGTTTACGGGGTGACAAGCAAACCGAAAGATTGTCACCCTTCAAATCATGATATGATTCAGCGCCTATACAATAGGCATAGTCTGCTGACAAAACTCATAATTTTAAAGTTTTAATGAAGATTGCAGCTTAAGGGTGTGGATTTTTGTCGTTTTTGATTAATCTTTGATAAGAAAAGAAGAGTTGTTCTATAAGCGTGGAATGGAAGCATCATGCATTTCACAAAAAAATCTGTCGCCGACATTCCCAACAAGAAGGTTAAATTGACGATTGCGATTGAGAAGAAAAAGAAGAACGCTGCTAACTATCCCGTGTAGGTTCTAGTAGGAAATCACTCTTTTCAGGTTTGAGTACTAGCGTTTTCATCTAGAGCCGTTTAACCTACCCGCATAGAAGTATTATTTCGCCTTTCATTTGTTACATATCCTCAATAGATAGAAAAGAGAGGATATCTAGCTAACACAAGAAGAATGGTATAAGGCAATACAACAGCAACATAGCATGGCATTTAGCCGAAATTCGTCTGAGGTGGCTCTCATGCGAAACGCTAGTTCAATTCCTATTTAGCGTCAATTCACTCTTCGTAATCAGCCATGCTGTTTAATTCCTACGAATTTATATTCATCTTTCTTCCAATTACGCTAATTGGATTTTTTGGCCTAGCCAAGCTTCGTTTAAAAACGGTCGCTTTAGTTTGGCTAACCCTAACTTCTTTAGCTTTTTACGCTTACTGGAGTATCACTTATTTACCCCTTATGCTCATTTCTGTAGTGGGTAACTATTACTTCGGCCACGCTATAAATCGTGCTGAGTCCGGAAACAGACAAGCGAAGCTGTTACTGTGGCTAGGAATCACCTTTAACTTAGGAATTCTCGGCTACTATAAATACGCTAACTTTTTCGTCGATTCTCTCAATCAAGTATTCCAGACAAATTGGAGCATTCCTGAACTTATCCTGCCGTTAGGAATTTCGTTTTACAGCTTTACACAAATTGCGTACTTGGTGGATGCCTATCGGGGTGAACTCAAAAACACTAATTATGATTTCCTCTCTTATCTTCTGTTCGTTATTTTCTTCCCTCAACTCATCGCTGGCCCAATTCTACGCCACAACGACCTAATTCCCCAACTTCATAAAGCTCGAAATTTCCTTTTTTCCCATAAAAATGTATCAATTGGCTTAACCTTTTTTATCTTAGGGCTTGCCAAAAAAGTCTTGATTGCTGACAGTATATCGCCTTGGGTAAGGGCTGTATTTGATAATGCTGGTGTCGTTACCTTCCTAGAAGCATGGGTAGGAGCTTTAAGTTATACCTTCCAGCTTTATTTCGATTTTTCCGGCTACTGTGATATGGCAATTGGCTTGGGTTTACTCTTCAATCTTCCTATTCCACTTAATTTTGATTCTCCCTACAAAGCCACATCAATCATTGATTTTTGGCGTCGGTGGCACATCACATTATCCCAATTTCTGCGTGATTACTTGTATATCCCTTTAGGAGGTAATCGTCGGGGACAAGCCCGCCGTTATTTCAATTTATTTGTGACAATGCTGTTGGGCGGACTTTGGCATGGGGCTGGCTGGACTTATATTGTCTGGGGTGGAATGCATGGACTTTATTTGGCAATTAACCACGGGTGGCGTCGCTTGGGGCATAAGTTACCAATGCCTTTAGGATGGGCGATGACATTTTTTTCTGTTATAGCTAGTTGGGTAATTTTCCGGGCTACCAATCTCCATGATGGCGTCGAAATTCTCCAAGCAATGGTAGGGATGAAGGGAATTGCCTTTCCTAGTGAATATCAAACCGCCTTACCTTGGTTGAGTGAGATGGGACTACAGTTTAAAGAACTATCAGAACTCGCCTATCTACCCCAAAAATACAAGCAAAGCTTTACCTTTCTCGGTATTCTATTGCTCAGTGTTGTTTTCTTGCCCAATACCCAGCAAATTGCCAAGCGCTTTCAACCTACTTGGTGGTGGTCTGTATTTCTTGGTGGTTTAGCAATTAGCGGGACTTAGACAGATTTCAAGCCCAAACAAAGCCCAAAGCGGCTTTGTG
>CBKWLJ010000142.1:0-18558 GCA_966675205.1 uncultured bacterium
GCATCTCTAGCAAGCGAAACAGTCCTTAACAATCTTAGCGTTGTGGCTTATAGACCGGGCTGTATCCTTGGGATAGGGATGGAACTTAGGATTGAGAATGAGACGGAGAGATGTCGATATCGTTAAACAAATAATTGAGCGATCGCACAACTAAAACCAGCCAGCAAAGGGCTATTCAGAACATCATGACTGAACAGCGTAGCAACCAGGCTTAAAATTGCTTGTTCGCGTCGATAAACTTCAATTTGTTGTAACTTCCAATCGACAATCCAGTATTCCCTTACTCCCCGTGATGAGTAAAGTTTGAGTTTCACTTCGCGATCGCGCCGTACATTCTCAGTACCAGGAGATAATACTTCAACAATTAATTCGGGTGCTGCTGTTAAATGTCCTGCCTCATCTAACAGCACAGCTAAACGTTCGTTACTCGCCCAAACCACATCGGGAATGACATTATCGGCATCGGAGAAAATAATCCCTGGATTGAGCGCAGCTTGTCCCAAACCTGTAGATAGCGACCAAGTATCAAGGGCAGAGTAGATTCTTCCAATAGTCTTTTGATGACCCCAATGCGGCGCTTTTGTCACAAATAATTCCCCATCAATAATCTCATAACGATTCCCGTTATCTGGCAATAATTCTAAATCGGCAGTCGTCCAACGAACCCGATCGGATATATTCATAAAAGTACTCCTAGAGAGGTGATGCCATTATTCTAAGTTATGCAGTTCGCTCACCTCGTCCTATCAAGTGTAGGGATTGGAAAGATTGATAAGTTCAGGCATGAGAGGCAAACAAAACAATTCTGAACAATTGCCAGTTCGTAATGAGTACCAAAGATACTAAAAGTTCTTGTAGACCCAAATACAAACTCCCTATTTAACCCTAAGCCCAGTTCCAAGTTTGTTTCTCTTTAGGCAGATTGAACCAACCCACATCATAAACATAACTTAAGGACTTAATGTTGCCAGAGCGAGTTGCTGTTATCCGACCTTCATGCGTGCCACCTAGTGCCCAATTACCAGAGTTCCCATACCAATCATCGCGATGGTCATTGGGTAAAGCCAGGTTATTTTCCAACTTCAGATATCCCTCTGATAGAGCATCGCTAAACACATCGATCACAGCTCCGTGTTCGGCTGCGGCTCTTTCCTCTATATACTTGTCAACATTAAAAATTGGGCTATATCCATTCGGAGAAATGTATTCTTCATCATATTTGACTACCAAAGAATCATGTGCTTTATTCGCTTTATTCGCATCACCAGCTAAGCCTCCCAAGTGAGTCACTGCATCCTTAACCACGAAAGCTAGCGACCTATTTGCCACATCCTTGAAATCTAATACACGCTGATTATCCGGTTGATTACCATTCAAGTCATAGTTACTCCCAGGCCAAGCTGGATCTAACGCCACTAAAGTCTTAACTTTTCCAAATAATCGCCCAATCTCAGCACTAACATAAGACCCTAAACTGTGTCCAAACAAACTAATTTGTTGAGAATTTACGCCCAACTTTTCTAATGTTTCCTTCGCCCAAGTTGCAACGGGTGTAATCGAACGAGCGGTATGGAAGGGAATCAGGGTATCTCTGTCATCTTGAGCGATGCTTCTGCTATTGATTGTTTCTCCCCAATCGATCGCTAGCACCTGATATTCCGAGTATTGGCTAGCAGATGCTGTCAATAACTGTTTGATATTGTCAGCTTCACTGTTGCTTTGCCAACCATGAATCACAATAATAGTATCTTTGCTAGACTGAATTCCCATGTTTGTTCTACCGCTACTGTCATAGTGGTAAAGATTTACACCATTCGGGTAATAGCGGTCTTCATCATCGACAGAAACCCCACCAAACTTAGCTAACCCTTGGTTCCAAATATCTCCAGTGAGTTTAACGAATTGAAACTCCAGGTTATAGTAAGTTTGAATTCCCCCCATACCAGGCAAGACTTGCACATAATAATCTCCCGTTTCTAGGATGTGGCTGACTGAATCAACTACAGTACCACCGAGTTCAGAAGCGCTAATGAGTTCATTGCTATCGATTTGTTTATTGCCATTGTGGTCTTTAATCAGCTTCAAATTCGCGTCTGCACTCAACCCATTGAGGCGGAGGTTGAGATTACTTCGGTTGTCTACAGAAAAGTGAAAGAAGTCGTTTTGGTCTGCGTTGTAGCCAACAGAATCAGAAAGGGTAAAAGTTCCATCATTAAATGTACCTTGGTGAAGCGCTGTTGCCAATGTCCCATCAGAGTCAGGAATTAGTAGAGAATCATTGCTACTGGATGGGATGTTGCTACCCACGAATGCGTCACTAGATTCAAGAGTTAGTGTGCCCAATAAAGGTTGGCTAAACTCAAATCGAATGTTTCCTTCTTGAGTACTTCCTTCTAGAGCTTGACCCGTTAATGCATCTACTGATGACGCCTTTAATTGAGTTACGTCGTTGATGTTGGAACTATAGGCTTGATTGACGCTATAGTCCATGATGGAAGGATTGCCGATGCCAGTCGCTCTTTCGTCTAAGTCAATAATTTCTGGAGAGATACCTAAACCGAGGGAACTATTAAGTGCTGAATGGGGAGTGATTATATCAGCGGGTTCTAAATTTCCACCGATGTTGCTGCTATAGGGAGAAAAAGATGAAACCCAAAAGTTACTCGCATCCGTCACTAATAAGTCATCAATCATAGTACTTAGCTCCGAATTACTAACCCTTCATCATTCATCATTACGAATTAGGTAGAGAGGCATTATGCAGCAATTGAGTGGTTCCTGCTATGAGAAGAATTCTTTACTGTATCATTGCGAACCAGACTTGCCATCTCCAACAGATGAGAGAAACGCTTTTGCACCTGCTTGGGTGTAATTTTCAGGGCTTTGGCAATTTCCATATCGCTATGGTTTGCCTGTTTGAGTTTCAATAGCTGCTGTTGAGTAGAGTCGAGCTGTGCGACAAAGGTGTTCCACTGCTGCGATGAGAGTCCCAACTTTTGGTCAAGTCCTGCACCTAACCATTGGTGTACCAGTTGCCAGTTGCCAGAGCGAGAGAATTTCTCTACATGGTATTTGAAGCGCTGTTGTAGATAGTCACGCTCTTTGGGTGTTAAACCCAAGATGTCGTCAATTTCCGGTGCGGCAAAGTCTTGCAGCTTTAAGATTAAGTAATTCGCACAATCGGAGCGTCCTTGATTTTCCAGGTATTGTACCAGTTCAGAGATAATGCGATCGCGCAAGACGGCATCATGAGGATCGGTGGCGTCAGAAACCAGGCGTTCTCGCACCTGTTGCATCACTTTGGAGCGGTTTTGCACCTGTGCTTCTTCACTTTTAGCAAACTCTGTTGCCTGCTCGATATCCATGAGAGTATCGCTAGGCTGGCGTTTAGCAAAGCTCTTGGCTCTGAGTACGAGCAATTGCACACCACCATAACCTAGAGTCACCCGTCGTTTGGCGTATTGCTCAGTAAACGCCATGTATTCTGCGAGTTCGATTCTGGTACGGGGGGTGTAGTCATCTGCTACCTGATTTTCCCGCCTAAATGCTTTGAGGGAACAAGCATAAAACTCTTGCAAGAAGTCTTCAATCAAGTGGCGACGAGCGGCAAAGCTGAGTTGGGATGAAGTCGGTGCCACATGGCGATAGATCATCACACTCAAGCTGCTGTGCAGTTCGACACGACCTTGCTTAGAACCCAGTTTATAGTACTCAATACACTTAGAGAGCCTCTGGCGTGCTAATGCTAATTGCATTGAACTGATGTCACCGGAGTTTTGGATGCGTTCACTCTTGCGACAAATTCGTTCGACTTCCGCGACTAGGCGAGTGAGTACGTTCATAGCGCAGCTTGGTAAGGAGCCAACTTGATGAATTAGTTCTTCTTTCAAGCGCTCACTCAACATTATCGTGTTCTGCTTGGTGATAATTTCCGGAGCGTTGTCGGTGGTATCAGAAGTTTGGTTTAGGAAGTTGGTAGTTGTTGCGTTCACGGTAAAAGCCCCATTAAGCGAAAGTCGAGACGGAAACAGCATTAGCTGTAGTTGGTGTTGGTAGAGGGTGATTGGGAAGAGTGAACCCTTACCTAACCGTCTACAATTCGACTTTAGATCGTTTGAATCAGCCTTATGACAGTGCTTGTGCAGCCAAATCATAATGGCTGTTGAACCGCTAATCATCTCAATGGGTTGATGGGGAGTGTCAATTGCCGCTAACCCAAGCTTTCTGTACGCTTGAACGAATTTCAAGCAGCATAAGCGCCTGATACTGTGTAGCGCTGTTTGAGTGGACAATCAAAAAACTGGTTGGATTTAAAGCTACTTGTCCGTAATGCTGAAAACCGGGAGCGGACAGCAATTTATGTTAAAGGGAAAAGGAATGGACGAAATTGGAACTGCTCCTGCTTTGCGGCTCCATCTTCCCCCTTTCCCTATCGGATAGGAATTCCAATCACGGTTAGGGTTGCCACTGCTTTGATTATGTTTTCCTGGCTAATCACCATAGCGTTACAGCACTAACCCTTAAAACGAACACAACAAACATAGACTGCGATCGCTAACCACCTAAGCCCTAGATCTTCCTCCAAAATACAGAAAATTCTTCCCTTCTATTAATTTTATTAATAAATTTAAATCTATAATTTTAGATTCATTATAAGATATAGACATTTATAGGCTTTGGGGTGTATCAACAGAGCCAGCTTTTGAGGCAGATCGATTCCGTTTCACTTTGGCTTTAAGCAGTAATGCAAAATAACCCTATACCTTCCAAGATATCTCAGCGAATTCTGGACTACCTCCATCGTCGTCAGCCAGAAATGACTGACCTATTAGCAAGGCTCGTTGGGGCAGAATCTCCCTCCACCGTACCTACCGCCCAGAAAAAAGTATTGGCAATTCTTGAGGAGGCATTACTACACCGAGGCTATCGTATCCGACACATTATGGGTCGCCATAGCGGGGGGCACCTCCTCGCTGTTCCCAGCAAACGGAAGAAAAATCAGCCTTTCCAGCTTCTCCTCGGACATTGTGATACCGTTTGGCCTCTGGGTACCTTAGAAAAGATGCCTCTCGCGCAAAAACAGAGAAAGATGTACGGACCGGGGATTTATGATATGAAAGCCGGACTAGTACTAAGTATCTTTGCATTGGAGGCACTCCAGGCAAACGCGATCGAACCCGAAGTTGCTCCCGTGATGTTTATCAATTCCGATGAAGAAATCGGCAGCCATGAATCCACCGCTTATATTCGACGACTGGCAAAAGCAGCCGATCGCGTTTTCGTGATGGAACCCTCTTTGGGCCCAACCGGGAAATTGAAAACGAGGCGAAAAGGCGTAGGTCGCTTTACCGTCCATGTGATTGGCAAATCGGCTCACGCCGGACTGGACCCCGAAAAAGGGGCTAGCGCGATCCTGGAGCTTTCCTTCGCAATTCAGAAGTTGTTTGCTCTCAACGACACCCAGCGAGGAATTACCGTTAACGTCGGTACAATCGACGGCGGTATCCGCCCGAACGTGGTGGCCCCGGAAAGTCGAGCCATCGTCGATGTGCGAGTGCTACACCAGGAAGACGCCCATGAGATCGAGGCAGCAATTCGGGGATTGCAACCAACAATCCCCGGCACTCAGCTAGTGATCAAGGGTGGCATTAATCGTCCGCCCATGCAGAGAACTCCAGCGAATCAAGCGCTCTGGCAACTGGCTCAGCAGGCCGCATCCGAACTGGGGCTCGAGATCGAGCAAGCGACAGCCGGTGGGGGGTCTGATGGGAACACCACCAGCCTCTACGCCCCCACATTGGATGGTTTGGGTGCGGTGGGTGACGGAGCACATGCGCCAGAAGAATTTATCTATCTAGACCAGATGGTTGAGCGCTCAGCCCTGCTTTCGCGACTGCTGTTGGAGCCTCGGTTGAGACACAGCCGCGTTTTGGGTTGATGCGATCGCCAACTGCCTATATTAGACCTAACTTGAAAATAGGGAACAGGGAATAGGGAATAGGGAACAGGGAATGGGGGAAGAATAATTTTTATCCTTTGTTGTGAGTACTGCTCATGGTGTCTAATCTGAAAATAGGAGTCAGAAGTCAGAAGTCAGGAGTCAGGGGTCAGGAGAGAGTAATTTTCATCCTTGGTTGTGTATGAAGTTCATGAACGTCGGATCGTAAATCCCTTAGCAGCTAATTGCTTACCCAAACTTTGAATAATGACGGAATCAAGAGTAGTTTTGCCACTATTCGCATTAATTTGGCGTTCTTTTTCTACATATTCGTTACGCTTTTGAGATAAATCCCGAATCATTTTTTGAATAGTCTCTCTTTCAGCTTTCTTTGCCACTACATATTGTTGCTTTTGAGCTAAAGTCATACTCCGCATCACTAGCGGTAAAGCCTCATTGGGTAATTGCTCAAGGGTAACTCTTCCTTCATCAAGAGCATCAATCAAGTCCCAAGAAGCATTGTTATAATATTGCGAAGCTTTGGAAGCACCTCTTGTCGCCAAGTTAATACCAGAGTTACTATCTTCAATCACCTGACGTTGTTGTCCTACTGTTCCTTGTTCTCCATAGGGAATATAGGTTTGATTGAGTTTCGCATTCCAATCTGTTATTTGCTCATCATAAGGAGACTTAATAAACTCAATCTTTTCGTTTTGGTTAATATTGAAATGACTTCCTTGTGCTAAGGAAGCGCCTTCAGCCCAAAGTTGTCGTTCCTGACTTTCTGCGGAACCACAGTAAATCGTATTAACAAGGGTATCTCCCTTAACTGCAAGAGTGGCAGCTTCCTTCCAAGCGATCGGGCCTTGATCGAAAGGTTCATTCCCTGCAATAAAGATAACGCGAAAATCTTCCTTGTCTTTACTCCAGTTTAATTCTTTCATGGCTGAACGCATTGCCCAACCTGCATATTCTTGACCCCCTTGGGTTTTGATACTAAATAGCTTTTCGGAAACTAAATCTAATTCTGGAGTAAATCCCGTTAAGAGTCTGACAAACCCTTCGGAGGAGGGTAAATTATCGTTGCCATAATGGTAGAGAGCCACTTCTAATTCTGGAACTTCACCCTCTTTGGTCACTTGAGTTAAATAATTAACAATTTGCCAAAGTTGAGTCCGAGTTTGGTCAATTAATCCATCCATGCTATTACTAGAGTCTAAAAGGATGGCCATTTGAATTTTAGTTTTAGCAAAAGCTTGGGTGGGAAAACTCAAGATGCTCAAGGTTAGAGCTATAGTAAATAAAATTCGATGAAGTTTGTGCATAGGTTTTCGGCTTTCCTGAGCTAATCAGATTTTTAGCTAATCTGAGATAAATTTAGCCGATTGATATCTCAGCAGCGAAAAATGTAACAACAAGTACACGTATAGTTCAACGCATCAATTCTTGTGTAAAGTTAGGGCTGTTTCTAAAGAATTGTAAATCCCTGAAAGATGATACAGCAATTTTCATACTGGTGAGGTACAGTCAAGTTTTCTCTCTTCTCTTATAGAAAATGGGAGATTAGTATGGGATGTACCTCATTAGCCTAGAAAATGCTGTAGAACTAAACAATTGTGACTGAGATGCAACAAAATTGGTGGCAATTAGGGGCTACAATTTGCCTGAGTTTTAGTTGGTTTGTAGCGTTACCAGAACTTGCAGCAGCGCAACAGCAGCAATCTTCTTCCACACCTCCATGGCTAACCCCCGAACTCGACGAAGCAGTTCGCCGCCAGCTTGAACAAGCCCAACAGCTCTTGGGTGATGCTAAGCAGACTAGTGTTGAGCAAGAACGCGATCGCTTAATTGAGGAATCAGAGCGCCTCTATCAGCAAGCATTGGACTTAAATGAAGCGATTCTCAGGGGAGCATTGGAGCGATCAGATCCTGTCAATGCTGATTCATCCAAGCCCACTTATGAGGATGTAATCGCTCTAGTCGAGCAATCGCTCAAGCTTCAGGAGCAGGTGTGGGGACTTGAAAGTTTGAGAGTCGCCGATACCAGAGTTAATTTAGCCGCTCTATACAACAACACCTTTGATTTTGAACGAGCAACTGATTTATTACACCGTACTTTAGCAATTTATCAGAAGCATCGGGGTGGGCAATCTCCGGAAGTAGCAGTACTCCTCAACAATTTGGCAATATTGAAAGTTCGCCAAAGATATCCGACAGAGGCACGAGAGCGCTTTGAGCAGTCTTTGTCAATTTGGAAGAACTTGAATCTGGAGCAACACTTTTATCCACAAACAACCTGGAAGGCTTGGGATTTATCGGGATTGGTGAGCGGAATGACAACGAAGAGTCGCTTTGCTCATCCTTACCTTACTACTGTCAGTAACCTGGCTGAGTTCTATCAAACGTTGGAACTCGATCGCGAAGCAGAACAGTTACTAACACAGGCGCTAACTTTGCTTAAATCTCCAGCTCCAAGAGATGAATCCCTGATTTTAGAACAATTAGGCGAACTCTATCAGCAAACGGGCAACACTCGCCAAGCAGCGATCGTATTGGAGCGTTCCTTAGCCCTACAAGAAAATGAATTCAAACCCGACGCTTTGAGCCGCATTCTCAATCGCCTGCCGTTGATGGCTCTCTATCAAAAACTAGGGGATTACCAGCAAGCGATCGCTCTGCTCGAAGAAATTTCAGTACCAGAGGACGACTTATTCTCCCAGCCAGTTCAAATACTTCTGCTTGATACAAAAGCTAATTTATACGCTCAGATGGGAGACTATAACCAGGCGATATCTCTGCTTGAGCGCGTTCTTACCACTAATGAGCAGTTCTACGGAGCGCAACATCAACAAGTTGCTGTTACACTGGCTCAGTTAGCTCGACTTTATCGATTTTCGAGCAACTACAGCCAAGCTAAACAGCTCCTTGAGCGTTCTGAGTCTATCCAAGAGCAGTTCTATTCCTCTAATCAGGCGCAAGCAATGAATGCTTCTCCTGCTTCCCGCCAACCCTTTTTTGCCTACACCCTCGGTAGCTTGGCTGACGTTTATCAAGCTCAAGATGAATTGAACCGCACCATTGAACTCCGGACTCAAAGCCTCGATATCGAAGAAAACTTCCTTGCTCAAGCCATTCGTGAAGGAGTTTCAGCTCAATTACTGGCACAGGGAACTCTCAATCCTACCTTTTCCACAACGAGTGAAAGCGATTCGCTGATGGCAACAACCTATAAAGCGATTTCACTTAATGTACAAACTGCTCCCGATAACCTGCAAGCAGGGCGTTTAGCACTGACAACTCTTTTGCGGCGCAAAGGACGCCTGCTGGAATTAGAAGTCAATCAAGCACAAAATTTGCGTCAGAATCTGACGAGTGAAGACCAAGTTTTACTTAATCAGTTGATAGCAACTCGCTCTCGCCTTGCCCAACTCATTTTTAATAAACCTGAAGCACTTCCTCTCAAAGAATATCGTATCCAAGTGGCGACACTGCAAGCTGAAATTTCTCAGCTTGAAAACAAATTATTGAAACAACAAGCGAGTTCTGATGCCCCCCATGAACCCGTGACGATTGCAGCGGTTCAACAAGCTATTCCAGAGAACACTGCCCTAGTAGAATGGGTACGCTACACGCCTTTTAACCCTAAAGCTAAAAGTGCCAAGGAAGAGTGGGGTTCTCCTCGCTATGCTGCTTACATCCTCTACTCTCAAGGCGAACCCGATTGGGTTGATCTCGGTGAAGCCGAAGTGATTGAGCAAGCTGTTCTCGCCTTTGGAAAAGCACTCCGTAATCCCATCCGACTTCCCCCAGTCCAACAATCGGGTCGAATGCTTGATGCTCTAATTATGCAGCCTGTTCGAGAGCGATTGACGGAAAATACCGAGCATCTGCTGCTCTCTCCGGATAGCCAACTTAATTTAATTCCCTTTGCAGCCTTGGCGGACGATCGCGATCGCTACTTGGTTGAAACCTACAGATTGACTTATCTTACCTCCGGTCGAGACTTACTGCGACTACAACACTCAATTGTGAATTCTCAGGTTCCGGTTCTCATCGCTAATCCCGATTATGCTAGTCCAGGCAAGCCAACGGAGGAGGTACGATTAGCTGCCTCTAGGCCGAGTGCAGAACCTCAGCGTTCCGCAGAACTGGCAAGCTTACAGTTTAATCCTTTACCCGGTACAGCAGCAGAAGCCGATGCGATCGCTCTTTTGTTACCAGAAGCTATTGTCCTCACTCAGTCTCAGGCAACAGAAAACGCCCTCAAGCAGGTTCAGAGTCCAAGGTTGTTGCACATTGCGACTCACGGTTTCTTTCTCCAAGACATACAGCCTCCGACTTCATCTTTCACCTCGCGCAGTCTCCAGGTTGTTCCCGCACCTAGCAATGCCAACGTTCCCGAAACCAGCAGCAACGGCAATGTTCATCCGCTTTTGCGTTCTGGGTTAGCTTTGGCTGGGTTCAATCCTCGCGAAAGTAGTGGAGAGGATGGGGTTGTGACAGCTCTTGAAGCCGCAGGACTCAACTTATTCGGGACGCAACTTGTCGTACTGTCTGCTTGCGAAACAGGTTTGGGCGATGTGATTAATGGAGAAGGCGTTTACGGTTTGCGCCGCGCTTTTGTGATTGCGGGTGCTGAAAGTCAAGTGATTAGTCTGTGGAAAGTGAGTGATAGCGGAACGAAAGATTTGATGACAAGCTACTACCAAAAACTCCTTACAGGAGAAGGACGCAGCGAAGCGCTACAAAAAACTCAATTAGAACTGTTGCAAACCCCTGGATACCGCCATCCTTATTACTGGGCCGCCTTCATTTTTTCCGGGAATTGGAAGAGTCTTGAGAGTCTCCCACGGACACAATTGCATCCATAATGCCAGAAAGAAACACTTGCTCCCCCAGCTTCCCCACTACCTCAAACTCCCCGTCTCCCTAGCTTACTCAGTGCCTCTGCTCGGTTGTGTATTGCGGTGGGAAAATGCGGTTGAATTTGAATGGCTTGATCGAAAGAAGCGATCGCCTCTTCATACCGTTGCAACATCAACAATACTCCCCCTCGATTCCCCCAAGCTTCCGCGTCTAGGGGATCGAATTTAATGGTTTTATCATAAGAAGCGATCGCCTCTTCGTAGCGCTGCAAGTTATAGAGCGCAAAACCTCTTTGAAACCAGGCTTCACCATAGTCGGGTTGGAGTTGAATCACCTTGTCATAAGCAGTGATTGCCTCTTCATATCGTTGCAACTCCCCTAGCGCCATCCCTCGCTGCAACCAAGCCTGCACATAGTTGGGATTGAATTCTATCGCCTTGTCATAACAAGCGATCGCTTCTTCGTACTTTTGCAAATTTCCTAAGGCTGCACCTCGGTTGAACCAAGCAGCCACATGGTTGGGTTGGAGTTGAATCACCTGCTCAAAAGCAGCAAATGCCTCTTCATACCGTTGCCAGCTAGCTAACAACACGCCTCGGTTATACCAAGCCTGCACAGAGTTGGGATTAAATTCTATTGCTTTGTCATAACAAGCGATCGCTTCTTGAGCCCGTTGTAAATTTCGGAGTACCAGCCCTCGCATCACCCAAGCTTCAGCGTAGTTGGGTCTGATTTGAATGGCTTTGTCCAAACTAGTTATGGCCTGGGAGTACGATTGCAACTGATAGAGTGCTTGAGTGCGTTCAAACCAAGCCTCTGCATTTTCGGGTTGGCCTTGAATGGCCTTGTCATAAGAAGCGATCGCATCCTCATACCGTTTCAATTGATAGAGCGCCTTGCCTCGTTCATACCAAGCTTGATAGCAATTTGGCTGAATTAAAATCGCTTCTTCGTAGCAGGAAATTGCCTCTGCATATCGTTTCAATTCACACAAAGTATGTGCTCTATTCAACAATACTTGAGGGCTGCCAGGTGGGGCCGGTAGCGATGAGATAGAAGCGATTAATCCTGTGTCTTTTAGAGCTTGCAGTGCTTCTTTTGCTGATGGATAACGTTGTCGAAAATCATAGCGCACCATCTTGTCTAAAACATCGGCTAACTCTGAGCTAATCTGTACTTGGTCACGCCAGACAATTTCACCTTTTTCATCTTCTGGTAATTGACGCGGTCTTATTCCCGTGAGGGCTTGAATTCCAATCATCCCTACGGCATAAATATCACTACTGAACTTTGACTTCCCTAGAGCTTGTTCGCTCGGCATATAGCCAGGAGTGCCCATGTTAATCGTCATCGTTACGATATTGGGAGAATCCATGAGCTGAGTACTCAGTTGCTTGACTAAGCCAAAATCAATCAGAACAATTTTGCCATCTTTGTTCCGTCTAATATTTTTAGGTTTAAGGTCGCGGTGGATAACATTTTGCTGATGCACAAATACCAAAACTTCCAGAATATCTTGCAACAGAGCAATGACATAAGACTCACTCAACGGCTTACCTGAAATGAGTTCTTGGCTGAGATTGTGACCTTCTATAAACTCCTGAACTAAATAAAATTCTTGATTTTCCTCAAAGTGAGCTAAAAGTTGAGGAATCTGAGCATGATTGCCTAACCTGTAGAGAACTTGTGCTTCTCTATTGAATAACTGTGCCGCTACCTGTAGATTCTTCAGATCGGTTGCTTTAGGCTTGAGTTGCTTAACCAGACATGGAGGGTTACCGGGTAGTTGCCGATCTTCAGCTAAAAAGGTAATACCATACCCGCCACGTCCTTGCTGCCTGATAATTTGATAACGTCCTCCGACTAGTTGTCCTTCCATGAGATTTTGTGTCTTGAAAGTCTGCTTACAATTGCCGGCTGGCACCGCGCTTTCACAGCTATCAGTTACCAGTAACGAAGGTTGAACACAGGGGATTCAAAATTCGTAGTTCGTAATTCGTAATTCGTAATTGACCTTGTAGTAGAGCGGCGTGCGTTGTCTCCTGACTCTAACTCGCCTGTTAATTACGAATTACGTAGCCAGGACTTACGCCAATTTACTGTTAAACCGCCATTTGTAGGGGCGATTCATGAATCGCCCCTACTATATATGGTATCCATGCGTAAGTCCTGGTAGCTTGCTTCTCACTCGAGAGCGAGTATTCACGCATTACGAATTATTGTTGAACCTGCTCATCATACCTTCCACTATTGACACTCTCACCGTCAAGCTGACGCTGTGACGGGAGATTCTTGCTTCACAGAAGATTGCTCTCCCCGACAAGAATTTAACAGATAATTGCTTACTGCTTAGTGGGAACTGAAGATGACAACTGCGACACTTGGGTAGCGTCAAGTGTAATATTGTAGAGCCGAACTTCATCGATGCTCCCATGGAATGCATTCCAAGAGGGATTGTTACCAATCGAGATTGGGCGCTGAGAATCTTGAAGTATACCACTTGCTGCCGTTGATGCTGCTAGTTGACCATTGATGTAAAGTAAGAGCATCTGACCATCATAAACCCCAGTAACATGCGTCCAGACACCTTGAGTAGCGGGTGCTGAAACCTTAACTGGAATTCCCTGCTGTCCATTAGGAAATGCCACGGTAAAGACAAAATTACCGTTTTCTATCAGGAGCATATACGAGTCTTTTACGTACCACTTGTTTACAATAGTTTGCAATCCGGAGACACGTAAGGGTTTAACCCAAGCAGTAGCAGTCATCTGATTCGTAAAGTGGAAGCTACGGTGGTCGGGAATTTCAATCAAATCATCAACACCATCAAAGAATGCCGCAGCTCCAAAACGTCCGCGATCGCAGATGACACCTTTAAGCCTTGCTCCCTGTACTTGACTACCTAACTGATTAGCCAGCATTGGTTTACTTGTATCACTGCATCCATCAAAGTTCCAATATCCCACTAAAGAGGGTTTGCCCATCAGTGCGATTTGTGAAGTCGTTGTATACACAGGCGAGAAAATATTCCGCTGACTGTGAGCATAAGTAAAACCACGAGACGTTCTTGCAGATTGACCATCAAGAGTCGTTGATTCCATCTCAACAACCAACCAATGCTTTAACAGCTCGGTTGAGCTGGCTTTAGGAATTAAGAAACGAGTAGAGGTAAACGTGTAAGTATCACCCGGATGCATTACCCTATTCACGGCTAAAGGCTTACTTCTATTAGCAGTTTTCCATCGCCCTGTGGATGTGTCTTTCCCCAGGTGAAACTTAACAGAACTGAGCTTTCTTTGCCCTTTGTAGGCGGCATTATCCCGAAGCTCTATTACTGCTTTCTTAACATTAACCTCAATAAAAGTAGGATAAATCCGATACTCCCCCTCAAATGTTCCTACAAAAGCAAAAGGGCTATTTCCTTGAGAAGATATTTGAAAAGGAATGGCTTGATGATTCAGGGAGTGTACATCTTGAATCCTTTGATCTAGGCTAGAAATGGGGAAATTATAATCTTCAATTTTTATTGCTTTTTCGCTCTTAGAATCTATCCTAATTAAACTCATTAAACCCAAAAACATTAAATACATAGCGACAGCTAATACCAAGATAATGCTTGAGGAAATTTGGGCATCATCCTTCACCTGAATTGGTTTTAATGCCGCTAAGGCAGCAGCAGCATTGGGATAACGGTATTTGAGATTAGGCTCCACCATTTTGGTCAGCCATTTCACAAAACGGGGACTGAGTTGGGAACCTAAATTCTTAAAATCAAAGCGATAGTCATCATCAATTAACTTCCCGATATCTACAGAACGAGTACCCGTCAGCAAACAAATCAGCGTTGCCCCTAAACTATAAAGATCTGATGCTTCCGTGAGGGGACGACCAAATTGTTCCTCTGGCGGCATGAACCCTGGAGTCCCTGCGGCAATGCTACTTATTGCAAATTCCCCATCTCGAATCCGAGCGAACCCAAAATCAACCAGATAAGCATTTAATTGTTTATCCACTAAAATATTTTCTGGCTTGATGTCTCGATGAATTACTGGGGGAATACGCTGCTGGAGGTAGACCAAAATTTCTAAGGCTGATACAGCAATTTGCTTGATATCTTCAGCCGTAAAGCTGCGTCGTACTGCTAGAGATAGGGCATTTTTATACTCTTGTACCAAGCAAAACCCAGATTTAGTTTCCAGGCAATCTAAGTAATGCGGGATGCGAGGATGCTGTAATTGTTTTAACATTTCGATCTCGCGTTGATAGGCTTTAAAGCCTGACCAATTGGCACCCGATGTCGCAAACCGAAATTCTTTGATAACTACTTGTTTGCCTGTAGAATGGTCAGTAGCTAAGTAGGTAATTCGTCCCCCTTCCCGATTGTATCCCAGTTTTCGGACAACCTTATATTTACTCATTGTTCTATAATTTTTTTATTGAATTAGGAGCGAAAATTGCAGATATAGCAGTTGCTAGGCTGACTCTTGACTCTCTCCAAATTTTGAAACCTTGAGCAGTTAGTTTTTTCTCTTGGAGCCTTCTGTATCGAAGCCTTTTGCTATATAGCTGTCGCCATAAAGGTTAGGACAGCTTTAACAGATGAAACGACCACGTATCAGTAACAAATCTTCTGCCCTATGCCCTATGCCTTCTGCCTTTTGCTATAACTGAGAAATAGATTGAAGAAATTTGAACCACAGATGCACACCGATAAAAGATAGATGTCTGTTTGCCGATTGAAATTTCTACGATAGGTTGTAAGAATGATGCAAATGCGCTAAAAAATTGCTACCTTAATTTACCTATTGAGTGACTGTAACAGGGGTTAATAAAAAACCTCTGTTCTGACCATTAAATATTCCAGACCCTACAATCTGTCCATTGTTATTAATGGCCTTAGCAGAGTTTAATGTCCAACCGGAATTAGGAGGCAGTAGGTTGTTGAGATCGAACATTTTTCCATCCCGCCAAATAAAAGCGTGCGAAGCTTCATCGCTGACGGATGCATAACCCACCACTTTACCAGCATCGTTGATGTCATAAGCTTCACTTCTACTGCCGCCGAGGGTGCCTAAGTCCAGCAGGGTACCGTTGTCCCAAAAAACGGCATGTTGGTTCATGCCGTTGGTTCGCGAAAACCCTACTACCTGCCCTTTTTCATTGATGCTGTGAGCTAAGCTAGAGTCGCTCAATTGATTCATTGTGCCCTTGTCCCATAAAACGGCACGTAAAGACAAATCGCCCACCCCTGAAACACCGACTACCTGCCCTGCATTATTGATGCCTCTAGCGCTGCTATGTTTGTCACCAACAAGGGTACCGAAATCAGCCATTGTGCCGTTTTCCCACAAAAAGGCATGAGTCTCACTGCTGCTAGAGGCATCCCCAACGACTTGCCCGGTGTCATTGATGTCAAAGGCGAAGCTAAATTTGCCGCCAAGAGTTCCCAAGGCAGTCATCGTGTTGTTATTCCACAAAAAGGCATGACGAGCACCGCCATCGAAATCATCCGACGTATCCGAGTTCCCTACGACTTGTCCTTGGTTGTTGATACCATGGGCGTAGCTAGATTTACCACCAAGCGTGCCCAAGTCACTCATCGTGCCGTTGTCCCAGAAAAAGGCGTGCTGAGTAAAATTGGGACTGTTGATTGTCGAAGCACCAACCACTTGCCCCACGTCGTTGAGGTCATTCGCTTCGCTGGAATTCCCACCCAGAGTCCCTAAGCCAATCACGGAATAATAGAAACTTGAGGTTGCAGTGGTCGTTGTTTGAGTGTTATTCCTAAATAGCGAGAGTCCTAAAGCTATCACCAAAATTATTACTAAACCAAGTAATACAGTTCTCAAGCGACGAGTCTTCCTCGAGTCGTTTCGTCTAAAGCTTTGAGTTATGGCATACCCTAGCCTCTCGACGAAAGTAGCACCGCCAACAACCTGAATCGGTTGGAGTGCTGCTAAGGCAACCGCCGCATTATTAAAACGCTGCTTGAGGTTGGGGGCAACCATCTTTTCCAACCAGGCAAGGAAACGGGGATTGAGGTGGGGAAGTAATTTTTTTACATTAAAGCGATAATTGTGATCAATTAAATTCCCGATATCTTGCGATCGCGTTCCTGTAAGCAAACAAATTAGCGTTGCCCCTAAACTATAGAGGTCTGATGCTTCCGTGAGGGGACGACCAAACTGTTCTTCCGGCGGTATGAAGCCTGGTGTTCCAGCCGCAATGCTACTCAGCGCTAATTCCCCACCCCGAATTCGAGCAAAACCAAAATCAATCAGGTAAGCCTTCAATTGCCTATCAACCAAGATATTTTCCGGTTTGATATCTCGATGAAGGACTGGGGGAGTGCGTTGTTGCAAGTAAACTAAAATTTCTAATACTGAAACAGCGATTTTCTTAATCTCTTCAGGAGTAAAATTGCCTTTTTCCGCTAAGGATGGTGCGTTTTTATACTCCTGTACTAGGCAAAAGCCCGACTTTGTTTGCAACGAATCCAAGTAGCGCGGGATGCGGGGGTGTTCTAGTTCTCGCAGAACCTCAATTTCCCGTTCGTAAGCTTTAAAACCCGACCAATTGGCACCCGAAGCAGCAAATCGGAATTCTTTAATCACCACCTGTTGCGGTGGCTTGAGATGGGTGTCAGTGACGAGGTAGGTAATGCGTCCCCCTTCACGGTTACGTCCCAATTCTCGGACGACCTTATATCTGCTCATTTTCCCTGAATCCCTGCGTTTCGCTGTGGACAAGAGCTTGCTTTACATCAATTTTGGTCGCATAACTCTGTAGTCTTTATTGCCCTTAGCTTGGCAATTTATGCAAAAAGTCTAAGAGCGATGAAGCAATGTTAGAAAAACAGATGATATAAATCTTGGCACAGAATTTTCAGGTCTTCAGGAATTGACCGACTATTGTTACGTTATAAAATCTCTTCCTTGGTTCCCTCCTCATTCATATTAGTAAGGTGTGGGCCCAACTCCTCAGGAGGCAGAAAGTGATGCTGAAACCATAAACTTGCCAATCGTGCCACTTGTGTCAGTGTTCCTGCCTCTTCAAACAGGTGGGTTGCCCCAGGAATAATTTCCAGCCGCTTTTCAACTCGTAGTTGTGCCATTGCCTGCTGATTGAACTGAATCACAACGGGGTCATTCCCCCCCACAGTTAGCAGTGTAGGAGCTTGAACGCGAGGCAAGGCAGAACCCGCCAAATCGGGACGCCCGCCCCGTGAAACCACGGCAATAACCGCATCCGGACGTGCTGCTGCTGCCACGAGGGAACCCCCCGCTCCAGTACTAGCCCCGAAGTAACCAATCCTGAGATTGCGGGTGTCTGGGTTTTGCTCGAGCCAATCTGTAGCACCGATTAAGCGCTCAGCCAGCAGAGAAATATCAAAGCGCAGTTGCTTTGTCTGGTTATCAAGGATTTCTTCTTGGGCGGTGAGCAAGTCGATTAACAAGGTTGCCAGTCCTGCCGCTTGCAGTGTTTCGGCAACATAACGATTGCGAGGGCTGTGCCGACTGCTACCGCTACCGTGAGCAAATAGTACAATTCCTGGGGCACCGACAGGGATAGTGAGATTTCCTTCCAGTGTGACGGAACCTGCGGCAACTTGAACCAGGGAATCCTTACACTTCCACGTCCAATCTGGTACTCTATTCATTGCTATTCCTCCTTGAGTACTCCGGTAAGCTTGACCCCAGACTAGTGCAAGAAGGCAGAAGTAAGGAGGCAGAAGGCAGAAGGGAAAAAAGGTT
>CBKWLJ010000143.1:0-18532 GCA_966675205.1 uncultured bacterium
CTAAGGCTACTGATTTTAAACTAGGTCGGCACCTATTTGATGACACGCCCTAGTAGTAGTTTTGATCAAACAGCAAAACTGTGGAATGTACGGGACGGGAAGTGCCTGAAAACCTTACAAGGTCATACAGATTGGTTATCTTCAGTTGCCTTTAGTCCGGATAGTCGCACGCTTGCCAGTGGCAGTGCTGACCAAACAGTGAAGTTGTGGGATATCTGTGATGGAAAGTGCATTAAAACTTTACAGGGGCATACCAATTTAGTATTGTCCGTTGTTTTCAGTCCGGATGGTCGCACGCTTGCTAGCGGCAGTGCTGACCAAGCAGTAAGATTGTGGGATGTCTCTGATGGTAAGTGCCTCAAAACTTTACAGGGACATACCAATCAAGTCTGGTCAGCCGCCTTCAGTCCAGATGGTTGCACACTTGCCAGTGGCAGTGCTGACCAAACAGTGAGGCTGTGGGATATCCCTGAAGGTAAGTGCCTCACAACCTGTCAAGGACATAGTCATTTGGTATCATCAGTTGCCTTCAGCCCAGATGGTCGCACACTTGCCAGTGGCAGCGAAGACCAAACAGTGAAGTTGTGGGATGTTGATGATGGTAAATGCTTCAGAACTTTGCAGGGACACAGCAGTCGGGTCTGGTCAGTTAGTTTCAGTCCAGATAGTTCAACCCTGGCTAGTGGGAGTTTTGATCAGACCGTGAAGCTATGGGATATTCATGACGGGAAGTGCTTAAGAACCTTGCAGGGGCATAGTAACTGTGTGTGGTCGGTCGCCTTTGCGCTGCAACCCTGTGTAAATAGCCCGCATGGTCAAATCCTGGCTAGTGGTAGTGAAGACAAATTGGTAAGGTTGTGGGATATTCGTGACGGGAAGTGCCTGAGAACCTTACAGGGACATAGCAATTGGATTTGGTCAGTTGCCATTAGTCCAGATACTCAAACCCTAGCTAGTGGGAGTTTCGATCGCACAGTGAGGCTGTGGGATATCCGTGAGGGTAAGTGCCTCCAAATCTTACGGGGACATACCAGTCAGGTTTGGTCGGTAACCTTTAGCCCAGATGGACAAATTTTGGCTAGCGGAAGTTTCGATCAGACAGTAAAACTATGGAATGTCAATGAGGGTAAGTGTCTCAAAACCTTACGGGGACATAGCAATTTTGTTTGGTCAGTCGCTTTCAGTCCAGATGGTCAAATCTTGGCTAGTGGTAGTGAAGACCAATCCGTAAAATTGTGGGATGTCAGCACGGGTAAATGCTTGAAAACTTTACAGGGACATGGCAATAGGATAGTATCAGTGGTCTTCAGCCCGGATGGTCAAATCCTAGCTACTGGTAGTATCGATCAAACAGTGAGGTTATGGGATGTCAACACGGGCGAATATCTTAAATCTTTGCAAGGCCACACCCATTGGATCTGGTCAGTTAGTTTTAGCCCTCAAGGCAAAACTTTAGCGACTAGCAGTGAAGACCAATCGATAAAGTTGTGGGATATCAGCACAGGTGAATGCCTGAGAACTTTGCAGGAACATTGCGATAAGGTCGTTTCAGTTGCCTTTAGCCCGGATGGTCAAACCTTAGCCAGTAGCAGCCAAGATGAGACGATTAAGCTTTGGGATGTTACTACGGGTGAGTGCCTGAAAACTCTAAGAGCTAACCGACTCTACGAAGGTCTGAACATTACTGGCGTTACAGGTTTAACTCAAGCACAAAAAGCCACGCTGAAAGCTCTAGGGGCAGTGGAATATGAATCGGACGAGTTCATCAGACTGGTACATTAGACTTCACAAAAAGCGCTAACGTAGCCCGACGCTACCTTTATCCTGCTAAATTCCCAGCTCTGGTAAAGTCCGCTACCGGACTTTTAGCCTCGTAAGCATTCAGTTTATTGTTTAGTTCCCGTATCCGGCGGGAAAGCAGACGGATGATATTAATCGCAATTCCCGGTGTCTCATCAATGGCATCATAAAGTTGTAATTGGGTCAGCATCAGACAGGCACAGGGTTCTAGGGTCGTGACTGACGCTGAACGGGGTTCGGCATCAAATAAGGACATTTCCCCAAAACAGGCTCCCTGCTTAAGTTGGGCTAATTCGCGATCGCTCAGGTGAACCCTGACTGAACCGGACACCACAATATAAAGCGATCGGCCTTCCTGTCCTTGGGTAAAGATGGTGTGATTAGCGGGGAAGGATAACTCATCCATCACAGAGGCTAGACGCACCAAAAAATCATCCCGCAGTTCTTGGAATATCGGGACGGCTCTGACAAACAATAAACGCTCAACGCTGGTTAACATTGGTTAGCGGTTGGCTGATAGCTATTGGCGCTGTATTACAGGGGAAACATTAAGTGTACCGTAACCTCCGAGATTCAGAAGTTGTAATGGAATAAATTATCCCTTGTAACGTGTAAATTCAAGCGAATTCTCGTTCTGCTTGCACAAAAAGAATACAGACGTTCAGGAGAATGCTGTACTTCTTTAGCCCATTTGACCCATTTCTACCATCATCTGCTGCACCTGAGCGGCAACCAATTGATCTGAATCGTTTTTCAGCATCGGTAGCAATTCCATACAAGAACGAGGAGAAGCAACTTTCAAATACGCTAAAACCGCTTCCCGGACAAAACCCGTGGGATGATTCAGGCATACAAGCGTCGCTTCTGGTGTCAAACTATAGTGAGCGGTTCGGGCTAAATGAAAGCAGCAAGCCAACGGCCAGTCGGGGAGAAAATGACGAAACTCAATTAACCGACGTAAGCGATCGCTCGGATGCATCGGCTGGTAAGGCACCCACTCTCCTAGACAAGCCATCTTTTCTTCCAAGGGACGCCGATCTAAAATTGCCAAAAACGCTTGTTTTTGCGGAATATCAAGCGTATTGTCTAAAATTTCCAGACCCAGTGCAATATTGGAGCGGGATTCTGACTCCAAGTTAAACGCTGCCGCTTGAATCGCACTAATCGGATAAAGGAACTTCATGAGTAAAAAGCACCGCTCCAGTACATCGGTTTGTATATCTTGGAGCGCCCTTTGTAGCAAATCTGCCTCTTGTACCGAACTGGTTTCTGCTCTTAGATCAAGACAAGCAGCATAAATTTGGCCTAAAAACAGTAATTCTTGCTCAATTAATGCTTCAATTCCACTTCGTCCCACTTGATCTAGAACACTTTCAATGCCCACGTCCTTGGGAATCTTCAGCAAGGTACGGAGAATATTGCGACGAGTTGTACCCCAGCTAGTCAGCAGTTGTTGCCTTAATTGAGTTAAGGCTTCTGGCGTTCCAATCTCACCTAAAGCTGTCCAAGCTTGTATCCTCACCAAATCAGGTTTGTGGGCATCTTCTGCTAACTCTATGAGTAGGGGAATCGCTTCATCCTTAAGGCGGACTAAAGCGATACGGGCAGCCTCGCGAGTGGATTTGTAGTACAGTCCTCTTACCAGAGAAGAGTAGTACTCTTCCAAATGAGTGGCGGCAATCACCTCCAACAACGCACAACGTACCCGCAGCGACTCATCTTGTAGAAGATTGGGAATATAAACTCTCAGTGCTTGTAAATACTCCGCCTCTCCTAGCGCCCGCGTTGCCATCACCCGTTCTCGTTCCCGTTTGGAGGTGAGCATTCGCCGCAATGTATTGGTTGCCTCTGCCTTCTCGGCTGAGGTGCCTCGACGTAACATCAATGCTGCGGCTGTGGCGCGTACCGTTGGCTCAACACTAGGGTTGAGATAATGCTTAATTGTGCGAATATCCAATTCTGGCTGGGTTAGCCAAACATAGCGCAATGCTAAGGCTAAAACTTCTGGGGGGGGTTTTTGGTCAATCAGCGCTTGAACGTCGTTCAAATAATCCGGGTTGGGGTGTTCCAACATGGCTTCTAAACTTTGGCGCTGCAATGCTGTAGACAAGCGGGGTAACAAAGGGCCAAGCACCTCACCCACCGTTGCTGGGTCAATCTGTTGCAACAATTGGATGCAGGAGCGTTTATCCGCTTCTGTTCCCGGTTGTTCTAAAGCGTCCACCACAGCCCGCTTGAACGCTCGCAAGTCTACATCGGCAAAACCCAAGCGTCCTTGCTCTGCATTCTCAACTAACAAGCTGACATAACTTGCTCGCATCAACCAGCCACACAGTAACCAGATGAGCGAACAAATCACGATCGCAAAGATAAAGAGCCAATTTTGCAACTGTTCCCCTTGGGAAAAGGCATGATGCACCAACCAAATCGTGGCTAAGATGCTTAGTCCTGTAACCCCAGTGGTTATCGGTTCAGCAATCCCTTGGACGGTTGTCTGAACGGCATTACGCATTTTTTCCGGCAAAGGCTGGAAGAGTACAGGTTCAATCCCAGCAATTAAGGTGTAACGCAGTAATTCATCGATAAACCGGAGCAAAATCAAACCCACAAACAGCCCCGTAATTAATCCGGGTAAAGGGATAATTTGACCAATCAGTGCAATGGCAAAGTCTAGAACACCTGTCAGCATGAGTACTCCCAAAATTGCCAGTGAGGCAGGCAACATCATGGCAGCAACGAACACGCCTAAGCGATCGATCGCACGACTGGAGACAAACCATTGGGAAGTGAGTTCAAATAGTCCGACAATTCCGCTAAATAACCCTAAAAAACCCGCAATATCGGAAGTTTCGGGTAATTGTTCCTCTAATTGACTTAAATACTGAAACTCGACCAGGAGATACAGCGCTTCTCCCATGATAAAAAAGGCAAACAGAGGGATGATGTAGCGCTGTAGCGGGCCCGTAGCACTGGGGACAGCAAATTCCGATTCGGTTTCTTCCCATTGCAGTGCGGGTGCGTCGGGAAACGCTTGGCTGTAGCGATCGCTTAAATAAAACAATGTTCCCGCTCCTACCAGCATGGAGCAAGAAGCAACGATGAATACATTCTCCAAACGCCCAACAATGTGCAGTAACAACGGTAAAGAGAAACCTGATATCACATCAGCAACCAACAAACCACTCGAGATGATGGGGTAAGCTCGTTTTATTTCTCGAATATTAAACAGTTGATTAGCCGCAACCTGAGAATTGAGGTCATTAAGGACTTCAACCGCATCCATCCACAACCGCAACAGGAAAATCGTAGCAAAGCCGATGAAAGGACTGAGGTACTCCAACCCCAAACCCAAGCGAAACAGCAACAAGGGTAAGGCAGCGAGTAATGCGATCGCCACCAAAACCCTTCGCATCGGAAACAAACCTTGCAGCCAGGAATACAAAACTCCCAAACCCGATGCCATCACCGCACTAGCGATGTAAATCACAGGCAACCACTTGGCACCGTATTTGTCTAAGAACAGTGCTACTGCACTGTACTCAAACCACAAAAGACCCACTGAGGTAGCTGTGTAGAAGGCGAACATCAATAATGTTCGCTCTCCTTCTTCTGGGCGGAGATTCACCCACTGGAGGATTTTGCGTACCCAACCCCCCTGAATGCGAGTCCGAGGAAGCAATTTCATGATTGTTAGTCCTTAGTCCTCAGTCACTAGTCATCAGCCTGAAACACTGTTGCCACTCGTCGATTGTTCGTGGAACTGTTTCCTCAGGATACGTTGAAAGCTTTAATTTTCTAACCTTTAGCCCTCTGTTTCAACCTTCGTAATGCTCAAGCCTGTGACTAAGGATAAATGGCTAACAAGCTGAGTGTTATTTCTTCGGAGAGAGCAGCATCATCATGTTACGACCTTCTCGCTTTGGAGCTTGCTGCACCTCCGCGAAATCTTGCAAATCATTGGCCATGCGTTTGAGCAAACCCTCAGCCAAGTCACTGTGTTGAATTTCTCGTCCTCGAAACGTAATTGTGGCCTTAACTTTATCTCCTGATTTGAGAAAGCGTTCAGCCTGATTGACACGCACCTGGTAGTCATGAGCTTCGATGGTGTAGCGCATCTTCACTTCTTTGACATCAGCAGTGTGCTGCTTTTTCTTCGCTTCGCGGGCTTTTTTCTCCTGCTCAAATTTGTACTTGCCGTAGTCCATAATGCGACACACCGGCGGATCGGCCTTGTCACTAACCAAGACGAGATCCAATTGCTTCTCCTGGGCGATCCGTAAAGCGTCTCTAGGAGAGATTATCCCTAGCTGTTCCCCATCTGTGTCGATCACTCGAATTTTGGGAAACCGGATTCTTTCATTAATTGGGGGTAAATCGCGTTGGGGTTTTTTGTCTGTCACAGGTGTTTGCTTAATGGTTGTAAGGTCTATAGGTTGATGAGTAGGCTGTGTTAACACTTGACATTGTACTGAGTCTTCTCCAGGTTCTATGCCAGTTGTTAATTTAACTTCCAAATTAGACATCCTGAACTGCGCTCACAATGAAGTCATAAACATAGCTCTCTCCTGACTCCTGAGTCCTATTTTCTAGATAGAGCATCTCACGAAGGAACATTCAAGGCTAGGCAAGAGCTAAGGGCAAACAGCCAGACCTCAGGCAAAACTACAATAGAAGAGGATGCGTAAACGTATTTTAAGGTGAAGGATTTGGTGACAACATCAGTACCTTGGCAGCAACGTGTCGGGAGTCAGCGAGACTGGGTTTGGCGAGGCTGGCAAACTCGCTATACCTACTTTCGCCCTCCTCAAAGAGGTAATCATGAATTCACCTCACCGATATTACTGTTGCATGGATTTGGTACCTCAATTGGGCATTGGCGTCACAATTTGGAAGTCTTAGGCCAGCATCATACCGTTTATGCTCTGGATATGCTGGGGTTTGGAGCATCGCGCAAGGTGTCAGTTGAGTACAAGATTGACCTCTGGGTAGACCAAGTTTACGAGTTTTGGCAAACATTTATCCAACATCCAATCGTGTTGGTAGGTAACTCGATTGGATCACTGGTTTGTCTAGCAGCAGCAGCATCTCACCCAGAAATGGTCAAAGGGTTGGTCATGATTAATCTGCCCGATTTGTCCTTAGAAGAAGAGGCAACTCCTCCTTGGTTACGACCAATAGTGGCTCGGATTAAAAGTTTTGTTGCTTCACCAGTGATTATAAAAAGCCTGTTCCATGTAGCCCGCCGTCCTCCCGTTGTTCGTAAGTGGGCAGGGTTGGCTTATGCTAATCCGGCTGCTGTGACGGCTGAGTTAGTGGAAATTTTAACAGGGCCAGCCCAAGATCGGGGTGCTGCCGCAACATTTAGCGCCCTATTTAGAGGCATGTTCTCTGCCAATTTTGGGCCTAAGGTTAAAACCGTTTTACCCACTCTAGATATTCCTATGCTGTTGATGTGGGGGAACAAAGACCGCATGATTCCTCCCTATTTGGCCCGTCAGTTTGCTGAACTCAACTCGAATTTAGAGTTAGTTGAGATCGATAATGCAGGTCATTGCCCCCATGATGAATGCCCAGAGTATGTGAATAAAATTCTTTTAGAGTGGATGGCGACTCAATGTGCAACGCAACCAAGCTCTAGTGTTTCTTCTTTATCGACTAAAGCTTGACTTTTTGCATTTGCTATCGCCCATGTGCTATCGCTCACAACAAAAAAAAGAAAAATTCCCTCTCCTGAATTCTGACCCCTGACTCCTATTTTCAGATTAGATGTGGGACAGCTTACCTATGCACTATGAACCTAATCACTCATTCTCATACTCAAATCCAGCCAAGTCGATCGCGTAATGGGTGCACTACTAGATATATAATCCACTCCTGTTTCGGCTACAGCTCGGATTGTTTCTAGGGTAATGTTGCCTGACGCCTCAATTTTGATCCGATTCTTGCTGCTCTTAGTGACAGCGTTGTTCACGCTTGTATCTCGAATCATTTGCACGGCTTGTCGCATCATCTCTAGCGGCATATTATCTAGCATGATGATGTCAGCTCCATGTTCCAAGGCTTCTTTTACCTGTTCTAGGGTTTCGGTCTCGACTTCAATGGTGAGTGGATAGGGAATGCGATCGCGAATTTGGGTGATCGCTTTTCCAATCCCTCCGGCTGCGGCAATGTGATTGTCTTTAATCATCACGCCATCATCTAACCCCATGCGATGATTCACAGCCCCACCCACTTGAGCGGCATACTTTTCCAGTAACCTCAGCCCTGGCGTTGTCTTGCGTGTATCCACCAGTTGTGCGGGTAAATCAGCAATTTGAGCAACATATTGATGAGTTAGCGTTGCAATCCCGCTCAGACGCATGGCTAAATTGAGCGCGACTCGCTCTCCCGTTAATAAGGCATCCAGCGGCCCTTCAATCGTGGCAATGACGGGTTTGCATTCAGATGGCTTATCTGGAGAAAAGTCGCACTGATAACCCTCTTCCACTAACGGGGTGAACTTCACCTGATCGTTGAGTAACTCAAAAACTCGTGCAGCGATCGGCAATCCGGCAATGACACCCGCTTGCTTGGCAATCCATTTTGCTTTCCCTATTCGAGAACTATTGCTCACAAGTGCGGATGTGGTGCGATCGCCGCGTCCAATATCTTCTAATAACCAGCTTTGTAATAATTGATCGAGTACCAAAAGCGGCGGCAATACAGCATTAGAAGTCTTCATTTAGGTAGCATCCTCAAGCACGTTAGAACGCAAAGGCACGATATAGCAATTCTCAGTTGTGTGTCAGCAACTGCTAAAACTCTTGTGGAACGGGACGAAAAGCCCATTTAAATATATGGTAGGGGCACGACATGTCGTGCCCCTACACAAGAAATTGCTCGCAAAACTGGGATAAGGGTATTCCGGTTTCTGTGAGAGCTTCACAAAACCAGAACCCCAAAACCTCACTACTTCGCCGAGAGGGTGCGGCGCTTCGTTACCAGTTGATAAGTTTCGATGATGTCACCTTCAACCCAGTCGTTGAACTTATCAATACCGATACCGCATTCATAACCGGCATTCACTTCCTTCACGTCATCTTTCATCCGTTTGAGGGAGTCAAGGGTGCCTTCATAAATCACCTTACTGCCTCGATGGACTCGCAGCTTGCAGTTGCGAATCGCCTTACCCGATTGAACGTAGCAACCCGCAATCTTGTTGCGTCCCACAGGGAAGACAGCACGGACTTCGACTTGGCCGAGTGCTTCTTCCACCAATTCGGGTTCGAGGAGGCCTTCCATTGCGCCTTGGATGTCCTCTAGCAGTTTGTAGATGATATTGTATTCCCTCACATCTACCCCTGCGGCATCAGCGGCTTGTCGGGCCCCGGTAGCAAGTGTGGTATTGAAGCCAATAATGACGGCGTTACTAGCGGCAGCTAAATCAATATCCGTCTCGGTGACTTCACCTGGGGCCGCCAACAACAGGCTCAGTTGAACTTCGTTTTGAGGCAGTTGCTTGAGCGAGCCGACAATGGCTTCTACTGAACCTTGAACGTCTGCTTTTAAGATCAAGTTGAGTTCTTTCAACTGACCTTCTTGGGCTTGTGCTGAGAGGGTAGCAAGCGTGACGCGCCCTTGCAGGAGACGGGATTGTCGCTGTTGATCTGCTCTTTGAGTTGCGATCGCTCGCGCTTCCTTCTCATTCTGGAAGATTTCAAACTCATCACCTGCTGCTGGCACCTCACTTAAGCCCAACACTTCCACAGCAAAGGATGGAGAAGCAGCGTCCACTCTTCGACCTCGGTCATCAATCATCGCCCTGACTTTACCTAAAGCCGAGCCTGCCACGAGAATATCACCGACACGCAAAGTGCCATTTTGTACCAAAAGTGTAGCCACTGGTCCTCTGGTTTTATCCAGGTTGGCTTCAATCACTGTACCTTTAGCTGGTCGCTCTGGGTTGGCTTGCAGGTCTTCGACTTCCGCCACCAACAAAATCATCTCCAGCAGTGTATCCAGATTTTCATGTTGGATCGCACTGACAGGAACCATGATCGTGTCGCCACCCCACTCTTCGGGAACCAAACCATATTCGGTTAATTCTTGCTTCACGCGCTCAGGCTGAGCTTCGGCTTTGTCAATTTTGTTGATGGCAACCACGATGGGAACTTCAGCCGCTTTGGCGTGGCTAATTGCTTCGATGGTTTGAGGTCGAACTCCATCATCGGCAGCAACCACAAGAATCGCAATATCGGTTACTCTTGCTCCCCTTGCCCGCATTGCGGTAAAGGCGGCGTGACCGGGGGTATCGAGGAAGACGATCTGCTGAACCTGGTTGTCTTGTTCCACATCCACATGGTAAGCACCGATGTGCTGGGTAATTCCACCCGCTTCGCCTTGGGCAACCTTGGTGTGACGAATCGCGTCGAGCAGAGAGGTTTTTCCGTGGTCTACGTGACCCATAATTGTCACTACTGGTGGACGCAACTGGAGGTTTTCCAGGTCTTGTTCGTCCAGCATTTCAGTAACTTTCCGAGCTTGCGCTTCGGGTTCAACGGTCTCAATCTTGACGCCTAGCTCTTCACCAATCAAGGTAATGGTTGGCAGATCCAAGCTTTGAGTGATGCTGACTGCCATGCCTTTGAGGAACAGGATTTTAACAATTTCTGTATCCTGAGCCACCAAGGCTTGAGCCAGTTCTTGAACCGTCATGCTGCCCGTAACCTCTAGTATTTCTGGGCGCTCACGCTTTGGCTCCGATTCCTGGTGTCGATTGCGATCGCGGAAGTTACTTGACTTTTTCCTCTTAACCGCTGTAGCCATCGAGGCTGCTGTCGTGGGTGATTTGACAGCAGAGGTCTTTTGTTTTTGAGGACGAGCGACAGCCAGGTTTACGGGTACGGGAGCCTCCAGATTCAGATCTTCTTCCCAATCCTCTTCCTCATCAAGGAGTGGTTTCAGGCGCTTGTTCTTACCGCCTGCTTTCGCCAACTTCGCTTTAGAGTCTTGTCCTTCGTCAATTTCCTCTTCCTGCCGCTTTTTCCCAACTTTAACAGGACGAGGCAGCTTCGGGCGCTCCAGTAATTCTTCGGGTTCGTCTCTAAGCTCATCCAATTCCACATCCAGCTCTTTCGGTTGGGCCGAAGCTAAAGCCGGTTTTGGCATGAGGATAACTGGAGGAGTTTCCGGTTCGACCGGGCGCTTGGGTTTAGCTTGTCGCAGTTCTACTACTGCTTGGCGCTTAGGCGTTTCCTGCTCTGATTTCGCAACAACTTCTGTGCGGCGAATCGGTTTTTCTACCGTCGATTTCTTTGGTGTTTCTACCGTCGGCTGATTCTTTGGTGTTTCTACCGTCGGCTGATTGTTCTTTTGTTTCCCCTTGGCGCGTTTTCGGTTTGAGCGCTCCTCTTGGCTCGGTTGGGGTGTAGGAGTTACCGCAAGAACTGGTCGCGTGGGGGGTTTAACCAGTTGTGGTTTTTCGGGAGCTGGATTCACTTTTGAGGAGATTGGTGTTCGTTCCTCTTCGCTTGCCTGGGTTTGAGGCTTGACTCCACTTGCGTTCGGAGAAGTGACAACTGCTGGTTCAGCCTGAGTGGCTACGGGTTTGGGTCGCTGAACTTCTATTGTCGGTTTAGCTTTCAAAGTTGCTGGTTCTGGTGCAGAGGGAACGGGAGTGGAATCAACCGAATGTTCAGGAGCGGTTTGATTCGTTTTCTCTACGAATTGAGGTTGGGTTAGCTCCTCGTGTTCAGGTTCGTTGAAGGTCTTCCCGTTTTCCGTGGGACTCACAGGAGCAGGGCGTGTGGGTTCTACGCTCTCATGTTTTGAAACAGACTGCTGTTCTGGAATTCTCTGGGGTGGGGGGGCTATGGGTGGAACTGGGGTCGCTTTTACAGGAGGTTGAGCCAGTTCCACTTGTGCAGGAACCTCTGTTGCTGCTGGTGTTCCTTCTGAAATTGGGCTGGTATGAGTCGTGAGATCGCTACTCAGTGTGCCGTCCACAGGCTCTGTGCGTCCCATGGGTCGATTGGGTGCTGCCTGCTTGGTGGGTGCAGTTGGGGGAGAGTAGGGTCGGGGGGCTTGAAGAGACTCTACTGAAGATTGGGGCGATCGCGCAGCGGTTTGTAGCCCTTTTGAACTGGAATTGGCTCGATCTAAAGTCTTGGGTTTACGTATTTCCAAAATTTGCTGTTTGTGGGAAAGACTAGGATTGGACTGTGCGGTTGGACTCACTTCTGGGTGAGTCCGGGAGGGAGTAGCCGCTGATTTCTCGCGTGAAGGCGATCGGACAGGAATTTGTTTTTCTGCCACCACACGAATGCGCTCTGCATCCGCTTCTCTGATCGTACTACTATGGCTTTTTACAGCAATATTGAGCTGGTTGCAAATTGCTAACAGCTCTTTGTTATCCACTTTCAATTCTTTGGATAGGTCGTAGATTCTTACTCTGTCGTTGTCCATTCATTTTTCTCCTTTCTATTGTAGGCTAGTGTGGGTTTAATTTTTAGGGACATGACCCTTCCTCCAAGATTTTATAGAATTATAAACGTATCGCAGGCTTTGATAAAAACAACAATATTAAAATTTATCCCCTTAAAATCACGCTGATAATTAACTAATTTGCAAATCTTCTCCCTCCTCATCTATTAGATAAATATAAATCAATGAGCATTCATTTTCTTGCTCCTGTGCAAGATGATTAACTGTCCCTTTAGCTTTTCTTGGATGGAATGATGACCCAATTAATGTTATAACAGTTTTCCCTCTCTTATGCCATTGATTGCCAACAAGGTTATGTCCAAAGCTAGATTTGTTAGCAATAAAATGAGATAAATATTTTTTTGCAACCCCAAGGTTCAGACATTTTACTATTAGATCAGCTCACCCCTGCAATCATTGTTTTTCTGGATTGAGAGAGGCCAATAATCAATAAGATGAGCTAACCTTTCGAGAGTCACTCAGAGAGTAACTATTACGAGTCTTGGGCTAAAGTTCTAGTGATGTTATAAACGGTTGACATCACCTGAACTAGCCCATGCCGCCAATAAATCAGCGGGATCGCACCGCTAATTGTGAGGAAAGCCACCTCCCACACTTTGGGATAGGGGCTAAGAATTCTCAGACCCCAATTCCCAGTGTAAAGGGACTAATTCAGTTAAGCTGGATAAATCCGCAAGCGACGATTAGGTTCTTCACCGACACTGCTGGAATTGAGACAGTAATGCTCCACCAACTCATGTTGCATCTTCCGTACTCTAGCAGAGCGAGGCAACAATTCTATCGGTTTTCCTAGAGGAAGGACAACTTGTTCCACAGCTTGTCTTGCTTCTTCTAGGGCGTCAAGATCATCGTCACTCCCACTGGGGAAGACCTGCTCAGGCTCTTCGGTTATCTCTAGATTATCCATACCCAGCACCAGCCGTAAAGTCCGGGTAATTTGAGAGATAGTGTTGGCTTTGAGGGTGTAAATGGGCACTTGATACTCAGAAGCCATGCGCTGTAAGTTAGCGTGCTTTCGCGCATAAGATTTGAGCGATAAGACGGCGTCAGCACTTTCCATATCCTGCGTCAGCACGACAGGCAAGGCAAGCATCTGGATCACCTGCTCTAACTGGTTCCGGCTAACACCGTAGGAGTAAATGCGTACTCTCGAACCTTCGTCTTGGATAGTCCAATGATTAGCAGGGTGATTCCTGTGCTGAGTCCAAGTTTGGAACTCGTCAGATGAGTGATCCCACTCCCATTCTCCTGAAATCCTGCCCTGGTTCTGTACTTGGGGAAAGGGTAGAACCTGGGAAGCTGCCTGATTTCTGCGTGATTTAGAGGAACTCCGTGAAACGGAGGATACAGAGGACACCTGTGAGGGAATTTTAGGCATTTCCTGCGTAATCGTCACCTGAGCGTTGTGATTCACGGTTCTCACTTGCAGGGAAGGTTGATTTCCTCGCAGGAGACTGTCTACCGTATCCGCAACACTTTCATGGATTACCCAGCGCTGCCGCTCTAGCATTTCCACAGCCACTTCAAAGGTGGGTGGAGCTTTACGCTCCAAAACCGTCTTCTGGCTACCCCGCCTTCTGGCTTCTTCATCCCCAAGCGTGACAGCCTGAATGCCACCGACTAAGTCAGATAGGGTGGGGTTTTTAATTAAGTTTTCCAACTGAATCCCGTGAGCGGTACCGACAAGTTGCACACCCCGTTCAGCAATGGTTCGAGCGGCTAAAGCTTCCAGTTCTGTGCCAATTTCATCAATCACGATGACTTCTGGCATATGGTTTTCTACCGCCTCAATCATCACCTGATGCTGAAGTTCAGGACGAGTGACTTGCATTCGTCTAGCTCTCCCAATCGCTGGGTGAGGAATATCTCCGTCACCAGCAATTTCGTTGGAGGTGTCAATAATGACGACGCGCTTATGCAATTCATCTGCAAGCACGCGAGCAATTTCGCGCAGTGCAGTGGTTTTTCCTACCCCAGGACGACCAAGTAACAAGATCGATTGACCTGTTTCTACTAAGTCGCGAATCATCGCAATTGTTCCATAGATTGCCCGTCCGACACGACAGGTCAAACCAATAATCTCACCCGTTCGGTTGCGAATGGCGCTGATACGGTGCAGAGTTTGCTCAATTCCGGCACGGTTATCTCCACCAAAGTAACCGACTTGCTGAATACAATCTTGAAGCTGTTCCGCTGTAATGGGGGTTTCTGAAAGATACTCAGAGCGGTTGAAAAAGCGAGCTTCTGGAAGACGACCCAAATCCATGACCACTTCAATCAAGTTGTCTCGCTCTGGGTGCTGTTCTAAAACCTGTCTAATGTCTGCTGGCAAAATAGCCAGCAATTTCTGGAGATCGTTTTTCGGCATATTTTCTATGAAAGCGTTTTCTATGGGATCAAAAGGAATGAAGGGCAAGATAAGCTGTGACGTATCTAAGAAAACGGGTTAAGGCTGAGAGGATATTTGAAAACTCACTTTTACCACACCGTATCGTTGATGATCCCCCTCGCATCCCCCTTCAAAAGGGGGACTTTGAGCAGTTTTATTTGCCCATTTTTAAGGGAGGCGAGGAGGGATTGAGGAAGGTCTGGTATTTTTCAGGGGTAGGATGGGCATTTTCCACACTACAAGAGAACTACAGCGTTGTTTTTGGATGCTCTCTTAGTGCCACAAGGGTTCAATCTTCTGTCCAGGGCTGGAGCATGAAGAGTACAAGAAGTGAGGTAAAAAATATTATCTTTCGGGGAAGTTAAGCCTCTTGGTAACGTTAGTTTTGGGGGTAAAGACTGTCCTGAAGTTAGGGAAAGGTTTATTAAATGAATTTTTGAGGATAATAACTGTTCACCTGGCTATTTCTCCTTAGGAAAGTGGAGCTTTATTTTGAGTGATTGTAGCGGCTTGGTGAAGGGAGTTGGTTTGATGGACAAGGGCACTCATCACCAAACACAGGTGTTGTAGAGGGATGACGCGCTCTTTACCTGTTTTGTTGCTTCACACTATACATTGTGCTTAATTTGAATCACAAGAATTGTGGGGAGGTTACGACTAGGAAAGTAGAGAAATCTCTACTCCTGCTTTGAAAAGCGGAGAGTTCTGGGAGTTCAGAGAGCTGGGAAGTTCCCGGAGAGAAGTTGAACGCTTTCTTTATACCAAATCCGGGTTAACTACCCCTTTTTTGGTGGAGACAAGGCAGATGGTAGAAGGCAGATGGCAGAAAGAAGAAAAGAGTTCAGGCAAAAAGGGGGTGATCAAGGCGGATTTGGTATTACGCGATCGCACCTATCGTTCATCATGAACTGGATTAAACCTTGCCGAATAGAGATGTTGGGTTTCCTTTTGTCAACCTGACCTACGGCAAGGGGCGATCGCATTCAGTTCTCTTGACAAATCAGCGATTGTGAGCGTGTTCAAACTCATAAACATAGAAGAGCCGACTGAATTTCTTCAGCAGGTATCCTACTATTGCAAATAGGATTGCACTCAATAGCGCCAACCAAAATCCAACAGGAGGGACAACCGTTAAAACAGAGATTGCTGTTTGTTCTATCGGCGCTGCCGCCACCTTCATCGCCACAGCGCGTGCATCCACTATCACACCAAGACTAAAACACACCACCGCAGCGATATAAGCCAACACAGAGAGACGGTTAATCGTTTTCAGGGCATCCTGGCAAACCCGGCAATGTTGAGTATGGGTTGCCCAGACATCAAACAATTTCTGCTTGTCTCGCTCTGCTGAGGAAAGCTCCGAATTACATTCTGATGCCCAAGGGATACCGCCTCCGGCTCTTTTTGAGAGCCATTGACGAAATGCAATCACCATCTTGTCTTGGGGATTGGGCGTATAGACGGCATCCAACCATCTGTCCTTGCCCCGTTTGCTGAGAGTCTTCTCCTGGTAATGGAGAAACACCGCATCCTGATGCAGGAACAGAGACGCCAACACATGAGTTAACCAAGCTGGCATCGGTAGCGCAAAAAATCCCAGCCCTGGCGGTGTCTTCCCCGCCTCATCCTTCACAAATACCTGGCATCCGATATGACGGCACCATCCGGGACGAGTTGGGCTGGCGTATAAAGCCAGGATGAGTTTCCCGCCATCTTTAAAGGTTGAGACAATTCTCATATGACTTGGCGGTTGAAAGTCGTGAACCGCTTCCTCAATGGTTGGAGGCGTGGGTGTGATGGCAAAGGCGAATCCTTCCTGAGTAGACATCTCCCGGATGTTAGGCATGTCGTAGTACTTGGCATCCTTGTACCGACTGCCGACAATACCGTGGTGGGAGACCGGGACATGGGCAGGATCGGCTATATTCTCCATGAAAAAGTCCCATCCATAGGGGAGGTCGCGGATATTCCAAGAGAGCTGCACTACCCTGTCGGACTTCTCCTCAAGTTCCGGAATAATTCGCGGTTCCCTTAATTGACTTTCAACTTGTGCCTCTTGACCTGAGGATGCCCATACCCACAAAAGACCTTGACGTTCCTGCGTCGGATAGACAACAGCACAAGACTTTTTGTTTGAGCAGTGCTTCGCCTCAGTCTGCTTATCTTTGGATTGGGGAATGCTAACGCAGTTTCCCTCGCCATCAAAGCGCCAAGCGTGGTAGGCACATAAAAGGGTGCCATCTGACTCAACACGACCTTCAGAAAGTGGGACTAGTCGATGGGGACAAACATCTTCAAAGCAGCGCCATTGACCAGAGCCATCCCGCCACAAGACAATATCCTTCCCTAGCAACTGCATGGCATGGGGACGAGATGGGTCTAAGAATTCTACAACAGCTACTGGATACCACTGCTTTGTCCATTGGAAGAGTTCTTTCTCTTCCTCTTGAAGCTGTTCAACAGCATCACGTATATCCCCTTGTAGACTGGTCTGAGTAGTCACAGGTACTCCTTGGTCTTTGTCGATCGCATGAGCTTTCTTAATAAATTTTAATACAGGCATTTTTCCGGGTAACGTTAGGGTGAAGAAGTTGCATTGAGCTTCACTTCGTTTAATTACCGGAGTGTTGGTAACGGCAGCTTCTGCGTTTTTAGTGACAGTGTTGATGAATTACGCGATCGCTATTGATTTTCTCAAGGATTCCGATCCTATTCTGGGGCAACTCATTGACTGCATTGGTGCGTGTCAACTGCATCAGCACGAACTTGAGGGAGATTTGTTCTTGTGCCTATCTCGCTCCATTCTCCACCAACAACTTTCTACTAAGGTGGCGAAAGTCATCCACGCAAGGTTTCTCCAGCTTTACCCGGATACTCAGTTCCCTTCAGCACAAGATGTCCTCAACACGCCGGATGAAGTTCTCCGAGGCGTAGGGATTTCGCGCCCTAAAATTGCTTATCTCAAAGACTTGGCACATTATGCGATCGCCGGATTACCTACCCTTGAGGAGTTAGAAGTCATGGAGGATGAGGCGATTATCAAGACGCTGACGCAGGTTAAAGGGATTGGACGCTGGACAGTGCAAATGCTGCTGATTTTCCGTCTCAATCGCTGGGATGTTTTGCCTGTGGATGACTTGGGTGTCCGTACAGGTATTCGGAAACTCTACAATCTAGAAGCACTTCCCGATCGCAAAACGACAGAACGCTTGGGACAAAAGTGGAAGCCGTATTGCAGTATTGCCTCATGGTACTTGTGGCGCAGTTTGGAACTCAAGCCAGTTTGAAGTCTGCATCTTTGCTGTATCTATCTTTTTTCGACTAGATTATTGCAGTAGCTCCACTTGTTCCTACTGTTCTTTCCACTCCTATGTTATCCATCTCTAACTATTGCTGATTTCTTCTGACTCAAACTCAACCTTATCATAAAGGTCTTCAATCAGGATTTGAAAAGGAATAGAGTTTAGAGAGACTGTCTCATCGGAATTATCATACTCAGAAAAAGTCCATCGTTTTTGCTCAGTTTTGAAGTATTGCTCAATATGCATCGTGTACTGGTCAATGAGGAGATATTCCTGAAAACTTGGAATAGTTCGATAGGCTGCAAATTTGGTATCTTTGTCATAGCTTCTGGTAGACGCTGACAACACTTCAGCAATGAGCAAGGGATTAGTAATGGTGTCTCGTCGTCCTTCTTGCAATTGCAATTCACCCTGAACGACCATGACATCAGGATAGGTATAGATGCGTTTTCTAGGAATCCAGAGCCTTTGGTCAGTGACGAAGACTCGATAAGGTTGACGCTTGAGCGCAAAATTCAACGCACCGCTTAGGTTGAGAGCAATTTGATTGTGATTAGGC
>CBKWLJ010000144.1:0-18354 GCA_966675205.1 uncultured bacterium
ATCTTCAATGGTGATGACCCTTATCTCCATAAAATGGGTCTAGAACACTGGCCTGATGCCTATTGGACAAGCGTAAAAGGCAGGGAGTATTTGTTGGGCGATCGCACTCAGGGTATCTACATTCAAGATGGCTGGGTCTATTCACAAGATGAGCAAATTGTCAAGGTTGATGCGTTACGGATGGTGGGCGCACACAACCAGCAAAACTTGCTAATGGCAGTGGCAGCAGCACGGTTAGCGGGAATTGATAAAGAAGCAATCCAGAATGCGATCGCAAATTTCCCCGGTGTCTCCCATCGCCTCGAACACATCATCACCTGGCAGGGAATTGACTTTATTAATGACAGTAAAGCAACTAACTACGATGCAGCACAAGTCGGCTTATCGTCAGTTGCGAGTCCCGCTATTTTAATTGCTGGAGGTGAAGCGAAAGAGGGTGATGATACAGCTTGGATTGAGACGATTAAAGCCAAAGCTGCGGCGGTTTTACTCATCGGTGATGCGGCTAAAGCTTTTGCCGAACGGTTGAAACAATCCGGCTATGAACGTTACGAAATTGTCGAAACAATGGCAAAGGCGGTATCAAGAGGAGCAGAACTTGCCCAACAGTATGATGCCCATGTTGTTTTGCTTTCACCCGCCTGTGCCAGCTTCGATCAATACCAAAGTTTTGAGCATCGGGGTGATGATTTCCGGCAACTTTGTCAGCAGTTGTTGGATTAGATGGGCTTTGGTTCAAAAATAACGGTTTTCGATGGTGTGGAACACATAACATCTGTAGGGGCGAACGGTCGTTCGCCCCTACCCGTATCTATACAATCGCAATCCTCAGGTAAGGGCGGGTTTTGTACAAAGGTTATTAATTTACCCGCCCAGTTAGTCCCTAAACCCGCCCCTACAAATAATCAAATAATAATGATGCAAGCTCACAATTCTAGTAACCAGAAATCTTATTCCCAATATTTCCGGATATCTACCCCAAGAGCGATGTAATCACTATTAAGCTCGTTTCAGTACTCAAGCGGTTGATATGGTAAGTACATCTAATCTTCAAGTCACGATTTCCCTATCCGATCCAAGTTTGAATGACGAGGAATTGCAAGCGGAAGTGGAGAATTTGCTACCCCAGATTAGAGAGCTGGATGGGGTTAAAGAGGCAGATTTAGTACCCGTTGAAGAAGCCCCCCCTGATTCAAAGGCTTTGGGGGGCTTTTTGTGGGGGCTGCTAATGGCTGAAGTGAGTCCAGCCAATATCAAGGCGTTGTTTGGGTTTTTGAGCGATCGCTTAGGTGGCCAACCCATTAAACTGGATATCGAAGCGCCTGATGGTAGAAAACTGAGCATTGAAGCTAGCTCTCAAGCCGAGTTTGACTATGCCTATCAGAAAGCACAAGAATTTCTAAAACAATAGGCAGGCGAACATGGCGAAGGTAGCACTGCTGATTGGGGTGAGTGAGTATGAACCTGGGTTAAATCCTTTACCTGCGGCAGTGAAGGATGTCGAGGCAATGCGGCGAGTCTTGGCAAATCCGGAAATGGGCGGTTTTGCCGAGGCGGATATCAGGGTGCTGAAAAATCCTCAACGGCAGGAGATGGAAGAAGCGATTTATAGGCTGTTTGCCAATCGCCAGAAGGATGACTTACTGCTGTTTTACTTCTCTGGTCATGGGATTAAAGATGAAAGTGGTAGACTTTACCTGTCAACCCGTTCCACTCGAAAAGAGAATGGGAGGCTGTTTGAACCATCGGCAGTAGCAGCTAGTACACTGCACGAAAGAATCAATAAGAGCAAATCCGAAAGGCAAGTCTTGATTCTGGACTGTTGCTTTAGTGGTGCCATTGCTCAAGGTTTGACGGTGAAAGATGACGGCAGCGTCAATGTTCAGGAACATCTCGGCGGCAAAGGACGGGCGATTCTTACTGCTTCCACCTCGACTCAATATTCCTTTGAGCAGGAAGGTTCAGAACTCTCCGTTTACACTCGCTATCTAGTGGAGGGAATTGAAAAAGGGGCAGCCGACAAAGACGGGGATGGTTGGATTGCCGTAGATGAGTTGCATGAGTATGCCAGCATCAAAGTAACAGAAGCGGCTCCGGCAATGACTCCCAAGTTCTACCCAGTGGAGGGAGGCTATAGAATTCGGCTGGCAAAGTCGCCCAAGGATGACCCCAAGCTGAAGTATCGCAAGGAAGTGGAACGTCGCATCAATCGCGGCAAATTTTCTATTCCTGCCCGTCGCCTATTAAATTCACTGCGATTGAAGTTGAAGCTTGACCCGGAGGTTGCTGCTGCTATCGAAGCTGAAGTTCAACAACCTTACCTGGAGTATCACCGCAAATTAGAAGAGTATGAGGAAACGCTAGTTGAGGCGATTAAAGCGGAGTCCACGCTGAGTGAAACCACGCTGAAGGACTTGAGAGACTATCAGGAACATTTGGGACTGAGGGATGAAGATGTAGCGCCAATTGAACAACGGCTAATGGGTCAGCAAAAAGCCACATCCATTGCATCTATTGAACAGCCCATCCTCTCAACTAAGGCAGAGCAAGCGAATCACAGCGATTTCACAGAAGACTTGGGTAATGGGGTAACGCTAGAAATGGTCGCCATTCCAGGTGGTAGGTTCCTGATGGGTTCTCCAGAGAGTGAGCCAGAACGAGATGATAATGAAAGTCCACAGCATATTGTCACCCTTCAACCCTTTTTCATGGGTAAATTTCCCGTCACTCAAGCTCAGTGGCAAGCCGTCGCCAGCTTACCCAAGGTAAAAATCGACCTCAATGCTGACCCATCTCATTTTAAAGGAGCTAATCGCCCAGTGGAGAAGGTTTCGTGGTATGATGCTGTTGAGTTTTGTGAGCGACTATCAAGAAAAACAGGGCGACAGTATCGGCTACCCAGTGAAGCGGAGTGGGAATATGCCTGTCGTGCAGGAACCACAACCCCCTTTCATTTCGGTGAGACAATTAGCACCGAGCTAGCAAACTACAACGGTAACTACACTTACGCTTCTGGCTCTAAAGGAATTTATCGAGAGCAAACCGCAGAAGTAGGAAGTTTTCCAGCTAATGCCTTTGGTTTGTATGATATGCACGGTAATGTGTGGGAATGGTGCGAAGATACCTGGCATGAAAATTACAACGGAGCGCCAACGGATGGAAGTGCTTGGATAAATCAGAATGATAATGGCAGGTTGCTGCGCGGTGGTTCGTGGGACAACAATCCTAGGTACTGCCGTTCTGCTTATCGCCACTACATCGATGCGGACTACAGGCTCTACTACATCGGTTTTCGGGTTGTCTGTGCTGCGGCGAGGACTCTGTAACCCTTTGCACTCTTACCCTTTTGCCCTTTGCCCTATTTTCTTTTCTCTCTTTCGCGCGAAGCGCGATCAAATTTTTTACTGAGTTAAACTAGGGTTTAAAAGGAAACTCAGGGTTTAGTATTTGCTCCTTGGAGTAGGGGCATTCTTGAGGAAAATCTTCATAGTCTAAGGCAGTTTCACTAACAGCTAAGTTCAAAGCACTTTGATAGGCATCTTCTATAGCTTCCTGTAAATAAGGTTGGAGGCTTGGGCTTTCTTTAAGAAGCCGCAAAACTTGACGACGCTGTTCCCGAATCGTGGCTAACCAGCTTTTAGAACGGTGACTTGGCTGAAATTCCCACTTAAGAAGATGTCCTGGTAAAATCCCCAAACGGTTTCTCAACTCCTGTCGTTCCTGCTTGCCCAACGATTCAATCTCGTCAATCAGATTCGGAACGTCTAAACAGTTCCACTTCTGCTCTTGGAGAAACTTTACTTGCTGCTGTGTCCACGCATAAAAGTCTGATTCATACGCTGGATCGGGCAATCCTGTTACTTCAGTGTTACTCACTATCCATTACCTCCTCCAGCTTGTTTATTCATAAATAACTAATTCTCCAGGTAATTCTGTAACTCTCTCAATGGTAGCGATATGATGCAGCTCTTCGAGAAGAGCGCGATCGCAGTAGTAAAAGGGACGCTTAAAATGAGACATGAAGCGATTACCTACGGCACCTCCAAGAGAGCTAATCGCATTCGGTATAGAAGGGATAATTCGGGAGAGCCATGAGTACCAAAATCACCATTACTTTGCCAGATGACGTTTACCAACGAGCAGAACGTTTTGCAAAGTTGGCAAACCGCGATTTAGCCAGTGTTCTAGCGGACACTATCCAACTCTCAATCCCACCTGTCAGTCCAGAAGCAGCAAATCTTGAACCCGTATCAGAACTTGCTGACGAGCAAGTAATGGCTCTAACGGAATTACAAATGGAACCAGAGCAAGATACTCGTTTGAGTGACTTGCTGGACAGGCAACAGTCAGGCATTCTAACTGATACAGAACATTTGGAGTTACAAACCCTAATGCAGATTTATCAAGAAGGACTACTACGAAAAGCTACGGCATTGAGCGAAGCTGTCAAACGTGGGTTGATGGAGCCTTTAAGTTCGTGAGTTCTAGCCAGATTTCAGAGGAAGTTCGGGCAAGAGTGCGAATACAGGCTAAAAATCAATGTGGTTACTGTCGCAGTCTCCAAAAGTATGTGCTGGGAGTTCTGGAAATCGAGCATATTATTCCAAAAGCTCTGGGTGGCACTGATGATGAAGAGAACCTGTGGCTTTCTTGTAGACTATGTAACTCTTTCAAAGGTGTTCAAACCCACGGAAGAGATCCAATTACAAACCGTAAGGTTAAGCTATTTAATCCTCGTCAACAAAAGTGGACACGACATTTTGCTTGGACTAACAACGGAACACATATCATGGGACTAACAGCCTGTGGTCGTGCAACTGTATTAGCCCTCCAACTCAACAATACCTATGCAGTAACCGTTAGACAAGCCTGGGTTTCTGTTGGTTGGCACCCACCGACAGAAGACTGAGGCCGAACCGTTGTCCGACTCATCAACATATCGCTTGGCTCGTCGTGGAGAGATTCAGTAGTAGGGATTGTATGGGAAGATAGGATAAGAGCAATTAACGAGTTGAGCGCAACATTTCTCGTACTGCGATCGCACAATCCGGAAAGGCTAGAGGTGAAATCGTCACGTCTTCTGCAAGAATCATCTCGCTTTGATACCCCTGCGAACTCGGTAAGCGATAAACGAGTAGCTTACGCTCATTCACATCTAAAATCCAGTAATCTTTAATACCCGATCGCCCATAAGCTGGAGCCTTCACTTCTCGATCATGCTTGAGACTAGTATCTGCTACCTCAACAACCCAAAATACTTCCGATGGAGTTGGGTGGTGGTCTTCGTAATCTAATGGATCGGGAACAACAACTGCAATATCTGGCTCAGGTTCCGAATAATCATTGAGTTGAACAGGAGATTGAAGCCGCAGTAAAACTTGTTCGCCTAAACGGTTCCGCAATAATCGTTCCGTTCGAGTAATTGCTGCTTCGTGAACCGTTCCCTTTGCTGCCATCTGAAAGATTTGCCCTTCTATTAACTCAACCCGCTCCTCTGGATGAAAAATTCCAGCTTCTGCCATGCAGTGATAGTCTTGAACGGTTAGAAGGCGAATATCCACAGCCATATCAGTTAAGCAGATAGTTTAGTTGGCATTCATTGGGAGTAGCGATCGCCTTACCTCCTCAACTCGATTAGATTTTAACAGTTGAGCGAACTTTGGCTGTCCGTTGCTCAACTTTCTTTAGCCTCTCTCAATTCTATCCATTCACTCGCCTATATAGGCTGCCAACGTGCTGCTTTTTGATCTATTTTTTTGATAAAACTATCTTTACCATCCATATATTCATCAATATTATCTGGATATTTTTCCGCCAAATTGCGTTTGAGTTCACTATATCTTTGTGCATCTTCAGGATGAGCAATCATGTAATCTCGAAAGGCTAAGTGACGTGCTATTTGCAGAGAACCAACTTCAAAGGTGTGAACATGATGTGTCCTCACACCTTCTTGACTGTCTTTCCGAAAGTATCGACGACCAGGAATTCCATACTCACCCATCACTTCATAACCCAGTGACTTCATTGCTGAATTCTGCTCATCTACTTGAGTAATATTTTGGACTTCAACTAATATGTCAATGACGGGCTTTGCATAGATACCTGGAATGGCGGTGCTGCCGATATGGTGTATGGCTACACAATTTTCGCCCAGTACATCAGCGATAGACTTCGATTCCACCTCAAATGCATCTCGCCACTTTGGGTTATGGGGAACAACTTCTACTTTCCTCATTGCTTGAGAACCTTGGCTAGAAATGAATTGACATTAAATCGTGTCAGTAATCTGAAAACTGGATCTCAAAATAGTGGCAAGTAATCTAGAACGAATTCTGTAGTCCCCAATCTCTCCAAATTACATATACAACCCAAAATATAAGCTCTTAGACCATGATCATTGCTCTCATTCTCCTGGGCTAGTTTGGGAGTTGGATGTTCTAGATGCGGTCGGGTTCAAAGTGCGATCGCTTGCGCTGCTACCAAGCTGATCGCGTTTTGGAGTCAGTCGTCCCCAACTTGAAAGCGTCTCAGGTGGTTTGTCCTGTCTTGATTGACGTTGCCTTGACTTTCTAGCCAGCGAGTTGATTGCACAAAATCTGCACATTTGCCCCTCCTTATCCCTTACCAACAATGTAGTAGTCGTTCATGATGTCGTGGGATAATTCCTTCATCTCGATATTGGAAAAGCCTGCATCCTTCAGCATTGCCAACGCCTTTTCTTGACCCCACATCGTACCTAACCCCATACCACCTTCTGCCAGTGAGACAGTCATACAGTGCATACAGGAAACGGTATACAAAAAAGGAGCAACAGGATGATCAAGATTGCCACTCACTTCACTGCTGGCGCGGATTTCCTGCATCAGGTAGACGCCGTTTTCTGAACGTAAGGCGTTGTAGATATTGCGTAGCACTAAATCGGGTCGAGCCTGATCGTGAATCGCATCGAAGGTAGTAATCAAATCGTACTGTTCAACAACATCTAGAGTCGCCGCATCTTTGACCTGAAATTGCACGTTGCTCAGGTTGTGCTGTTGGGCTTCGGCAGTTGCAGTTGCGATCGCGTTTTCAGAGAAATCGCAGCCGGTGAAGCGACTTGCAGGAAATAACCGAGCCAGCTTGTTAATCGCTCGACCACTGCCACAGCCGACATCGAGCACATCAATCCCCTCAGTTAGCCTATCCACCAACCCTGGAATGAGTGGCAAAATGTGGTCTTCCAATGCAGCAACAATGGTTTGACCGCTATCCTCTGCCATCACTTCATGAAACCGCTTAAATTCGGAGTAAGGCACACCGCCTCCATTGTAAAAGCAGTCTAAAATGGCATCTTCGACGCAGGCTAAACCAGAAATATGCTGAAAAAACGTCGCCATATTGTCTGATGATGCCGCACGGGTGAGCAGTGCTGCGTGTTCGGCGGGTAAATGATAGGTCTTATCTGCCGGGTGGTAGTCCACAATCTCACCGACCACCATTGCATTCAACCACTCCCGCACATAGCGCTCCTGCAAGCCGGCCGCGTCTGCAATCTGTTGACTGGTGGCGGGTGGCAAGTCGGCTAGGACATCAAAAAGCTGGGTGCGATGACCAATAGCAATCATCAGAGACAGAGCACCGTGGTTGAGAGTGGTGAGCAAGTTTTCTGCAAAAGCTTCCGCCTTGGGTTGGTCGAAGGTTTGATCGAGTAGTTGAGGGGTCATAATCTTCTCCTTAAATTTTGGATAACCGAACCGACATCCATCGACAGCAAGGGGATAAAGCGGTCAGGGAATTGGAATGCGATCGCTAGCGCCGACCTGTTTTTTTACCAACTAGTTTGTATATTAACTACCCTATCTAACAGCGTCAACCTGTTGCTCGTTAATCTTTGTTGCAAGTCCGTCTTATCTTTACTGTATTTGGGATAGTGCAATACCCTGCCTAGCTGCTTTTGACTGGAAACAAAACAAACTATTTAGTTTGTAAAATAGATGACTAAGTTGTATCCCTGGGGGAATGAATGCCAAAGAGTGGCGAAAAAACGAAGACACGAATCCTCGATGCTGCCCATAATTTGGTGATGGGGCATGGTCTTGCAGGCACCTCCATCGATATGGTGTTGGAAAAAGCCGAGATTACTAAAGGAGCATTTTTCTATCACTTCAAGACCAAAGCTGACTTAGCGCGGGCACTGGTTAAACGCTATGCTGAGCAGGACGAAGCTCACCTAGAAGCACAGTTAATCCGTGTAGAAAAACTCAGCCGCGACCCGTTGCAGCAAGTCCTGATTTTCATCGGACTCTTTCAAGAGGAAGTCGAACAACTCACTGAACCTGGAGGTGGATGTCTGATTGCATCCTATATCTACCAGTTTGAAGAACTCGACGCAGACATTCGTGATATCTCAACGCAATCCTTTCTGCTCTGGCGGCACCGCTTAGGTGCGAAATTTGAAGAAGTCATTGCCAAGTATCCACCCCGTTTTCCAGTTCATGCCTGGGAACTCGCTGATGGTATGGTGTCTGCGTTTGAAGGAGCATTTGTGATGATGCGCGTCCTTCAAGAACCGAGGCAACTGAGTCAACAACTCACTCACTACCGAAACTACATTGAACTGCTTTTTGATCTCCCTCAATCTAATGTTGTATAGCTGATTAAAGTGGGGTAACTACGGGGGGACTGCCTCTACGATTAATGAAGTGATGCCCTAGTTCCCACAAATAACATTGGTACAGTCGGCTCCAGCAATTTTTTCTGCCACCTCTGGTTTTTGAGGCTATGGCAGCCGACTACGCCATTTCTTTGGATTTTGAGAACAGTGGACAAAAAGCGCAAGCCCAGATCTGCGTAGCGGGACGAAGTCCATTTATAATTCCGAATTGCAGTTCTCGCGACTTGACCCAATTTAGAATTCATAATAAGGATTAAAGGGGAGGTCAGTGTTTCCATAATCAATTCCCATTTTATGGAGTTCTGATGTAATTTGACTTCTGTGATGGGTTTGATGATTATACATTTGCACGTAATAGAAGCCTCTGGGTACTCTTCTATTTCGATTCAACCTCTCGCTCCAAAACTCAAAGACCTCATCAAGCCAATCCTGAGAACAATTTTGCGACTCTTTAACAAGTTCTTCGTCAAACTCAAAACGTGCAACTTTTAATTCACCATATTGAGGATAGGGAATAAAGTTTAGATTAAACTGGGGCAGCTCTTTCGTATAAATAAAGGAATGAATGGTTTTATCGACATGAATAATGTGATTTAGGGTATTAAAGATTGAACGAAAAAACATTCCTTTATCACAATTGAGTTGAGTATCAGTCAACTTGTCACAGAGTTGAAAAATGTTTTCATTTTGCCACTTGTTGTAGAGAGCCATTGTTTCTAAAAAATTAGAAGTAATCATGATTTTTAATTTCTCCTATTTTCCAAGATTTTATGGGCAATGAAGGGATATCTTTATCATCCAGTAAAGATCGAGCGGGCTCTTTACCAATCAGGACTTCTGAGTTTGGCACCATCCATCGAACCTCATCGGTGCAATATTGAAGTACATCTGAGCTTCTGCCCTGCTTTTCCGCTTCAATCCATTTTTGATGGATTTGCTGAATAGCCTCTATCTGTTTTTCAGGAAGGTTAAACATCAGAACACAGATATTAAAGTTGTCTAACGCTAAGCTTTCTTGACCGTTTCACAGATAACTGTCGGGTGTGTCCCTACAGATAAATCAGTAGTCAAGCACAACCGTTGAACCGCTTTGCACTCCGCAACTTTGCTAAGATTGATTTGAAATCGTCATCCAATAAATTTTAGCTTGTGCCGAAAACAAAGACGACCGATATTTGTCAAATCCAGTGTTTTAACACAGACCTTGTATCTCAAGTGCGTGATTCTCTGCCGGATGATGAGTCTCTTGAAACGGCTGAGATTCTCTTTAGTGCACTGGCAGATAAATCTAGGCTGAAAATTCTCCATGCACTCCAAAATGCTCAAGAACTCTGTGTATGCGATGTAGCGGCTGTATTAGGTGTGCAAATATCGGCAGCATCTCACCATCTGCGAAAATTACGTGATTTGAAGCTTTTGAAGTACAGAAATGATGGGAAATTAGTCTACTATTCGCTACGAGATCAGAGTGTTAGCGAGGTTTTGAGCCATGTGTTTGCCAAAAAAGACGACTAGGTAACGGACTTGATTTTTTTGCCTCTTCATTCAAACGTTTGCTTAAATGTCATAATGATAGTCAGAATTTTGGAGGCAAGCCATGTCTGATCACTGTTGCCAGAAGAAGTCTTGTGAACTAGAAAAGCTAAACAAGCGGCAAAGCAAGGTTCTATGGACTGTGCTTGGCATCAATGCTGTGATGTTTGGCGTTGAATTGCTGTCAGGGATATGGTCAAACTCATTGGCATTGACAGGTGATTCACTCGATATGCTGGGCGATGCGATCGCCTATGGTAGCAGCCTATACGTCATCAACATGGGCAGGAAAGCTCATGCTCGATCTGCCATGCTCAAAGGTGGCATTATTTTTCTATCGGCTGTAGCTGTATTTGCCAGGGCTACATATCAACTTGCCTATAGCACGCCTCCAGAAGTTAAAGTAATGAGTAGTATTGGTGTTGTGGCTCTCTGCACTAATTTGGTTTGTTTGTATCTGCTCACACGGCATCGTAACGACAACATTAATATGTCTTCTGTGTGGCTGTGCTCTCGCAATGATATCATTGCTAACACGTCTGTACTGGTTGCAGCAGGTCTGGTTTATCTTACGAAGTCATCATTACCCGATATCGTAGTTGGAATTTTTCTTGCATTTGTTTTTGCAAAGTCAGCAGGTTCTGTTCTCTCTCAAGCGTGGCAACAGTTGAGGCAAGCCTAACTTAATGCTGAACACTAACCGATAATCATAAATGCTTTGATCGGCATGAAAAATTTGATTCAAAGTATTAAATGTTGAACAAAAAAACATTCTCTTATCACAATTAAGCTGAGTATTAATCAACTTTTAACAGAGTTAAAAAAGGCTTTCATTTTTCATTTGTTGTATAGAGCCATGGCTTCTAAAATTTGGAAGTAATCATAATTGTTAATTACTGCCATTTTACAGAGGTTTACGAGCAATGAATGCGGCATGAGCGGGTGGGAGATTATATTGACCATAACTACGCATAATCTCAACTTGAAAACCAACTTGACGAAGATTTTTAGCAATCTCTGTTGCCTTGTAAAGCTGCAAATGATGTACTTCATCACCTCGTCTGTAGTGTTCTCCTACTCGACGTAAGGTGATGATGCGACGTCTCAAAATTGCTTGCTCTTGCTCCTCTTGTTTCTCAACGAGGACTATCCAATCCTTGCCTTCAGTGAATCCTTGCGTTTTACTGCTGGGTATAGCCTGCCCTGGTTTTGCAATATCGAAAATGAAAAGACCTCTCGGAGTTAAGGCATTGTAGATGCGATGAAAAAGTTGAACCAGCAATTGAAAATTGTTGTCTGTATCAAACAGGTAGTTAAGACATTCACCAATTGAAGTCACCGCATTGCAAAAGGGAATATCGGTTTTAAACAGGGATTCAACTCGGAACTCGGCATCTGGCACTCGGTTTCGGGCGATCGCAATTAGGGCCTCAGAAATATCCACTCCAAGAACACGGTAGCCAGCCTTTGTGAATTCTAGTGCTGATAATCCGCTGCCGCAACCCAAGTCTACGATTAAACCTTCCCGTATGTTGTTTTGAGCGAGTATGTCCAAAATGCCAGGAGCAGATTTGAGTACGTAATCACTGTGACCGACATCGTGAATATAGGCAAGGTCTTCCTTTTACCACTCTTTCATTGCTTTGTTCCAGCAGATGAGCTTGCCGATTCGTTACGCCACACGTTTAGGAGGGAGGGTTTGGTCTAAGTGCGATCGCTAATTCACTAAACCCTGCCCTACAAAATGTAATTGGATAAACTCAAACAGTATTACGCTTTCATCGATCGCGCAAAACGTTTGTTGATTTCATCCCAATTCACAACATTCCACCACTCATTTAAGTAATCTCCACGCCGATTCTGATACTTTAAATAGTAGGCGTGTTCCCAAACGTCATTACCCATAATCGGAAAACTCCCTTCCATGAAGGGGCTATCTTGATTGGCAGTACTGATCACTTGCAACTTGCCCTCTGGATTGCGAACTAACCAAGCCCAACCACTACCAAAGCGCTTAGTACCCGCTTCGTTGAATTCTTTCTTAAAGGCATCAAAGCTGCCGAATGTATCTGTAATCGCTTTTGCGATCGCACCTTTGGGTTCTCCACCCCCATTCGGACTCATAATCTCCCAAAACATCGTGTGGTTGACATGACCCCCACCATTGTTGCGTACTGTTGTCCGAATCTCTTCCGGTACAGTATTAATATTTTGTAGCAACTCTTCTGCACTCATGTCTTTAAGTTGTGGGTACTTATTGACGGCAGAATTCAAGTTGTTGACATAAGCCGCATGGTGTTTGTCGTGGTGAAACCGCATTGTCGTTTCATCAATGTGCGGTTCTAAAGCATTGTAAGCGTAGGGGAGAGGCGGCAGTTGGAACGGGCCTTCCGCCTGATTTTGTTTTGTTCCTGACAGCGGTGCGGAAAATGCTGCAATGGTAGAAGAGAATGTGCCTACAGCGGTTGCTCCTGTAGCGGCACCCAGTAAAACTAGGAAATTGCGACGATTAAGAGCCATAAACCTGATAAATTTCAGAAAAATTGCTACAGGTAGTATAAAGGCTGACCGCAATTCATCGCGTTCTTGTATATACACACAAGCGATCGCAAAACGGATATTCAGCGCTCCCAGCGACATCATCAAGATTCGCTATGCTTTTCGGCAAGAATCATCAGTTGCTTCAGATACCCCATCAGGTTTACTCTATTAATGCTCTCTTGACAAAATGTGAGAGAGCCTTGTTATCAGACTGGGGCAAATCGTTTTCCCCCCAAAATACTTGGGAATTAGTCTCATGAGTGAACTTCGTGCTTTAATTTTTGACGTTGATGGCACTCTAGCCGATACCGAGCGAGATGGTCACCGGGTTGCCTTTAACAGAGCGTTTGCCGAAGCAGGACTCGATTGGAGTTGGTCAGTCTTACTATACGGTGAATTATTAGCGATCGCAGGGGGGAAAGAGCGCATCCGCTTTTACTTAAAGGAATACCGACCTGATTTCGAGCCACCCGACGATTTGGACAAATTCATCGCCAACCTACACGCAGCTAAAACCAAGTATTATCAAGAACTCGTAGCCCAAGGTGCAATTCCCTTGCGTCGTGGAGTGAAGCGCTTATTAGCAGAGGCAAGAGAGCAAAGAATGCGGTTAGCAATTGCAACAACAGCCGCCTTGCCCAATGTTATCTCTTTGTTAGAACATACCCTCGGTCCAGATAGCCCCTCTTGGTTTGAGGTGATTGCCGCCGGTGACATTGTGCCTGCCAAAAAGCCAGCCCCAGATATTTATCACTATGTCCTCAACACAATGAAATTAGAGGCAGGGGAATGTCTAGTGTTTGAGGATTCAAATCACGGTATATCGGCATCCTCTCAAGCAGGATTGAAGACGATTGTCACCATCAACAGTTATACCCGATTTCAAAACTTTTCCGGTGCACTATTGGTGTTAACTCATCTAGGAGAGCCAGACCAACCCTTTACAGTCATTAATGGTGAAGCTGGCAATTGGAGTTACGTAGATATGGCATTCGTGCATCACCTCCATCAAAACCATCTTTCCCTCCGCTAAGCGATCATACTTACGAATTACATGATAGTGTTGGCGAATTCGTGGGAGGTCATACCCGAAACCCAGAGCTTGTAGGGTCATCCCTTGTGGATGCCCGATAACATTGTGGATGCCCGATAACGTTGTGAATGCCCGATAACATTGTGGATGCCCGATAACATTGTGGATGCCCGATAAGCGATCGCACTCGTGTTGCCTCTTTCCCGATGCTCTGTCCTCTTTCGGCAGAGGGAAAATCGCAATTCAACAGGGAAATTCGCCTGTCAAGTACCCTGGGTAGGGTACTTTAAATCTAAGTATCCGGAATCAAACGCTACTATTTTGAATCTTCCTTTATACCAAAAGTGAGATTCTTGAGAAGACTTCTTGCATAAATAGGGTAGCGACTAGCGATAAGTACTATAGCGTCCTAGATGCTCCTGACTCAGTGTAAAAAGTATCTCATTTCTCTATTGGAATAAAGCTTACAGACTATTTTGTTTTTACTACTTGGTCTGTCAATTCACGCATTCAACTTTTCTAGATTTTTTGAGGTTTACTCCTGTGCAAATCGGATTTATCCCTTCTCCAGATCCACTCCAATCTGATGTTAAAAGTCCTGCACCTCTCGATCAGCCAACAGGGTCAACAGCAAGGCAAGCTATTCCTAGAACTAAGCTTGAAGCTTTTACTTGGTTTTGCTTGCAATACCCAAATTTCTTAAAGTTTATATTTCAGTGCTTTTTGACAGCCGTTATTTTAGGCTTTTGCATGAGCCAATTAGCCCATGAAAAACAAGAAGATAACGCATTGTACTGGAGTGGAATCACATCCATGATTGCTTGGTGGATGCCGTCTCCTGGCTCCGCTAAAAAATCTTCTTCCGAACAGGATTTTGAATCTTAAATAGTCAGTGATGCAATATTTTATAAATCTAAAAAGCTAGCTTGAAAATAGGGGTCAGGAGTCAGAATTCTCCGAGTCAGAATTCAGGAGAGGGAATTTTTAATATTTTCGTTGTGAGCTTTAGCACATGGGCGGCTGTCTTGAAAATAGAAAACAGGGAACAGGAAACGGGGAATAGGGAAAGAAGGGAAGAAGAATTTTCATTCCTTCTTTGTGAACTCGCGTTCATGGTGCCTAACTTGATTTCTTCTTCATTATTACCCTTGACTCAAATTTATGGATTATGACTATATTTTTTTGATATTAAGACTTGACTCTCACTGTTTTAGGTGAAGAATTGGCTACTCCAACTAGCAGAGTTACACCCAAACTAATGAGGGTAAAAACACCGATTAAAAAGCCTAGAGAATAATTGTCCGTGCCAGATATCTCAAACATCTTAGTATAATTGGGTTTGAATCTAGCTGCGGCCATTCCTGTATAGTGCATTGCCAGCACTGCCATCCCCATGACAACAGAACTTAGTATCTTTCCCCAGTTATTTGTTGTCTGATTTTGTTCACGAAATTTAAACGAAAGTTTTAACGCAATTAATGACACGCCGATGGCAATGGCTACAGACAATGCAAATAATTTTGGACTATAGCGAATATCCGCCATGAGTTGCATTGCAGCCATACCAATGTAGTGCATAGCGGCAATGGCAATACCCATACAAGTGCTGCCAGTCAGCAAAGTTGGTAAATTCAACGTTGGGCGACTGACAATAAATAGGGCTTGGCCAGAGCCTAGAGTTGCAACTAATAGTGAAACCACCACGAGTAAGAAGTTATAGCTAACAGGTAGGGGCAAGGAACAGGCAAGCATGGCAATAAAATGCATCGACCAAATTCCTATTCCCATAACAATTGCACCCATTATTAACCAAATTTTGCGGTTTGAACCTTTTGCTCCTGTTATCCAACCCGCGAGTTCGAGTGTGGTGTAAGAAGCAAGTATCGCAATTAGGGCGGAAAGTCCCACAAGGTAAAAATTGTAGCTGACTGACATAATTGTTTAAATTCCTTTCCAGTGTTTATTTGTATTGCCAAGAAAGCGGGAAGCTTTGTTAAAAGTGTCTGTGGATACACCGCCGAATACACTCTTTTTAGAGATATTTGTAATACGCTGACTTACAGATTAATCAATTTATCAAAATTCAGTCTTGAGTAAAAATACTTGATTCATCAGATAAGACCTACAAATCGTAAGCTCTTGTTTAGAGAATAAAATCTGAGCAAATACGTGAATTTATAGTTTAAAAAAGAAATTGCAATAACTTTTTAATAAGTTTAAGATTAAAAACAAATTCTTTTTTACAAAAGTTTATGCGAATTTTTATCTATGCTCTACCTTTTTGTGGCGGATATATCTATTCCTATAAGGAAAACCAGACTTTATAAAATTTTGATAATTTTAAATATTAAATTTCATAAGACTAATTTTCATGTTTTAAGCGAAATTTATTCGTTGAGAGTTTATAGAAATTTATTTTCAAACAGAGAATATATTACAAGGATAGGAACCTGTATCACTAAAATTAGTCTTGCGCTTTGAGTTAACAATGACAGTTGATTTGAGATGCCTAGAATGCAAATATTACTATTGGCAAATGCTTACAACAGTTTGACCCAACGAGTTCATGTAGAACTCGCCTATTGGGGCCATGATGTATCCATTGAATTAGCTGTTAATGATGAAGCAATGATTGAAGCGGCTGAACTATATCAGCCAAATTTGATTATTGCTCCCTTTTTGAAAAAGGTAATTCCTGAAACTCTTTGGCGTCGCTATATCTGTATCATTATTCATCCTGGAATTAAAGGCGATCGCGGCCCATCTTCTCTGGATTGGGCAATCATGAATAACGTAGAAGAATGGGGTGTCACTGCTTTACAAGCAACAGCAGAAATGGATGCTGGTAATATCTGGTCTTCAGTCAACTTCAAGATGCCATCCCAAAGTAAAAGTTATATCTACAGAACGGAAGTAGCCCAAGCAGCCATCAAAGCAATTCTAGAAACAACTAATCGCTTGAATAGCGGAAATTTGATTCCTGAGCCTTTGGATTATAGCCGAGAGGATGTCAAAGGATGTTTGCGTCCCTACATGAAACAAAAAGTGAGGGCTATTGACTGGCACTCAGATAACACTGCTACTATTATCAGAAAAATTCGTGCTGCTGATAGCTATCCTGGTTTGCTAGATACTCTCTATGGAGCAGAGTATTACCTATATGGGGCTCATGAAGAAGATACCTTGAAAGGCTCTCCTGGTAAAATCATCGCTCAACAACATGGTGCAATTTGTCGGGCAACAATTGATGGTGCGGTTTGGATATCTCATCTCAAAAAGAAAAAACAAGGAAATAAAGCCTTTTTTAAATTACCAGCAGCAATGGTTTTGAGTGAGTATTTAAAACAGGTTCCCAAATTACCTTGGCCCCGCCAAGTTTCTACGACTTGCAAAACTTACCGAGAAATATGGTATGAAGAACAAAACCATGTAGGGTATCTACATTTTGACTTCTACAATGGTGCGATGAGTACTAACCAATGTCATCGATTAAGAACAGCATTCCTCAACGCTTGCTCTCGCCCCACAAAAGTTATTGTTTTAATGGGGGGGCAGGATTTTTGGTGTAATGGTATTCATCTCAACATCATTGAAGCCGCAGAAAATCCTGCTGATGAGTCTTGGCACAATATCAATGCAATGAATGATCTGGTTTATGCTATTTTGAACACCACTTCGCATTTAGTAATAGCTGCAATGCAAGGAAATGCTGCGGCTGGTGGTGTCATGTTAGCATTAGCTGCTGACCAAGTCTATGCCCGTAAGGGTATTGTGTTGAATCCACATTACAAACGTATGGGGTTATACGGTTCTGAGTATTGGACGTATTCTTTACCCAAACGAGTAGGTGTTCAAAAAGCACTTGAAATTACTAGCAATTGTATGCCGATGAGTACCCAAGTCGCTAAGGAGATAGGGCTCATTGATGATTATATTGAAACTAATCTTATGGGGGTACAGCAGCAAATCCAGTTAATTGCAGAAAAACTTGCTCAAAGTTCAGACTACCCGCAAAAATTGGCACTCAAAAACGAGAAACGGCTCAAAGATGAGTGCATCAAACCTTTAGCCGAATATAGGAGAGAGGAATTGGAGCAAATGAAACTTAATTTCTATAGCTGTGCTCAGAGTTATCACACTGCTCGTCATGATTTTGTCTACAAAATTTCTCCTTCGGAAACACCACTGCACTTAGCGAAGCATCGTCAATTGAGCCACAATCTAGAAAACCTCTACTGTCAGATCACAGGAATGGGAAAAACAATCAATTTTTTTAACTAGTAGTCCACCACAGTCACTTTGACGGGTGAAAATTCTCCGCGTCTCCCCGTCTCCGCGTCCCCGCGTCCGTCCTAACCCGTCAATTTTGGGTTGGTCGAGTACTAGGCTAGCGTGGCAATAATCAGCCGTCATGCTTTTGCGATCGCACGCATTTCAATGACCAGTTGGCAAATAGCAGGCTTATTGTGGGATGGGCCCAAAAGCCTGCCCAAACTATAGCATTTTTATTTGGGTTGTAAATACAGCAACGGTTTGCAAAAGGCAGAAGGCAAAGGGCAAAAAGCAGGAGGGAAAAGAAATGCGGAGTTTTTCT
>CBKWLJ010000145.1:0-18295 GCA_966675205.1 uncultured bacterium
CGTTTCATCGCAGAAAGTTGGCTAAATCCTCCGCATTTCTTTGGGGCTTTAGCTAGAGCTTTCGGCTCTACGTCTAGGACGCTATTTCCTAACGCCCAATAGCAGTCGCCAAAGCGATTAAGACAAAGGCAAATACTGAAACCAAGACCCGTCAATCTGCATCCCTTCTGCCTTCTGCCCTCTGCCCTCTGCCTTTTGCTATATCACCCCGAAGATAGCCTAAAAGGAAGGCAAGACGAATCTGCATAGCATCATCAAACCGACGCGGATCGAGTCCAGTCTGCGAGGTTATTTTATCCAGTCGATAGCTAAGAGTATTGCGATGGATAGAAAGCCGCTTTGCCGTTGCTGAGGGACAGCAGTTTTCTAAGAAAAAGGTATCGAGGGTTTCGAGTAAATCTGGTTCTTGATCGAGGGGACTGAGGAGATGCTTTGCTAACTCCATCTTGGTACTTTCATCAGAGATACCAACAAAAGCTGCAATTCCTAACTTATCAAGGCAATAAACTTGATTTGGCCCTTGCAGGCGACGACCAATCGATAGTGCAGCACGAGCATCTTGGTAAGATTTTGCTAGTCCTTGAATTCCGGAGTGGTGGCGACCAATTCCAATACTAATACTGGCATTTGTGTCATATCGCAGACGTGCTAGGAGTGATTTAGATGCTCGTTTTAAAGCTACCAAGTTTGCCCAAGATGGGTTGGATTGACTGGCTTTATCGTTTTGATTAGCCCAAGCGACTAAATCTGGAGTACTGCTTGCCTTTAGAACTGCAACTTCACCGTCGCCAATGTATGCACAAATTGTATCGCTTGGCAAGTGAAAGAAGCTGACAATGCTATTGATAATAAATTGTGCCTGTCGGCAAATTTGTGTATCGGTAGCAGACGCCAGAATATAGTCCGCCGCATCGATGAGAATCACTGCGCGAGCTTTTGTTAAATCCATGCCCAAAATTTGCCCCTGTCGCAGAATGTCTGCTTCGTTGGCGATTGAACCATGAAGCAAATCATGAATGAACTTGTTCTTCAGTTCGTGTTGATTGGGCAACTGGGCGACTGCTGCTGTTTGGTTGACGATCATCTCTATCAGTTTTTGTGTCAGACGAGGCGAAATCGCCTCACCCTCTTCCGATTCGGAGACAATGACTTCACCCGATCGCCCATCAAAGCGAATAGGCAGTCGTAAGTCGGGACGTATCTTTCTTACAGTAGAAGCGCAACTGTTGAGATCGAAAGGGAAGTCTACCAAACCCAATTTACACGTTGTGTTGGCGTAGCTTGCACTTTGGGCAATCACGACTCCTCGATCATCAAGCACTACAACCCTTGCACCCAAGAGTTCAGAAATCCGCTCAGTAACGACATTGGCAACCCGTTCAAACTGTCTAGTTCCTAAGATCAAGAGATTCCTGCTCCATAAAAACTACTTCAATCAGGCATTTGTGTTCCCTAAGCCACATAGACATCTTGCTTTTGCAATAGGTCGAACGCTTGAGTAATAGCCACTTCCGGTGTAATTCCTGTTGCAGGGGATACAACCCGATGGCGATCGCGATCTAAGGGTGCCCAGCGATTAGGATCGGATTGAGTAAAAATTACAACACTCGGTACCCGCAATGCTGCCGCCAGATGAGAAACCCCTGTATCGTTGCAAATCAGTAATCGAGCATCATTTAAAAGTGCCGCCATGGCCCCCAAACTCGTGCGATCGGCTAGATTGATGCTGGGAGCTTTCATCATGGAAGCAACTACCTGACACAGCTCAAATTCCTGTTTTGAGCCAGTGAGTACCACACGTAGCCCTAAGGATTGAGCGATCGCATCCGCTACAGATGCAAAACCCTCCGGTTGCCAGCAACGCATAGGAGTACTCGCACCTGGATGAACGCAGACATACTCCCCCTTGCCAAGATTGCAGATTTCATCAACGGCAAGTCGTTCTTGTTTGTCCTCCTCATTCAGTGGAAATTCGAGTTCCTCCCCTTGAGTTGGTATCCCCAAAAACTCCAAAAGCCGCAGGTAGCGGCGCACTTCTGATTCTTGGGAAAGATAAGGGAGAAAACCGTTTTCATCGGGGCAATACTGGCCTGGAAGGAAAAAACCTGCATTAAAACGGGCACCCAGTAGCATCGTCAATGGATTGGTGATTGTCCCACTACCATGGAGTTGAATTACTAAATCGAAATGCTCATTGTGCGTTTGTTGCAAGAAAGCGGGGAGTTGTTGGAGTTGTGGGGGTTGCTCCGGGAGCCCCGGATAGCCTGGAAATTCTAAAAGTCTATCTAGATAGTGGTTAAAGCGTTTCACTAACGGCTTTACCGATCGCAGTCCAATTAAGATAATTTCCGCTTGAGGATAGGCTACCCGTAGCGATCGCAAAGCAGGAACACTACACAGAAAGTCACCAAGTCCCCCAAGTGCCCGGAGAACAGCAATGCGCTTTAGAGGACGTTCTTCAAATGGATGAATCTGATTCACGAGCTTAGCTTGCACAAACAAGTTCACGCATCCTTTTTTTTGTTAAAATTATGAATGAGAAATTATGAATGATGAAAAAATTCTAATTCCGACGAATACAGCTATTTTTCCCCCTCCCAACAAGTAGAGACCTCTAAAAAAGCTTTTCCAGCGAACTCAACCCCAATTTATAATTCATAATTCATACATAATTCTTTCTGAATTAGGGATGAAGCAATCAAGAAGGCTTACGACTCGACAGGAAGTTCGAGCAAGATGGGAAGGATTCTTCATCGACTGCAATGGAATTTTGATGGATTGCAAGCCATCTTGATTGAGTTTTTCACTTTATAGGAGATTAACGACTCCTGATTGATTCAACTTCCACCCTAAGAATGACTTAAAAGTGAAGCTATCTTGTAATAATTGCTACTTCTGTTCCAAAACTTGGTACTCTCAAGCCGTTCTCGCTTTACTCAATTGAGCTACTCTATTTTCTGACAATAAATTTTATAATTCATAATTCATAATTCATCATTCTCAAAAGGTCGTGTCAACGTTGAGTGAAAACGAGACAGATGTTGTAGTTATTGGTAGTGGAATTGGCGGTTTGAGCTGTGCTGCACTTTTGGCACGGTATGGTTTTGATGTCACCGTCTGCGAAAGCCACTCTATCCCCGGCGGTGCGGCCCACGCGTTTGAGCGCAACGGATTCAAGTTTGATTCTGGCCCATCGCTCTATTCCGGTTTATCTTATGGCCCCTCTCCCAATCCCTTGCGGCAAGTTCTAGACGCTATTGGCGAAAAGCTACCTTGTGTGACTTACGATACATGGGGATGCTGCCTGCCGGAAGGAGATTTTGATACATCCGTGGGTGCCGATCAATTTTGTGAGGTGCTGATGAGGTTGCGGGGTGAGGATGCTGTGGTTCAATGGCGTGAGCTTCAGCGTGTAATGCAACCCCTCGCTAGTGCTGCTACGGCAATTCCACCTGCTGCTTTGCGCTTTGATTGGGGTGCTGCGATCGCATTTAGTCGATTTGCTCCTTCTGTGTTGCGTCATGCAGTGAATGTGATGCAGCTAACCGGCCCATTTTCACGGATTATGGACGGTGTTATTCAAGACACTTTCATCCGCAACTGGCTCGACTTATTGTGTTTCCTCCTGTCTGGATTACCTGCTAATGGTACGAGTGCGGCGGAAGTGGCGTTTATGTTTGCAGAATGGTATCGCCCTGGTGTGGTACTCGACTATCCGGTGGGGGGGAGCGGTGCTCTGGTTGAGGCATTGGTGCGAGGATTGGAACGGCACGGCGGACGGTTGATGTTGAATGCTCATGTTGAGCAAGTGCTGGTAGAGGGCAACCGTGCGGTGGGGGTGCGTTTGCGGGGTGGCAAAGAAATGCGATCGCGTCGAGCTGTTGTTTCTAATGCTTCAGTTTGGGATACACTTCAGCTACTACCCACAGACGCTGTACCAAAACGATTCCGGGAAAAGCGACAGGTAACTCCAGAGTGTGAAAGCTTCATGCATCTCCACTTAGGTATTGATGCCAAAGGCTTGCGTTCAGATCTGGCTTGTCACTATATCGTAGTTAATGATTGGGAAAAGGGTGTTACAGCTCCTCAAAATGTCGTACTGGTGTCGATTCCCTCAGTTTTAGATGCATCGTTAGCACCACCAGGAAAGCATATGATTCATGTTTACACTCCTGGTAATGAGCCCTATCAACTTTGGCAAGGAATGGATCGCCGGAGTGAGCAGTATGCCAAACAAAAACAGGTGCGTGCAGAAGTGATGTGGCAAGCATTAGAGCGAATCATTCCCGATGTGCGATCGCGTTGTGAGGTAACACTGGTTGGAACACCTCTAACACATGAGCGCTTTTTGCGACGGCACCGAGGTTCTTATGGCCCAGCCATTCGGGCAGGAGAAGGCTTTTTCCCTGGTTCTGGCACACCTCTAGCAGGACTATTGTGTTGTGGAGATTCGACGTTTCCGGGTATTGGATTACCCGCCGTTGCTGCGAGTGGGATGATTGCGGCAAATACGCTTGCACCTGTGCAAAAGCATTTAGAAATGCTCAAAGACATCGGGTGTCTTGTGTAAATTTAAGGATTAAACTCTTTTTAATTTTGAATCGCTTAGACTTCAAGGGCACGATATATCGTGTCCCTACAAAAAATCTGTATTCTGATATCTTGCACCCGTCTCAATAAGCATGATTTATGTAAGGTGAGTAGTGCTTTGAATACCCTTGGAAGGCAGCAATAGCGTTGATAGGTACTGCCCACCCTACGCTTAATGTTTTTCTATTACCTAAATTCCCAATCCCGACATAGTTCTTCAATACGCCCAGAGGGGTGTACGGCACAGTTCAAACCATCTTTCCCGTAATAATAGCGACAGACTTTGCAAGGTTTGGTGCGGTCTAACTTTTTTAGCAAAATTCCCCAGCTTTTCTCAACCCTATCTCGATACTGACATCCTAAAGCGTGATTCGGCTCAAGTTGCAAAGCTTGCTCAAAAGCGACAAGGGCGTAGTCGTACAGGCGAATCATGGGTGTACCATATTCAGTCCACGGATCGGAACAGCATTCATAGAGTTCAATGATTTTGAGAATGGCAATTCCATACTCTGTCCAAGCATCGGCAGAAACTGACTTATGCCAACGTTTCGCCTCTACTAGCAATCGTTTGACGGTGTCTAGCAGTTCTTTCGGCTGCCAAGGCTTGCTAATATAAGCTTCTGCGTGTTTGATACTCCAGTAGAGAGCAAAATCCTGTCCCTTACCCGTCAGAAATACCACAGGAATATTCTTGGTTTCAGGATTGGCTTTGAGTAAACTGCAAACACCGTAGCCATCCATTCGGGGCATCATGATATCGAGTAACACCAAGTCAGGGCAATTTACCTGAACTTGCTCTAATGCTTCAACCCCATCACAAGCTTGAATGACATTCAGCCCACTCCAGGTTAGCTGGTTTGAGATACACTCTCTTTGGCTGCGAGAGTCTTCAACCACTAGAACTGTACTCATAAATGCTTCCTTTGGATTAAGGCAAGTTTCACACTAAAGGCTAATGCCTACTGATTTGACACAGGCAGCATCAACTCAAACTTACCCACTCTGACTGAATTTATGATCATCCGCTTTCTAGAATTCTCTTGATCGCCCTGGTTATTTCATCCACACTCTGCTAAGGTGAAAGCCCCCTCTTTTATAGCGTGTATGCTAATTTTCTCGGTATCTTTTGATTAGCCCAACAGCGAATATGTGCTAATACTGATAGATTTCCTACTTTTGTACCTCAAGCAAGACGTAACTTTGATTGACTTTGCTTAACTTTATTGGTGTTTCAGTCAACCTTGATTACCCAGTTCTAAAATTCAGTGAAGAGTAGATTAAATCTTTTCACAACTGGGCTGTAGTCTTTTAAGCATCTGTATGAATAAGACCCAAAAACGCAGGATACTGCAAGAAGTATTGCATAGATTTAAAATATTTAAATTTTTTGAAATATGCATTAATAATGGGCTTGATTTGCTTTCATTTAGGGTCTTGTATCCTAAATTAATTCCGAATTGCGCTCTTCGCAGCGGGACGAAGTCCATTCCCAATGCCGAATTGTTTTTGGTGATGTTCTCAAGGATGTAAGAGGAAAAACATGAAAAAGGAAAAATTGAACATCTTACAACTTTGGAATATGAGCGTTGGATTCCTGGGCATTCAATTTGGATGGGGTCTGCAAATGGCTAATATGAGTGCTATTTTTGAGTATCTGGGGGCTCGTGCTCATGAAATTCCTATCCTTTGGATTGCCGCTCCCTTCACGGGTTTAGTTGTTCAACCTATTATCGGGACGATGAGCGATCGCACTTGGGGCTTTTTGGGTAGGCGGCGGCCTTATTTTCTTGTGGGTGCCATTCTTGCCTCTATTGCCCTGATTCTGATGCCTCATGCCTCAACATTGTGGATGGCAGCAGGGTTGCTATGGATTTTAGATACCTCTGCCAATATCAGCATGGAGCCATTTCGGGCGTTTGTCGGTGACTTACTCCCCGAAGAACAGCGTACCCAAGGATTTGCAATGCAAAGCTTTTTGATTGGGATTGGTGCAGTATCAGCATCTGCATTTCCGTGGATTTTAAATCATGTCTTTGGTATCTCTAGCATCAGTATCAATGACCAAAAAATTCCCCTAACCGTAGAACTCTCATTTTATGTAGGGGCAGCGATGTTCTTGGGAACCGTGCTGTGGACGGTATTGAGTACAAAGGAACATCCTCCAGAAGATATGGCAGAGTTTAGGGAGGAACAAGCGCAACGAGGCGGAGTTCTCAATACCTTTCGAGAAATTGGGGCAGCTTGGCAACAAATGCCGCTCACCATGCGGCAACTAGCGTGGGTACAGTTCTTTACTTGGATGGGTTTGTACTGCTTTTTTCTATATTTTCCCACCGCCGTCGCTCACAATATTTTCGGTGCGATCGCTGAAGGTTCGCCACTTTATAATGCTGGCATTGAATGGGCAGGAATTTGCATTGCAGCCTACAATGCTGTTTGCATCATGTTCTCCTTTATGTTGCCTCGTTTAGCGCAAGCAACCAGTCTCAAGCTCACTCATACCTTTTGCTTGCTCTGCGGTGCGGCGGGTTTACTCTCACTGCTAACCATTACGAACCAATATCTACTCTTCCTACCTATGATCGGGATTGGCATTGTTTGGGCAGGGGTTTTGGCGATGCCTTATGCTATCTTGATTGGTTCTCTCCCGTCTGAACGCAGTGGGATTTATATGGGAATCTTCAACTTCTTTATTGTGTTACCGCAGATTGGTGTATCACTTGGCTTTGGTTGGGTGATGGAAAACATCCTCGATAATAATCGCCTACTCGCCGTTGTTTTTGGCGGTACATTCCTCATTGTTGCTGCTTTACTCATGCAACGGGTGGAAGTAGTTGAATTTGAGGAAGAAGTTGATGAAGTGGAACTCTCACCAGAACCCGCAGTGGAAGTTTAACGGGGAACTCCTTAACTCCAAAGTTTTTCCGTTCAGCAGTTTCCAGACAGCTACTGGACTGTTGGCACCGAATATTTAACGGGTTCAAAGTGATTTTTGATACATAGGAATACTTAATTGAGGTATTCTATGATTCCCTGTTCCCTGTTCCCTGTTCCCTAAAATCCGTAGTGTGACACTTGAAGGTGCGGAATGTGGGTCGCTCATAGTGTTTATCAAATCTTTTCAAAAAATCATTGCAAGTATTGATACGAGTGTATACTTGAGTTTTTGCAGCCAAAATATTGGGTTATAGTGTTCCCCTCAATCTGTACGAAAGATAAAACTTCTCTTAGTTTTATCTTTATCTCCTGTAAGTGATTCCAGAGAGCTAATTCCCAGTAGATGAAGCTGTTGCTCTGTAATTTTTGATACCCTCAATCCTCGGTTTGGCTACAAATCCCTCGCTGTGAATCCAATCTAACTATGATTACTATTCCTGGCTACCAGATTCTCACCCAAATCTATGAAAGTGCCAATTCTGTTGTCTATCGAGGCATCCGAGAGCAAGAGCAAAAAGCAGTAATCCTCAAAGTTCTCAAACAAGACTATCCCACGCCTTCTGATCTAACCCGATATAAGCAGGAATATGAAATCACCCGCAATCTGGACATAGATGGTGTGGTTAAAGCTTATGCCTTAGAACCGTATCAAAGAACTTTGGTTATTATCTTAGAGGATGTTGGCGCATCATCCTTAAAACAATTGATGAATGACCGTGCAGGGGTGCAAGGCATTGTACCCCTACGAGAATTTCTCAACATTGCTATCAGAACGGCTGAGATTTTAGGTACTATTCACGCTGCCAATATTATCCACAAAGATATTAATCCTGCCAACATCGTCTTGAACCCAGAAACAGGAATTATCAAAATCATCGACTTTGGTATCTCCACTCAATTAACCCGCGAAAATCCTACGCTGAAAAATCCCAATGTTTTAGAAGGCACTTTAGCCTATATGTCACCGGAGCAAACGGGACGAATGAATCGTTCTTTAGATTACCGCACAGACTTTTACTCTCTCGGCGTTACCTTCTACGAACTACTTACGGGACAGTTACCTTTTGAGAGTATCGATGCGTTGGAACTGGTGCATTGTCATATCGCCAAGCAGCCAATACCCCCTCATCTTTTACGAGGGAGAGGGGAAGAACCTTGTCCTAAAGCCGTTTCGGATATTGTCATGAAGCTGATGGCGAAAACGGCAGAGGAACGATATCAAAGTGCTTGGGGACTCAGAGCTGATTTAGAAGAATGTCTCTTTCAGTTACAAGCTAATGGGACTATAGGAAATTTCTCTCTAGGTTCTAAGGATATTTCCGACAAGTTTCAAATTCCCCAAAAGCTTTACGGACGAGAGTCAGAAGTTAAAACCTTACTAACAGCGTTTGACCGAGTGAGTCAAGGCACAACTGAAATGATGCTAGTGGCAGGTTATTCCGGCATTGGTAAATCAGTATTGGTTGCCGAAGTGCATAAACCCATCACTCAAAAGCGCGGTTATTTCATCTGGGGGAAATTTGACCAGTTTCAGCGCAATATTCCCTACTCCGCTGTCGTCAGTGCTTTTGAGGGATTGGTGCGCCAACTGTTAACGGAAAGCGAAGCACAACTAAACCTTTGGCGAGAAAAACTCCTTGCTACTTTTGGTTCAAACGGACAGGTAATTATTGACGTGATTCCGGAAGTAGAACTGATTATAGGCAAGCAGCCTGCCGTGCCAAAGTTAGGAGCAACCGAGTCTCAAAATCGGTTTAATCTTGTCTTCCAAAACTTCATCCGAGTATTTTGTTCAAAAGAGCATCCCTTGGTCATCTTTCTGGACGATTTGCAGTGGGCTGACTCCGCTACCCTCAAGTTAATCGAACTGATGATGACGGATGGGGATACGCAATACCTATTTCTCATTGGAGCCTATCGAGATAACGAAGTCAACCCCACTCATCCGTTGATGATGACTCTTGATGGACTACGGAATGTTGGGGCAACTATCAACTTTATTACCTTAGGTCCCTTAGATAGCAAGCATATTAGCCAGTTAATTGCCGATACTTTGCACAGTGATGCCTCTTCAGTAAAACCCTTAGCCGAGTTAGTAGTGCATAAAACTGGAGGCAATCCTTTCTTTGTCTATGAGTTTCTCAAAACCCTACATTCTGAAAACCTGATAACTTTTCACCCCCCTCAATCCCCCCTTACTAAGGGGGGAAGTAAAGGGGGGTTCTGGCAGTGGGATATTTCAAACATTGAAGCTAAGGGCATTACTGACAATGTGGTGGAGTTGATGATTGGTAAGTTGAAGAAACTGTCTCCAGCTACACAGCAAGTTTTACGCTTAGCTGCTTGTGTAGGTGCTGATTTCGACTTAAACACTCTTTCTATTATCAGTGAAAAATCCACGTCGGAAGTTTCTAAAGACCTAACAGCAGCAGTTCAGTCCGGGTTAATCTTGCCCACATCCGAGTTAGATGAAGAATTGTTAATTCAAGATTATAAATTCCTGCATGACCGGGTGCAGCAAGCAGCTTACTCGCTGATTGACGAAAAGCATCAACAAGAAATCCACTTAAAAATCGGTCGCCTTCTGTTAAAGAATTTTGAAAAAAATGAGTTAGAAGAACGAGTATTTGATATAGTCAATCACCTGAACAAAGGACAATCATTGCTCAGTGATAAACGAGAAAAAGAACAATTAATTAGATTGAATCTAATCGCTGGAAGAAAAGCTAAATTCTCTTCAGCCTATCAACCTGCATTAATATATATATCGAACGGGATGAAACTTTTACCCCATAATAGCTGGGAGGAAGACTACAAACTGATATTTTCATATCACCTTGAAAAAGGTGAAATAGAATATTTAACTGCTAGTTGGGACGAAGCTTTATCAACTTTTGATGAAGCCCTCAAGCATATCGATAGTTTGTTGGATCGGTGTAAAGTCACTGAATATAAAGTGACGTTATATCGAATGAAAAACGATTTGGAATCCTCCTTATATCTGGGAGTACAGACGCTCGATTTCTTGGGAATCAAGTTGAAAGCTTTTCCTGAAGAAGATGAACTTATAGTAGAAGTGAATCATGCTAATGGGACAATCGCTGCCAGGAAAATTGAAGATTTTATAGATCTTCCTGAAATGCAAGACCCTGAAAAACTTGCTGCTATGGTACTCCTCAGAGAATGTTTACCTCCATCTTACTTTTTAGGGTCTAGATTGCTGTTCATAATAGGCATAAAAATGATTGGGCTATCGCTCACCTATGGGAACAATCCTCACTCTTCAGTTGGGTATATATATTATTCGTTAACACTTGCCTTTGTAGCGCAAGATTTTGAAACCGCCTATAAATTTGGAAATTTAGCTTTGAGATTGAACGATGACAAGTATCAAATTAAGCCTTATGAAGCATTAATTTTGAATATGTGGGGAGGATTTGTTTCCCATTATACTGAACACCTTGATCGCTCTAGAGAGCATTTAATGAGAGGTTATTATAGCGGTGTAGAAAATGGTGCCTATCAATGGGCAGGATATTGTGCAATCAACTTTTTGTTTATGTGTTTTTGGGGGACTGATTCGTTAAAAGAATTATCAGAAAAAATTGAAAAGATTACACCTGACCTGAAAAAAATTGATCCAAATATGGTGCAATATTATTATGCGATCAAAGCGACCATTTATAATTTAGTTGAACCCGTTGAGGATTGGAGTGTACTTGATGAAGCCTTATGGCCGAATGCCAAGGAAATCCTTAATTCTTGCCTTGAAAAAAATGATTTATTCACGTTGTTTTTAGAAGTGATCTGTAAATTGTCTTTAGCCAACTGGTATTCAGATTCCGAGAAAGCGATAGACTATGCTAACTCTGCCGAAAAATATTTGATAGGCACGACGGGGATTTTTACTAATCCGGCTTTCCATTTTCATCAATGTCTAGCCTTATCAGTTGGGTATGACTATGCTGATGGTGAAAAACAGGCACAGTATGTGGAGAAGATTAAATCGAATCTTGAAAAATTCAAACTCTGGAGTAAACATTGTCCGAGTACTTACCTTCATCAACGTCTGCTAATCGAAGCTGAATTGGCGCGAATTACAGGCAATGCTCTGGAAGCGCAGGATTTGTATGACCAAGCGATCGAATCAGCCCGAGAAAATAAATTTTTGCAGAATGAAGCGCTAGCGTCGGAACTAGCAGCTAAGTTTTGGTTAGGTAAAGGTAAAGAGAAGATTGCTAAAGTCTACATGAGTGAAGCCCACTATGGCTACCAACGTTGGGGCGCTAAACGCAAGGTGGAAGATTTGGAGGAAAAATACCCGCAGTTGCTGCCACAATCATCTGCTGGAAAGAGCATTACTTCCACGCGCACGGTACCAAGCAGTACCTCAACTGGCACTCAGTTAGGGCAAGCTTTAGATCTAGCCACTGTGATGAAAGCCTCTCAAGCCATTTCCGGCGAAATTGTACTGGATAAATTACTCACTTCCTTGATGAGAATTCTCATCGAGAATGCCGGAGCGCAATGTGGCTACTTACTTTTAGCAACTGAGGGAAAACTGCGGATTGAAGCATCAGGTTCGGTAAATTCAGATAACATCACAGTGTTGCAGTCAATCCCTATTGAATCTGTAGGGCCGCAAGGGCTTGCGCCCCTACCCGTGTCAATCATCAACTATGTCGCTCGCACTTGTGAAAGTGTGGTTTTGAATGATGCCACTCATGAGGGCAACTTTACTAACGACCCCTACATCAAAGAGCATCAGCCTAAATCTATCCTGTGCGTTCCCCTGATTAATCAAGGCAAACTCACCAGTATTGTTTACCTAGAAAATAATCTGACAACTGGAGCTTTTACCCCCAATCGATTAGAAGTCTTAAAAGTCCTCTCCTCCTCTGCCGCCATCTCCATTGAAAATGCACGGCTTTATACTGATTTAGCCGAGTCTAACCGCAGCCTGGATGAGTATAACCGTACCTTGGAAACGAAAGTAGAGGAACGCACAGCCGAATTAGCCGTAGCGAAAGAAAAGGCTGAAGTTGCAAATCAAGCCAAAAGCACCTTCCTCGCCAACATGAGCCACGAATTGCGTACCCCCCTCAACGCGATTCTTGGCTTTTCCCAACTGATGACTCGCTCTAAAACCCTACCCCCCGAACATATTGAAAATGTCGGTATCATCAGCCGTAGCGGCGAACACCTGCTCACCCTGATTAACAACGTCCTAGATTTATCCAAAATTGAGGCGGGACGCACTACCCTTAACGAAACGAACTTCGATCTTTATCGCCTGCTTGACGACTTGGAAGATATGTTCCGCTTCAAGGCTGATGATAAGGGATTGCAGTTGATTTGCGATCGCGCAGCTGACGTTCCTCAATATGTGCGAACGGATGAAACCAAGTTGCGTCAAGTCTTGATTAACCTGCTGAGTAATGCCCTCAAATTTACCAAAGAAGGAGGGGTATCGGTGCGAGTGGGAGTTGCTAATCGTCAATTGCTAATTGCTAATGGCAAAGAATCAGCACTTAGCGATGAACAATTAGCGATTACCTTTGAAGTCGAAGACACAGGTGCAGGCATTGCTCCGGAAGAATTAGACAGCCTCTTTGAAGCCTTCGTGCAAACCAAAACAGGCAAAGAATCCCAAGAAGGGACAGGCTTAGGCTTGCCTATAACGCGCTCTTTTGTGCAACTGATGGGCGGCGAAATAACTGTCAGCTCTTCTGTTGGCAAGGGCACCCTCTTCAAGTTTGACATTGTAGTTAGCCCGGTTGATGCTGCTTCCATCCAAACCAAACAACCAACCCGCCAAGTCATTGCCCTAGAACCCAACCAACCCCGCTACCGTATCCTGATTGTGGATGACAAATGGAGTAACCGCCAGCTACTGATTAAACTATTGAATCCCCTTGGTTTTGAACTGAGAGAAGTTAGCAACGGTAAAGAAGCTGTTGAAATCTGGGACGAGTGGGAACCGCACTTAATTTGGATGGATATGCAGATGCCAGTTATGGATGGCTACGAAGCAACCAAACGGATTAAAGCCACCACCAAAGGTCAAGCCACTGCTATCATTGCCTTGACAGCCACGAGTTTAGAAGAAGAACGAGCCGTTGTCTTATCTGCTGGTTGCGATGATTTTATCCGTAAACCGTTCCGAGAGGCAGACATTTTTGACACGATGAACAAACATATTGGCGTTCGCTATATCTACGAAGATATCAGGGGTCTTCAATCCCTATCCACAATACAGACGAACACTTCTGTCGATATCCAAGATGCTCTAACTCCGGCTGCTCTTGCTGCTCTCCCCTTCGATTTACTCACTAATTTAGAAGAGGCGGCAATCCGTTCCAAGATGAACCAGATTGACAGCTTAATTAATGAAATCCGTACCCTTGATGCCCCTTTAGCCGATGCCTTAGCGGTTTTAGCTAAGGGTTTTGAGTATCCCAAGATAGTTTCCTTAATCGGGCAAGCCAAAGAAACTCTTCATTCGTAGTTGCGCTTAGTCCTAAAACGTAAGTAAGCAGCCGTCATGAACTGCGTACACCAGAACCTATAAAAATTCTTTTCTGCCTTCTGCCCTGGAGTCGTCTGCCTTATTTTCAAGTCAGACCCCATGCGCTGGTAGTACACAATGAAAGGATGAAAATCGCTCCCTCCTAACTCCTGACTCCTGACTTCTGACTCCTATTTTCTAGATAGGTAGACACAAATAAACGAAGACATGTAAAAAAGTATTAATAGACTAAACTCCTCTTTCCTTCTGCCTTCTGCCCTTTGCCCTCTGCCTTGCTTCAACGACAAGTATTAATGCCGACCTGCTCACAAACCTAATTATCTATTTTAAAAAACAACAATGAACGAGTCAAAAGGAACTATTTTAGTCGTTGATGATACCCCAGCTAATGTACGCTTTTTAGTCGGGACGCTGACAGAAAACGGGTACACCGTTCGACCTGCGATCGATAGTCAATCAGCACTTGTCGGGGCATTAGCAGAACCCCCCGATCTGATTTTACTGGACATTCAAATGCCGAATATGAATGGCTATGAAGTCTGCTCTAAGCTAAAAGCTTCTCCAACGACTCGCCACATCCCGGTTATCTTTATCAGTGCCTTGAGCGAAGTACTAGATAAAGTAAAAGCTTTTGGAGTTGGCGGAGTGGACTACATCACCAAACCCTTTCAAGTGGAAGAGGTTTTGGCTCGCGTGGAAACCCATTTAGCGATGCAACATCTCCAAAAAAGTCTCCTCCAGAAAAATGAGGAATTAGCCCAAGCCAATGAGAAGTTAGAACATACCCTGCAACAACTGCAAGAGAAAAATGAGGAATTAGCTCAAACTAATGGCGAACTGGCAAACACCCTGCAACAACTAAAAGCTACCCAAGAAGAACTGATTCAAAAAGAAAAAATGGCAGCATTGGGACAACTCGTTGCAGGCATTGCCCATGAAATCAATACGCCTTTGGGAGCCATTCGCTCTTCAGTCGGGAATATTTATGAATCCTTGAATCAAACTCTAGAACAGTTACCCGCACTATTTCAATCTCTCTCTCTAGAACAAGCGCGAGATTTCTTGGCTTTACTGCAACGGTCACTCCAATCACAACTAACATTATCTACTAAAGAAGAACGCCGAGTAAAGAGAGCCTTAACTAACCAACTGGAAGCCGAAGAGGTTGAAAACGCCGATATCCTTGCTGATGCCTTAGTTGATATGGGAATTTATAATGAAATTGACGCCTTTTTACCACTGTTAAAACGACCTGATAGTTCACACATCTTAGAAATAGCCTATAACCTTTCAGGCATCCAAAAAGGTACTGTCACAATTAACACAGCCACAGAGCGTGCCTCTAAAGTGGTATTTGCTTTGAAAACGTATGCCCGTTACGACCAGTCGGGTGAAATGATGCCAGCCAACCTGAGCGAAGGGCTTGACACGGCTTTAACCCTATATCAAAACCAACTCAAAAAGGGGATAGAAGTGAAGAAAAACTATGCAGAATTACCACCAGTACTATGTTATCCCGATGAACTCAATCAGGTTTGGACAAATCTCATCCATAATGCCTTACAAGCTATGGATTATCGAGGTACTTTAACCCTTGATGTAATGCAGCAAGAGCAGCAGGCTTATATTAGTATTACTGATACTGGCGCGGGGATACCAGAAGAAATCAAGCCCAAAATATTTGAACCATTTTTTACCACTAAGCCTCCAGGTGAAGGTAGTGGATTAGGGCTAGATATTGTCAAGAAAATCATTGAAAAACACCAGGGGGAAATTAAAGTTAAATCGATTCCTGGTCAAACTACATTTACCGTTTCACTACCAATAGCTAATAAATCATGACAGAAAGCCGATGAGCAATGAACAGTTAGCGATGAACAATTAGTAATTAGTAATTATCAATGACCAAACCCATTATTTTGTGTGTTGATGATGAGAAAATGGTATTAGAGAGTCTCAAAAGACAACTCAGAACAGCATTTAAAGATACCTACTCCTACGAAGTAGCTCAAGATGCTGATGAGGCACTAGAGTTAATTCAGGAACTCAATGAGTCGTCAATGTTCGTCATTATCATTGTCTCTGATTGGTTAATGCCTGGTATGAGAGGAGATGAATTTCTCATAAGAGTCCATCAGCAATTTCCCAATATTATTAAAATCATGCTAACGGGTCAAGCAGATGAAACAGCAATTGAACGGGTGAGAACACAGGCGAATCTCTATTGCTGCTTACATAAACCTTGGTCTAAAGAAGAATTAGTCGAAACCATTCAATCAGCTTTGGCAAAACTATGACTGACGCTATGCGTGTTATTGGTTATTAGTTGTTAGTTGTTTGTCTGAGCAGAGCATATATCCTGCACCTTGGGTGAGCGCAATCACAAACAACAAACAATGAACTATGAGTAAACAAGTAATTATCTGTGTTGATGATGAGACAACCGTACTCAGAAGCCTCAAAGCTGAGCTAAAAAAGGTAGTTGGTAATGATTACTCGATCGAAATTGCTGAAGGGGGGGAGGAGGCTTTAGAGCTAGTTGAAGAATTGCTAGAGAAAGGAGATGAAGTCCCCTTAATTATTTCCGACTATATTATGCCTGATATGAAGGGAGATGAGTTGTTAAGGCGCGTTCATCTCATTTCTTCCAAAACCCTTAAAATTATGCTAACAGGGCAAGCCGATCTGGAAGCCGTAACGAATGCAATTAATTATGCAAAATTATACCGTTACATCGCCAAGCCTTGGCAAGCTGAAGACCTGAGATTGACGGTTACGGAAGCTATACATAGCTATCTTCAGGATAAAAAGCTCGCTTTAAAAAACGCTAAACTCCAGCAAGCTAATCAGGAGTTGGAAGGATTAAACAGCAAGCAAGCCGAACTAATTGCCCAACTCCACCAGGCGGAACAAAAGTATCGCCGTATCTTTGAAAATGCGCTGGAAGGCATTTTTCAGAGTACCCCTGACGGACGTTATATCAGTGTTAATCGCGCTCTAGCGCAAATCTACGGCTACGACTCACCTGAAGAGTTGATGGTAAGTCTAAATAACATCGAGCATCAATTGTATGTAGAACCGCAGCGTCATACTGAGTTTATGGAGCTAATGCAGCTTTATGGTGAACTGTCTGATTTTGAGTCAAGAGTCTATCGTAAAGATGGCAGCATCATCTGGATACGAGAGAGTGCACGTACTGTCTGCGATGTTAGTGGGACTCCACTCTACTATCAAGGTTTTGTTGAAGATATCACCTCTCGCAAAAAAGCTGAAGCCGAACGGGAAAAGTTTACGCAAGAACTGTTTCAACTCAACGAAGCGTTCTCACGCTTTGTCCCCAGTCAATTCCTTCAGTTGTTAGACAAAAAGAGCATAGCTGATGTTCGATTGGGCGACCAAGTGCAGAAAGAAATGTCGGTGCTATTTTCCGATATTCGCGACTTCACCACCTTATCGGAAAGTATGACACCCCAAGACAGCTTTAAATTTATCAATGACTATCTCTCTTGCATGGAACTAGCGCTTATCGAAAATCAAGGATTCATTGATAAATACATCGGCGATGGGATTATGGCTTTGTTTAGTGGAAGTGCGGATGATGCTCTTTTAGCTGGAATTGCCATGCTGCAACGGTTGGCTGAATATAATCGAAATCGCGCTACTTTTGGATATGTGTCCATCAAAATTGGCATTGGCATCAATACAGGTTCTTTGATGCTGGGGACTGTCGGTGGAAAAAACCGAATGGATGGTACTGTCATTAGTGATGCGGTTAATTTAGCCGCCCGTCTGGAAAGCCTAACGAAAGATTATGGAGTGCCATTGTTAATCACTCACTACACTTTAGCTCGTTTGCAAAAGCCAATGGAGTATAGTATTCGCTTCATCGACAAAGTCAAAGTTAAGGGAAAGTCAAAAGCTGTGGCAGTTTTTGAAGTGTTTGATGGGGATGAACCTCAAGTGAAACAGGGCAAGTTAGCCACAAAACCTATCTTTGAAGAAGGGTTATTGCTCTACCATCAGCAGGCAACCCAGCAAGCAGCACAACGGTTTGAAGAAGTCTTGAGCCTTAACCCAAACGATACAGTAGCTCAAATTTATCAGTCGCGCTGTCAGTCGCAAGAAGAGCAGTCAAGACGTGATTGCGCTTAGCGTATCACCTGATACCCAATCCGGGTTAAGTATTCCTATTTAAGACGTTGTTAATATTATAATTTTTTCAAATTGGTAGTTTTGGAC
>CBKWLJ010000146.1:0-18262 GCA_966675205.1 uncultured bacterium
AAGGGAACGCTGGGCATGATTTGCTTGAGGATTCGCAGGTGTCCTTCTGCGTCAACTCGGCGGCGAAAGCGTCCGACGATGAGAGTACGCATATCGGGGAAGGGGCGGATGATGCACCAGGGATAGAGTTGTTGTAAGTAAGTCATGACGCCCTCCTAATGTGGTTTACGGGTTGCTTTTTTAGGGCGCTTTGAATGATGGTTTCAAGGGTTTGGTGTCTGATGTCGTTGTCTTGCGGGTGGAGTACCCAGGTGCTGATGGGGACGGGTTGATAAGTCAGCGTGTAGAAGAGATCGGGTGTGATGATGACTTTCCAGACGGGCTGCTTGGGTCGTTTGCGAAGTCGGTAGCCGCGTTGATGCAGTGCTGCTTTTATGACAGCAATGTCTGTGGCGACCCGTCGTGCTTCGGTCGCTTTGGATTTTTTCATTGGTAATGGTTTCTACTTAGGGCTTGCTGCGAAAAGCGGAAACCCTTAGCTATCGATAGGTTGAGCGGTCTTGAAAGTTGCTCAAATCCAAGGAAATCAGGTAAAATCCGACAAAACCCTTGCACCTCCACCAGGGAAGATGTACCGGAAAGTTGACTCACCCCCCACCCCACCGGAAAAGTTTGAGTTACCGTTTGAGGGAAAATTATCACAAGATAACCGCTGGGTAATCATGGCTAATCTGATACCCTGGGATGAATTTGAAGAGGACTACGCCCAAAATTTTGCCGAAGATATAGGGGCACCCGCCCTACCGTTTCGGATGGCATTGGGTTCATTAATAATCAAAGAAAGATTAGGAATAAGCGAGCGGGAAACAGTAGAACAAATAAAGGAAAACCCTTACTTACAATACTTTATAGGTCAAACCTATTACAGCAATGAAGCACCTTATGACGCCTCACTATTGGTGAAATTCAGAGAAAGAATAAATGCCAATTTAGTTAACCAAATAAATCAAAGAATGGTGAAGAAGATTCAGGAAGAGGCTGAGGAGGAATCTAAAAAAAAAGCTCAAGAATAGAAAGGGAAGAAACAAGAGAGACTCAAAATCAAGGACAATTAATCCTTGATGCAACTTGTGCGCCAAGCGATATCAGATATCCCAATGATTTAGGGCTATTAAATCAAGCCAGAGTCAAAACAGAAAGAATAATAGATACTCTATATAAACGGCTGCAAGGGAAAGTAGAGAAAAAGCCAAAAACTTATAGGAAACTCGCCCGAAAAGATTACTTGAAAGTCGCCAAAAAACGGAGACCGTCAAGCAAAGAAAGAAGAAAAGCTATAAAAAAACAACTGCAATATATCAAAAGAAACCTATCTCACATAGACCAGCTAACTCAAGCAGGCGCTGGCTTAGAAGCTTTAAGCTCCCCTCAATACAAAAGCTTACTGGTGGTTGAGGAAGTCTATCGTCAACAGCAATGGATGTATGACAATAAAACCCAGAGAATTGAGGACAGAATAGTCAGTTTAAGTCAACCCCATATTCGTCCCATTGTGAGAGGGAAAGCCGGAACCCCAGTGGAATTTGGAGCCAAACTCTCGGTAAGTTTAAGAAATGGCTATGTATTTTTAGACCGTATAGACTGGGATAACTTTAATGAATCGAGAGATTTAAAAGCCCAAATAGAAGCCTTGAAACAGTATACAGGACTGTATCCAGAATCGGTACATGTCGATAGAATTTATCGCACCCGAGAGAATCGGGCTTGGTGTAAAGAAAGGGGAATTAGAATGAGTGGTCCTCCCTTAGGAAGACCCCCAGCCTTTGTCAGCTCAGAAAAGAAAAAACAAGCGTTAGAAGACGAGAGAATTCGTAATGCTATTGAGGGAAAATTTGGAGTCTCTAAACGGAAATTTAGCTTAAATAGAGTCATGGCTAAACTTAGTCATACTTCCCAAACAGCTATTGCTATAACTTTTTTAGTTATGAATCTGTCTGCCCTGCTACGGCAGATTTTTTGTCTTTTTTTGTGCTTCAAACAAAACAACACCTTTTTTAGACTGCAATCATTAACTAAAGTTATTCTGGAAGAAGATTTCAACAACAAAACCTCATAATTGCTTCAGGCTTAAATAACTAATTAATCCATCGGTTGTTTTTCTCTGACTTATTCAGCAAGCCCTACTTAAAACTAATGTCTCCATATATGAGACATCTAAATTCTACATCATGTCTCCATAAACGAGACATTTACGGAGTCATCAGCCTCTGACACGATGTCTTTGGGACACGCTTCGTGAAGAGGGGCATGGGAAAAGTAGGCAAAGCCCTTAAGCAGGTTTTAGAAACCTACGGAATTACGCAAAATAGGTTGGCAGTAGTAATGGAAACTAGACGCTCAAATGTTGGTCGCTGGTATCACGAACAGATAGATCCAACGGGTGACACCATTGCTGATATCGTTGCAGCTTTAAGAAAAATTGAGCCATCTGCGGCTGAGGAGTTTATTAGGCTTTATCTGGGTGAGCCGATCAAGGATGAGGAGTAGGGATAGTGGAAGAAGGGTGAGCGATCGCTCTAATGCAATAGCTTATGTAAAGTGGGTACTGTTAGCTTAACTGCTGACATCTAAGTGTTCTGGCTTTGCAGTGTCCATCCTACAACTCCTGAAAACCCTTAGATGTTACAGTTTTCAAGTCTCGATGCAAGAGAAGATAACAGAGTTGCAAGATTCCGGAGATTACGCCGGGCTGGAAGATGTCCTGCTGGGGCTTCTATAGAGAAGGTAAGTTCATCATATCTCCGCCAATCCTTCATATCCTGCCATGTCTCAGTCACTACCCACCCGAATATCTTTTTGTTCTTTCTTCTTATCTTTCTTGTTTCCCTCCATCCCACCCGCTCGCCAAACTTTATAAATTTTATGTAGTTATTTTCACCCAGTTTTCCACCAAGACTCTCCCAGATACGTTTTTGAATACTAAAGCCAAAGCGACCCTTGCTGTATCTTACCCAGAGATAGTCAATAGTACGTAAATCTGTGCAAGGGAAATTTTCGAGCGAGTTAATATCGAAATAGCCGGAGTTTTCTCGATTACCTGCTTCAATGATCACAGCTAAAGTTTCCTCATCTGCTTCTCTCCATTTACCTGCCTTCAGCAAATCTCGTAGCTTGGTGTAGTCTACGCCTCGTTCAGAACTGAGATCATCAGTCTCGCCTTGTGATTTGGATGGAGGTGTGGAAGCAGGTTGCTGTTGTTGTAGCAGTCTTTCCGCTTCCTCTTGTTGTCGTCTTTGTATTTCTTGCTGATTTTGATCTTCTACCTCTTGATCGGCAGTAATCTGCTTCTTAATGACTACTCCAATTTTACTTCTAGGATTTAAAACTTGTGTTTTCGTCGTTAAATTGTTTTGATTAGTGCCAATCAGTTGACCTTTTTCCCAAAGTATAGGGGTCAAATATTCTGGAATACCTTCTAGTTCAATAGCGTTGCAGCCAAGCCCATAAGCAAATTCAAAAGATTCTCCAGCACCCAGAGCCTTGTAAAAACCAACTGAAAACTCAATTGCAGCTCGATCTCCAATTGCCTGACTCATCCCGATTACATAATTGACGTGACGAGCAATTGCCTGAGCTTGAAACTCTGAGTAACAAGCATTCAGAACTACACACTCAATTGGATATTGACTTGTAAATAACCTAAACAGGTTAGCTAGTGCTTCTGAGCCTACTAACTTTTCTTGTCCAGTCCCATCTTCAAAGACTAAACCTTCTGTTCCTGCTCCATGTCCACTGAAGTGAACAACCTGTGGCTTGAAGTCCAACATAGCTTGTTGAATATCTCTGGGACGAGTTGCACCGGAGGAATTTATAGGAACTCTGCCGTATCCAGCAATACGCAACTGTTCTTTAATTTCGCGTTCCTCTTCTTGCAGGCGAAGATTCTTTGTACCTTTAGGATTAGCTGCTAGCAGTAAAATTGATTTAATTGAAGTGCGATCGCTCATTCCAGACAATCTAGATGGTTGTTACAAAGTTCTTTGCTATCTCACTTGGGTTCCGTTCGCTTGAATGTAAGTTTAATCGCGCCTTTGCTTCCAGCCTTACCCCCAGTCCCCATTAGCTTGATTTCACCTTCGCCGCTAATTTCTACGGACAGCTCAATTTCATCCAACTGCATTCCAGCGTTGTTCTTGTGAGTTTCCTGTTCAGCTTGGTGGAATATCCGACTCACTGACTTCAGGAAGCGAGACATCTTTTGCTCTAGTGCGGGAACAGAAACCTTGACTCCTTTCTCTGCAACCTCTCGATAACTTCTGTGCGGTTCAGATACTTGAGAAGCATCATCCGTAACAATCCAAATTGTTTCTACGTTGGATTCGTCTGCCATCCTAGCCCTTTAAGAATTTCTGTGTATACGCTGTGCTAATTCAATTTACGTGTTCTCTCAGGTAGATCAGACTAAAAAAAATAAACGCATCTTCTGAAGTATAAACTTGGAGAATCCTTGATATCACTCTCGCTCTTTGCACTCCAACCTCACCAACCGAATCGGCAACTGAGCATCGACTAGAAACTTCACTGGAGTACCCTGTGAATACTCTTAACCTGAGTTAATCGGGTGGCAAACGCCAACACAGCAAGAATGTCTGCTGCTTCCAAGTCATCATAATCTTCCAGAATATCGTCAGTAGTCATACCAGAACTCAGCAACTCTAGAATGAACTCCACCGGATAACGAAGTCCGCGAATGCAGGGCTTACCATGACAAATTTCCGGGTTAAGAGTAATACGTTGTAACAGGTTGTTTTCCATACTCAACTCCCTCAAGTGTTCATTATCGTATAAGTCAGCTAATGTGGAAGCTATGGTAGCGATCGCTTACACGAATTAGGCGATCGCTAAATCATACGGTTATAGACGAGTATTGTAGAGCAGGGAGCGATCGCAAAATTTCTATGACGCTCCCAGCTGGTCAGCGCTATAGTGAAACCAGTATCAAGTTCAGTGGCGATGGCAGAGCATTCCAATCAGCCCAAAGCCTACGATGCCGTCTTTAGTCGTCAAAACCCAGCACCTAAAGACGGTTTTGTGTTGGGAGGACTTGAAGGCGTCAAGAGGCGTTTATCCAGTACGGCTATTGAGCAAAGAATTGCGGCTCTCAAAGACGCTCTAAAGTATGATCAAGCAGGAATTGACTTAGTCATTCAGACTTTAAAAGAGGAGTCAGGGCAGATACAGAAAGCTGGCTTAGACTTGATACTTCAGGTTTTAAAACAGGAATCATGGCTAGTTAAGCAAGCCCTCTATTTGCAACTGAGAGACATTAATGATTCCAAGGTAAAACAAGCATTACGAGGATACGACCCCTTTCGATTTGGATGTCTTTATACCCTCACCGCACACTTATCGGAAGTTTGGGCAGTTGCAATTAGCCGTGAGGGTCAAACTCTCGCTAGTGCAAGTTCAGATACAACAATTAAACTATGGCAAGTCAATACAGGTAAACTCATCCGCATCCTTAAAGACCATACCGATTGGGTTTTGGCTGTTGCATTTAGTCCTTATCGGCAGATTTTAGCCAGTGGCAGTCGGGACAGAACCGTAAAACTGTGGCAGTTGAGTAATGGCAAATTACTCCGCACCCTCAATGGTCATACAGATTGGGTAACCGCTATTGCCATCAGTGCCAATGGGAAGATTTTAGCTAGTGCCAGTCGGGACAGGACAATTAAGCTATGGCATCTGAATACGGGTAAACTAATTCGTACCCTCATCGGTCATACCGATTATGTTGTATCCGTAGCTATCAGTGCCGATGGTCAGACCTTAGTCAGTGGAGGTCGGGACTATAAAATCAAGGTGTGGCATCTGAGTAGTGGTCAATTAAGATATACGCTTGATGCCCATTCCGAAGAGGTATTTACGGTCGCCATTAGTCCCGATAGTCAAATCCTGGCTAGTGGCAGTTTAGATGGCAGCCTTAAATTATGGCAACTGCATACGGGTAAACTGCTGCACAATTTCAATGATGCAGGTTGGGTAAGAGCGATCGCAATTAGCCCTGATGGCAAAACCTTAACCAGTGGCAGTTGCGATGGCACGCTGAAAGTATGGCAGATGAGGAATGGAGAACTGTTACGCAGTTTTCCAGGCCATCCCAGCATGATTCTTTCCGTTGCCCTCAGCCCAGAGGGCCAACCCCTTGTCAGTAGCAGTCGAGATGGACTAATTAAGGTATGGGGGGAAATGGGAGGTAGCTGCTACGAACAACTCCAGTGCCTTCATACCCTTCCTGCACACTCACACTCTATTTTATCCGTTGCCATTACCCCGGATGGACAAACCCTCGTTAGCGGTAGTGGGGACAAAACCATTAAACTGTGGCAACTCACGGGAGACGCAGAAAGGAAACCCACCCTAGCACGCACGCTTACAGGGCATTCAGACTGGGTGCTTGCCGTCGCTATCAGTCCCGATGGACAATTCCTCGCGACTTGCAGTCGGGATAAAACGATTAAGCTTTGGAATATGCAAACTGGCAAGCTGTTGCATACACTCACACGTCATTCAGACTGGGTGACTTCTGTGGCATTTAGTCCAGATGGGCAGCTTCTCGCCAGTGGCAGTCGAGATAAGACTATCAAAATATGGGCACGACGCACTGGGGATGTACTTCGCACCTTTACAGGACACACAGACACCGTTTGGTCAGTTGCGTTTAGTCCCGATGGACAATTTTTAGCCAGTGGTAGTGGAGATGGTACCATTCAACTGTGGCATCTTTTTACCGAACAACGGCTACATACCTACTCTGGGCATTCCAATTGGGTAACTTCCCTCGCCATCAGTCCCGATGGGCAAACCCTTGCCAGTGGCAGCGCAGACAGTACAATCAAGCTGTGGCAACTGAATACAGGTAGCCTAAGAAACACGCTTGTAAGTCATACTCAAAAGGTTTATGCTGTTGCCATCAGTCCCGATGGACAAACCCTAATCAGTAGCAGCATGGATGCAACCATTAAGATTTGGGATTTGGATACAGGAATTCTTCGCAGTACTCTCAAAGGGCATTCCCAGAAGGTTTATACTGTTGCCATTAGTCCTACGGAACTTACTGCTATTAGTGGCAGTGGCGATAACACAATTAAGGTGTGGGGATTGCATTAACATAGCCAGTATCGTCAGCAAGCAAACTGAGAAAGCATGAACAGTCGCCGCATTGAACCCGAACCCGGTCAAGAATCTGTTTGGGATTATCCACGCCCACCCCGGTTAGAAGATTCGCCCAAGCATATCCAGATCATTTTCAATGGCGTCACCATCGTCAATACTCATCGTGCCAAGCGTGTATTAGAAACCAGCCATCCGCCGGTTTATTACATTCCACCAGAAGACATCCAGATGGAGTATTTAATCACAACCCCTCAAGGCTCGTTTTGTGAGTGGAAGGGGCAGGCAATCTACTATACAGTTGTCGTTGGTGACAAACAGGCAGCCAATGCAGCTTGGTCTTATCCCGCTCCCACACCAGCCTTTGCAACAATTAAAGATTATTTAGCTTTCTATGCTCATCAAATGGATGCCTGTTATGTCAACGAAGAACAAGTTAAACCGCAACCCGGAAATTTTTACGGCGGTTGGATTACTCACGATATTGTAGGGCCTTTCAAGGGAGAAGCAGGAACATGGGGTTGGTAATCTTTTGAGTTAAATTTCTCCTGATCCCTCTTTGACAAAAGATTGCAGCAACTTTAAAACTCATTGCTCAATTCTCCGCTTTCTCTAACTGCTTGTAAGTTTCCTACTCTGAAAATAGGGAACTCCTTAACAGGGAATAGGGAAAGAAGGATTTTCATCCTTTGTTGTACTCAAAAGGCATGGGAGACTAATTTGGAAAACGTCTTCCTGAATTAGACCCTGCTTGGCTGAAAAAGTATTGTTCGATACAGAATATTTTAGGGTTTCATTGATTAGTGACTTTTGGGTGTTCAGGAATTTCTCAATCTGGCTAGCTCGTTTGAATTTAAGCGGATAACCAAAAAACTATAAATTGATATTTATAATTTTTTCCAAGAATTTTATTCAATCTTCTATCTCTTCATTAAGACTTTATAAAATTTAATTCATCCAAGGCTAATCTAGTAAAAGAAAAAAATCAGTCGAGATATCCTAAAAGGTTTTTACTCCTCCTAGGATTCTAATTTTACTTAGTCAACCAGATCGGTGCATTCTCTTGAATCCTGCGTTTTCAAAATTGCTCACTAAACCTTGTCACTGAGAATTAGCAATCATGTCTGGAGCTACTCTGAAAAAGTTTGTTCTTACTCCTGCCATCATTTCCACTTCAATATTTGCCATACTAACCCTGCCTCTAGCCCTTCTAGGCAATAAGCCAGTGGCAATTAAACTGCAACAGGAACCCGTGTTTTACGGTCAACTTCGTGATGTGGCTACTCCTTATCTAGGCTTGGCTGGTATCTTTTCTCTTGGAGTAGGTATAGCTAGTGTTGCTGTTGCTGGCTGGCAACAATCAAGGCGTAAATCAGAGGAAGTAGAGGCTCAATTATCGGGTTTGGCACAACATCTTAAGGAAAAAGAAGCTCAGTTAGAAGCGCTTAAACGCTCTGAATCTCAGTTAGAAATTTCTGGTCTCAAAGCCTTTCTAGATGAGGAAACTCCATTAGAGTTAACAGCATCAACAGCCGTCCTCAGTGTCAACGCTCCGTCTGCGGTTGAAGAGTTAATCATTACACCGCCAGTGCTGGAACCGGAAAGGAGGATATCGCAGAAGACAACAGTACAAGAGAAGGCAGCGATGTTTGCCTGTGCCCAAACTTTCTTAGGCTATGCTCAAGTAAAAGCCAGCACACAACCTGCTCCCAGGGTGAGTGAAGTAACGCAAAAGGAGGTAGAGCAACTCCAATCTCAACTCCAGCAAATGATGGCTCAAATGGCATTTTTACAATCTGCATTAATCAACACACAGCAGTTGGCTTTATCTAAAGGCACTGTGTCTACTACTGAAGTGCATTTACAAGGAACTAAGCCTTGGTCTGTAGATGAGAAGGCTTCCTTAAACGTTAATAACCCTTGAGGTAAATTCGCAAGCCAGTTTTAACTATAAGTGGGCACTATTACTAATGACATTATGTAGAATTTTACAGATTAGACGCCCATGTGCTCAAGCTCACACGAAAAAATGAAAAATTCCCTCTCCTGAATTCTGACTCCTGACTCCTGACTCCTAACCCCTGACTCTCCAGACTCCTCTTTCCATAGGAGATTCCTGTTCACCCGTTCAACCTCAACGCAGAAATTCTGAAGGCGAAAGAGGCGCATCGATTTGATCAGTTTTTAGGGGTTGCGGACGCATAGTAGTGGGAACTGGTCGTTCTGGTTTAATTTCATAGCGGTTTCCCCAGCCACCATTGATGTCCTCTGGCGAAATTTTAGGAGGTTGTTTTATTCCTGTAGGTAAAGGAATGGGTAGAGTTTGACTTACCTGTACATAAGGTTGTCCTTCGCTTGTAAATCGAACAAGCCTACCTCGAAGTTCTTGAGTCTTTCCCTGCCAGGAAGACTGCAATTGTGCCAAGCGTGCAACTGTTTGAGTATCATCTTGGTCAGAAGAAAGCGATCGCTGATTGAATGGATCGAAAGTGGCGAGGAAAGATACCTCAGGAGAAGGGTTGAGCAAAAGTTGGGTTTGTGATTGATTAAACTGCCAAGCTTCCTGCACACGACCATTTGGTGCAATCTGCTCTAGATTGAGAGTCGCTTGCCAATTGCCTTTAACAACCTCAGCAATTTGGCGATCCAGAATGGAATAGGTGGCATTAGGGTCGGGGCCAAGTCGTTGTCCATCTGTTGGAAAAAGATAACGAATCGCACTCACTATAATTTGACTGCGATCGGGAAGATTTGTGCTGCCACTCACGTTGTACGTACCGGGACGGCTGGTTGATTGTACGTTGAGTTGTAGGCTTACCTCTGGGGTATTGGGAAAAAAGCAACTGCTACACAAGAGCAACGGCAAAAGAGCGATCGCCCATTTGTTCAGAGGAGACACAAACCGAATTTTCCGAGAAAAAAGTTGGTAAAGCTGACGGAACATAACCCTTAGCAAGTTAAGCATTGATTGCACTGAAAGCGAAGCGATGAAACGCTTTCAATAGAAGCCTTCGAGAGATGAAGCACCCGTCAGAGAGATTTTTATAGCGCTGTAGTCTTGGAAACAACGACGAGAAGAATTAACCGATTTTCTCATCCCCAATATCAATCAAAACTCCTCGTTCTAGCCGTTAACTTTCGCTAACTTCCTGATTAGAGCGAATTAACGTTGAATTTTTGGCTTCAGGAATACCACTGATTCTCAAAACATCCGTGAAAGTAGGACAGTACGTGGATAAACCCAATGTTTCGGGATTAACGGGATTTTGATAGCTAAAATGCCGATAGTTCAGACAAAATCGATCCCAAGCTGCCATCTGAATTCGGAATACGGAAATTAAGATGTCGGCTAGCAAGAGGGATAGAGGGATACGGTAGTAAATTTTTTTACCTAAATAGGCACAAACTTCTTCTACCGCTTGATTGACTGTGACTCGCTGATTTCCTAAAACCAACCAATTATTTGATATCCCATCTGATTCTCTAATCCGATTGGGTTGGCGGGGGTGATCAACAAGGTATCGCACGACTTTGGCAATATCTCGTGCATGGATAAAGTGAAAACTGCCATCGGCTTTGAACCAGCGAATCAGGTCAACCCATTTGACAACATCTTTGATACCGGAGGAAAGATGGGAGTAGGGTTTGTTGGTATCTCCCCCGAGTACTAGAGTCGGAAACACAGTGGTAATCTTGGGTGCGATCGCTAATTTTGATAACCGTGATAGGCAGGTGTACTTAGAACGGATATATTCTGTTCCCAGTTGACCGGCTTCCCTGAGTAATTGGTTTTCGCGATCGAGAACGCTGGCAGTAGAAAAATAAATGACTTGCTCACACCTTGCCGGATCGAGCAAGTCCATGAGACGAATGGTTTTGACAACGTTAATATCAAAGGATTCCTGTTGTCCTCCCCAAGCGGTGGCTGCCAGAATTGCCACATCCATTGTCTTGAGCAGATCGGCAAAGCGTTCAATTTGACGCAAGTCTCCCTGTAGAATCGTGACACCAGGACGAGCTTCATAGTCAAAGCCCAGTTTGTCTGGATTTCTCACCAACAGGTACAGCTCATGTTCCGTTTCCTGAATCAAAGCTTCAGAGATGTAGTGACCGATGCAGCCACTGGCACCCGTTATCAAAATCCGCTTGGGGGTCATGGTTCCGTTCAAAGTACGGGTATAGGTAGAGGAGCTCAGGCGTGAACAGCCAGTAATTTATCCGCTTGCTTGGCGGTTTCAAAGAAGAACCTCACATTGTCTTCTGGGGTTCCCGGTAAGACGCCGTGACCTAAATTAAAGATATGACCTTTGTTGCCTGCTTTGCGAATGGTATCAAGGATGCGATCGCGGATAAAGTCCTGCGAGCCAAATAGGGCACCGGGATCCATATTTCCTTGAACTTTAACATCTCCGCCCAATCTTTGCCGCCCTTCGGCCATATCCACTGTCCAATCTAGGCTAACAATATCGACGCCAGATTGTGCCATTCGTTCCAGTACGCCAGCACTACCGCTGATGTACAGAATCATCGGTGTATCGGGGTGAGTTTCCTTGACCTGTCGTACCACTCGTTGCTGATAAGGTAAGGCAAAAACATCGTAGTCTTGGGGACTGAGTTGACCGGCCCAAGAGTCAAACATTTGTACGACTTGAGCACCGTTGTCAATCTGATAACGAACATAAACAGCGATCGCATCAGCCAGCATCCCCAGAAACTGATGGAGCATCGCGGGTTCTGAGAACGCCATCCCTTTGATGATGGAGTAGTTTTTAGAGCTTTTCCCCTCAATCGCGTAAGCGGCCAGCGTCCAAGGCGCACCGACAAAGCCTAATACGGTGGATTGATTTCCCACTTCTCGCCGCAGGGACTGCAAAATTTCCCCAACAAACGAAAGTTTCTCTAAATCTATAGAGTGCAATTTGTCAACCTGTTCCTGCGTCCGAATCGGCGGGTCAATAATGGGCCCTTTACTTTCAATAATGTCAAAGGGAATGCCGACGGCGGGCAGTGGCGTCAGAATATCGGAAAACAAAATCACACCATCCGGCTGAAATGCCTTCCAAGGTTGGAGAGAAACTTCAATAGCAATTTCTGGAATTTCAGAGCGATCGCGGAAACTCGGATACTTATCCCGTAAATCTCGATAAGCCTTCATATAGCGACCCGCCTGCCGCATCATCCACACCGGCGGACGGTCTAATACTTCACCACGAGCTGCCCGCAATAGGTAGGGAATCTCGGTTGAGCCACTCATCAAATCTTTACCCTAATTAATTTTTAAATGCATTTGTTAGCTTATCATTACTCAGATGACTCAGTTAAAGGTTGAAGGTTGGAAGGTTGGGAGGTTGAAGGTTGGGAGGTTGAAGGTTGGAAGGTTGAAGGTTGGAAGGTTTAGGACTTTTTACTTGGCTAGGTTCAACCGCTCTAGCAACTTGCTTGGCTTTCAATCTGCTAACGTTTAACTCTTGCTGCCTTTCCAACTCAGAGTTCCCTGATCAGCATCTAACTCAACTGGCTGTCCTACCGGAAGAGCGGCATTAGCCCCTTCATGACCGAAGGGAAGGTCGCTGACAATCGGGATACCCAGATCTAATAAGCGATCGCGCAACACTTCCTCTACCGTCCAACTTGGAATATCTTTAGGTGGATCGCAACGGCTAAAACGCCCCAAGGCAATCCCTCGAACTCCTTTCAAGGCACCAGTCATACGCCACTGGGTCAACATGCGATCGATGCGGTAAGGCGCTTCTGTAACATCTTCTAAAGCTAGGATGACTCCTGCCAAATGAGGTTGTATGGCTGTTCCCAACAGATGAGTCGCGACAGTCAGATTGGCCGGAAGGAGAATTCCACTCACTACCCCACCCCCCCAGCCAATCCCTTTGAGGGGGGCGAGAGGGCGTCCTTCCACACAGTCAAACAATCGATGCAACGACCACTCTGGCTCAGCCGCTAAGGTTGTCAATACCGGACCATGAACACCAGAGATACCGACTTGACAAAGACTCCACAGTAATCCTGTGATATCAGAAAAGCCAATGAGCCACTTTGGGGTTGACGGTTGTTCGCCCAAAGGTCGGTTTGAATGCTCAATTCTCGATGTTTCTGACAACTGCCATGTCCAATCTTCCAAAAGTCGGGTGCTACCATAACCGCCTCGACTACAGAGAATGCCACGGCACTCAGGGTCTTGCCAAGCCTCTGCTAACTGGCCGCGTCGTTCGCTATCTTTACCAGCCAGATAACCTTCTCGAGCATCCCAGTTGGTTTGCAGTTCAACTCTATAGCCTTTGCTCCGCCAAATTTCTAAGCCTTGTTGAAAAGCCTCAAACTCTCGTAAGGCTCCACTTGGAGTAATCACTCGCAGTAAATCCCCTGGTTTTAGCGGTGGCGGTAATTGACAGTGCAAATTAGGGTTCATGTGCGCTCAACGGACGTTGCAGGTTAGCAGTTTAACAGGTTCCAGGCAAGCCACTTGTAATCTTCAACCTTCTAACTTTCAACCTTCAACCTCCCAACCTTCAACCTTCAACCTCCAACCTTCAACCTTCAACCTCCCACCTCCAACCCTTTAGCTCAACTGAGCTGTACATTCAAGAATCAATTTTTGATTGACTAAAGCATAGGGTTGAATTTCTAGAGCTTTTCGGAACGTTTGGATGGCAGATCTATACTCTCCCAAGGCAGCGTAACACAGACCCAAACCGTGTAATGCGCCAAAGTGAATGGGATTGAGCTCGAGTACTTCCAGACAGTCGTCTATCGATTTTCTGTACTCTCCAAGAAGGTAGTATAGAACCGCTCGACGATTCCAAGCTTCCGCGAAATCCGGTTGATCTTCAATTAGTTTGGTGAGTAATGTTTCAGCTTGCTTCAAATCTCCGATTTCATACAGGATTTGGCTCCGTTCAAGCAGCTCCATCCCATATTGTCCCTTCTGATAAAACCAGATGCGCCAGAGTTCCGTCGTTGCTCGCTTACGAACGTTCTCATCAGGGTTTTTCAAGTCTTCGAGTAATGAATCAATTGATGGCTTATTCATGAATTAAGCTGTTCTGTACGAAGAGCGATTGTAAAACCAGTCTTCTAACCCTTGCCTACTTTCCCAACCGATTGCTGTGACATCGGTTCTGTTTGGATGTGTTCTCGATCACTACGTGCTAGGGGAAAACTGGACTCGTAAAAGTAATTTCTAACCTTTATTTTTTCCCAAACCGTCATTCAGAGTTACAGTCTGTTCGCTGCACTCAAAATATTGAGGAACCACTGCTCTATGCGATCGCCCATCGCTGGGTTAGAATATTCCGATTCAACGTGTTGGCGGCAGGTATAGCGGTCAATTTTATCTAAGTTTTTCACTGCCTCGACCAACTCTACTACAGAATCCGGTTCCACCAAAAATCCTGTTTTACCATCCTCCACAATTTCAGCCGGTCCACCGCGACGATAAGCGATTACTGGTACACCACAAGCAAGAGCTTCTATGGCCACATTCCCAAACGCTTCTACCCACCGAGGGGTCATCAACAACGCACTGCATTGTCGTAAACGCTCTTGCAGTTCGGTGGTGGAGAGAAACCCTAAATATTCGATTGGAGCGTTGGGATAATCGCGCTGAATCTGCTGCCAGTAGCTTTCATTTTGCAAGAACCCCATGATTTTCATCGGGATACCTGTTAATTGTGAAGCCGCTACTGCATCTTCTAAACCCTTTTCTGGTGCAATTCGACCAACCCACCCCACCCAAGGAGCGGGTTCAGCACAGAAGTTATACAGCGATACATCAATACCATTTTTGACACAACGAGCGCGATCGCCAAAAGAGAAGGTTGCTGCCTGTGCTAGAGAATGAACGCCAATGGTACCAGGAAACTGCGTGATCACTCGTTCAATAATTTCATCCATTGCCTGTGTCAATGAACCCATACTGACCAAATGAGCAACAGGAATGGAAAAAAAAGGTGTCAGATAGAAAGGCAACCAATCATAGGCGAAGTTGAAAATAAGATCATACTCACTTTGAACCTGTCGTGCATAGTCCCACATATTCGCCAAGACGGAAGATGCCGGAATCAGCGTTGGTGCATCTCGCCCTTGAGTTTGAGCACTAATTTGCGGATTCCCCTCAATTTCAACTAACGGCATTCCCCAAGCCGTAGACCCTTGGGTGGCCACAATTGTGAGCGCATGACCCCGCTTTGTCATTTCCGTAGCGATGTTACGCAAGGTCAATTCAACGCCCCCTCCCAATCCCGAACCCAGAGGGCCAATGGGGTTAGAGACAAATAACAGTCGGAGGGAATTTCTAGAAGTTGAGGTGATTGTCATTCACAAATTTTGAAAGGTTTCAGGTTTCACCAATCTTGAACCAGCATAAACAAACACAAATTGAAACCGAATCCTTATCTGCTTGCATCTGCGGTTAAAAATGAGATAGCTCTAGCCATTTTGGCAATTCCAGCCCTATATCACAGGCTTCTTGCTGGTGGCGATCGCTTTCTCTACTCCTTGCCAACACCACAGCCTAATTTTGGTTAGCGGCAGGCTGACGCATGAAAGATTGTAGCTTCTGCAATATTATCTCACGCTGATTGATGAGATAGATACTGACTAAGGTCATGCTGACACCAATCCACTGCAAGGGACTCAGGACTTCCGACAAAAACAGATTCCCAAACAACAAGGCAAACACAGGAGTCAGAAAGGTCAGAGCGCTCAAACTCGTAAGATTGCCCGAAGATGCAAAATAGAAAAATAGACCGTAAGCGATCGCACTTCCAAAAATCGTTGAATACGCCATTGCTGACCAGCCAGATAAGTCAATGTTGACCCACTGTTCAGATTCGAGAACACCCGATAGTGCAAATAAAGGCAATCCCCCTAAAATCATATGCCAGCCTGTAGCCATCACTGGGTCAGCGTGTCGCGTTACAAACCGAATTAAGACCGTTCCGACTGCCATTGACAAGGATGCCAGAAGCATCAGCCACTCTCCGCTTTGAAATAGCTGCTGCCAACTGAATGCTAGCGGTAGAGAATTGCCTTGGAACAGGCTAAAAACCCACTCATCCGGCAAGCCAATCAGACCGATTCCCAAGACTCCAATACCGAGTCCTAACCAACCCCACAGTCCAATAACTTCACCGAACAACAAGCCAGACAGTAGGGCCACGACTAGAGGTTGAGAATCAATCATCACTGAACCCAATCCTGCGCCAGTTCTCACCAACCCCTCAGCTAGAAATCCCTGAAACAGCGCCCCATCCACCAGAGCAAACAAGCTAATCCACAACCAAGCCAACCCGCTTTTTGGGTGAGGACGCCCCATCACCATGGCCGCCACTAACACTAAAACTCCCGCCGGCACGAGACGCACTCCAGCCATAAACAAAGGAGTTGTATTCGGGATGACTCCTTTCATCGCCACCATTGCCGTTCCCCACAGAAAAAAAGGAGCGATGAGCAGCAACGGAGCGAAAGGAGATGGGTTATTGGTGATTTTTATTTGCATGAGATAGTTATAAGTACTGGGCTAGACAACAATGAAAAAAATGTTAAGTCATTTTTCTTTATGATTCTTTACATTTTATCGTACTGGACTATTTCATCGTGTTAAGTGTACGCAACAAACTTGATCGGTGGCTGTAGTGGGTATGACCGCAAGAGCGAAATAGCTGTGAATCGTGCAAACTAGATACATATCCAGTTTGTGGATTGTTACAGTAGCCTACTTGACTCCAAACGACTTAACGACTCATGCCCTGGCCTTTTAAGCCCAACACTCGTAAACAAATCGCTCGGATTGAAATTACCGATGCGATCGCAAGTAAAACCCGCAAACGGGTACTCGACGCCCTGAAAACGGTAGAAGAGAAGAAGTTTCCAGCCTTACTATTACGGATTGACAGTCCTGGCGGCACCGTTGGCGACTCTCAGGAAATCTACTACGCACTTAAGCGTTTGCGAGAGAAGGTTAAAATTGTTGCCAGCTTTGGCAATATCTCCGCCTCTGGGGGGGTTTACATTGCGATGGGAGCCGAACATATCGTGACGAACCCCGGTACGATTACAGGCAGTATCGGTGTCATTCTGCGAGGGAATAACATAGAGCGCTTGTTGGATAAAGTCGGTGTTTCCTTCAAAGTGATTAAGTCCGGCCCCTACAAAGATATTCTGGCGTTCGATCGCGAACTGACAGAGCCAGAAAAAAACATTCTCCAAGAATTGATTGATACCAGTTATCAGCAGTTCGTTCAAACGGTTGCTGAAGCGCGAAACCTAGCCGTAGAAACGGTGAGAAGCTTTGCAGACGGTCGCATTTTTACAGGCGAACAAGCACTACAGTTGGGTATTGTTGACCGATTGGGAACCGAAGAAGATGCCCGTCGTTGGGCGGCTGAACTAGTCGGCCTCGACCCTGATAAAACCAAGTGTTACACCTTTGAAGAACCCAAACCCTTATTGAACCGCCTGCTACCGGGCAACAGAAGTGCTATGGCACCCGGACTCTCATCTGGGCTAGATTGGTTAGAATTTGAACTGTCTACTAGTGGTCAACCTTTATGGTTGTATCGACCGTAGGAGGGATTTAGATTTGAGAGGGTTGTAAAATCCAAAATCTAACTCCCCTAGCCTCTCCTAAACAAGGAGGGGAAGTCTAACGTGAAAATTCGGAGGATATAATCAGTGGAGTGGCGAGTTCGGGCGATTCGTGGAGCAACAACTGCCTCGGAAAATACCGTAGAGGCGATCCGAGAAGCAGTAGCAGAACTGTTAGATGAGCTAGAAGCACACAATCAGCTCGACCCGGAGGAAATCATTAGTGCGATTTTCACGACCACACAAGATTTAGATGCCGTTTTTCCTGCTGCGATCGCACGAGAACGACCGCGTTGGGACAATGTTGCTTTACTCGACGTTCAGCAAATGCACGTAGAGGGAAGTTTGGAACGCTGTATCCGGTGTTTACTCCACGTCAACCTCCCCACTTCTCAGGTGAAGATTTATCATCCTTATCTCCGTCATGCCAAAAATTTAAGGCCGGACTGGAGCTTAGCTCAAGTCAGCCGGACGACGGTATCTCCTGCTGTGAAGTAAGTAGGTGGGCATTAATATTTGTCGTTGAGGCAAGGCAGAGGGTAGAAGG
>CBKWLJ010000147.1:0-18254 GCA_966675205.1 uncultured bacterium
TAGACTTGGCACTAAATCCAAGTGAGATGAAAAAACGCGCAACGCTTGATTTATCTCCCCTTTTCCCGTTCCCTCTCCCCTTTCACCATTCCTATGCAGGCGTTACTCAGAATCCATCAACCTTGCCAGTGGATTTCTTGCTTTTTGTCAACTAAATTGTCAAAATCTTTTAGAAAGTTTAATAATTCATATCACGCTTTATGTCTTGGCTATCCCACTTACAACCCGATTTAATTTTGGGGGGGCCGATTTTGGATTTAACCTCAGAAGTAATAGAGCAATACCAGCTTAAAGGTTTAATTCTGGACGTTGACGAAACTCTCGTTCCTCTCCGCTCTACTCAGGCGTCAGCAGAACTTAAGCACTGGGTAGATCAAGTCCGAGATGGGGTCTCGATGTGGCTGGTGAGTAACAATCTCAGCGAGACACGGATTAGGACGATCGCCAATTTTCTGGATTTGCCTTACATCATAGCGGCTCGTAAGCCCTCACGGCGCAATTTACGAAAAGCAGCAGATGCCATGAATTTACCAGTGGAACAGGTAGCAATGGTCGGCGATCGGTTATTCACAGACGTTCTGGCAGGAAACCGCCTGGGAATGTTCACCATTCTTGTAGAGCCAATGGTAGATCCTACAGATACCGCGACTTCAAACCCAGCGCGTGACGTTGAAGTTTGGCTGTCTCAGGTTTTGGGTCTTTCTCTCTCAGCAAAGCAACAAAACTTAAACAAAACTGATAATTCAAAATAAATGTAAATATAAAGAAAACATTACGAAAGCGGTTACAGGAAAAGATGGATGAGATATTTAATATTAGTTCAAATGGGGTCAGCAAATATAAAGACCCTAACTATATCAAGACCATAAAATCCGTAACCACGCTCTAGAGCGCCTAGCTTCTTAAAAACCAGCACTAGGCGCTCTAAAGTTTGATCGGCATCAATGTGAGTTAGCAGAGTGTACAGGTTGCAGGTTACAATCTTCAAGCGTTGAAATTCTGAACCTTCAACCTTTCAACCTTCAACCTTCCAACCTTCAACCAATCATGGCTCAAACGATTGTTGTCAAAGTTGGTACATCCAGCCTCACCAAGCCTCAAACGGGTCAACTAGCACTCTCAACTATTGCCAAACTCGCTGAAACCCTCACTTATCTGCGTGCTAAAAATCATCGCATCGTATTAGTTACCTCTGGCGCTGTAGGCGTGGGTTGTGCAAGGTTAGGATTAAAGTCGCGACCTCAAACACTGGCACTAAAACAAGCGGTGGCAGCTGTTGGACAAGGACGCCTCATGCGGATTTACGACGATTTGTTTACCAGCTTGCAACAACCCATTGCTCAAGTTCTCTTGAGTCGTCGTGACTTCGTCCAGCGCAGTGGCTACGTTAATGCTTACGCGACGTTTCGGGAACTGCTACAACTAGGTATTATCCCAGTCGTGAATGAAAATGACACAGTTGCTGTAGAGGAACTCAAGTTTGGAGATAACGATACTCTCAGTGCCTTAGTCGCCAGTTTAATTGAAGCTGACTGGTTGTTTTTACTAACTGATGTAGACAGACTGTATTCCGCAGATCCGCGTCAGGTACCGGATGCTCAACCCATTACTCTAGTTAATAGTATGGAGCAGTTAGTGGAACTCCAGGTACAAACGGGTGAATCAGGTTCACAGTGGGGAACTGGGGGTATGGTTACAAAAATTGCAGCTGCTCGAATTGCAACCAGTGCAGGGGTGAGGACTGTGATTACAGAAGGACAACGCCCTGAAACTATTGAAAAAATATTACAGGGAGAACCACTAGGTACCCAGTTTGAACCCCAACCCCGTACTGAAAGCGCTCGTAAGCGTTGGATAGCTCACAGTTTAGTTCCTGTAGGCAAGCTTTATCTCGATAATGGAGCTGTAGCGGCAATAGTCCAAGCCGGAAAGTCTTTATTAGCGGCAGGTATTGCTGCCATTGAGGGAGAGTTTCATTCATCAGAGGCAGTAAAGCTCTGTGACAACAGTGGCACAGAAATTGCTAGAGGGCTTGTCAATTACAGTAGTATCGAGCTTCAAAAAATTCGCGGCCGTAAATCTGAAGAAATTCCCACTATCTTAGGTTACGAAGGTGCTGAAACAGTTGTTCACCGCGATAACCTCGTTCTTACCAATTAGCGAACTCAATAAGATTTGTAGAGGGGACGGTTTGACGGAGTTGGTGTTTTTCACTGCTCCGTCTTATTTTAGGGGTTCGATCACAGTTTTCCATCGAGTGCAATCCACATTGCTTTTAGGGACTTAGAGACTGTTTCTAAAGTAATGTTAACTGGCTAGTGCAAGAAGGCAGAAGTAAGGAGGCAGAAGGCAGAAGGGAAAAAAGGTTTTACAGTAAGCTTTTCAACCTTTTTTAACTGGTGGGTTATTTCTGCCGTGCTGTACTAGGTTGCCTAACGATTGGATAGATCCCCCCTAGCCCCCGGAGAACAAAAAGCGTAGCATCCTCTGGCTTCCCCCTTTTTTAAGGGGGCAGGGGGGGATCTAATAGGGGGGAACAAAAACTCTTGAAAGTCCCCCGTGATATCAAAAGCGAAGCAACTTAAGAGCATCCCCCTTTTTAAGGGGGAACTCGGGGTCCCCTCTAGGGATTAGGGGGCAGGGAGGGGGATCTTCAGGATTTACAATTCTTTAGAGACAGCCTCTTAGCGTTGCCGTACTGCTACTGTATTGATGCAAACAAAAACTGCTGAATTACTTAACTGATTTCAGTAATTAAGCTATTGATGTAATTTACACTTTAATAAATTTTAGATTTATGATGGAATAGACTGGGAAATTTTGATTTTTATTATACCAATAAATGAGTAGTAGCTTATTCAAAATTTCATTAATTCCTCCGTTAATTTATTGAAACTTTAATTGATTAACTTCTATTACTAAATTGCTCTATCTTCTAGCTTTCAGGACAGCTCCCTGTCATCAGCAAATTTACTGATGTTGCTCCACGCTATGCAGTTTTTTATCCGAAAAATTACGGTTATCAGTTGAGCCTGACAAAAGTTATAAATGAGATTAGAGTTCAATAAAGAACAGGACAATATTTTATTTGGATTTTGAATACTGAAATAAAATCTATAAATCCAAATAAAATAAACTCCCATTTCTTCTTTTATTTTTTACTGAAAACGGGTGATTTTCTATTTGCCTTAAGGCTCAATCAACCTTTAGTTTCTTATTAATTCCTGACATGAAATTGACCATAAAGTTATCAATAGCTACTACAGCTACCTTGATGTCTCTAGGAATTGGATGTGCGGCTCAAGCCAGTATATTAACCAATCCAACAACAGGAAACCGTTATTTTTTAACTGAATCTGCCTCCTCTTGGACTGAAGCTCAAGCTGAAGCTGCTTCTCAGGGAGGAAATCTGGTTGCGATCAATAATGCGGACGAGCAAAAGTGGCTGCTAGATGTTTTTGTGAGTACTGAACTGTTTTGGATTGGATTCACTGATCAAGAAACAGAAGGAGCGTGGAAGTGGGTTAATGGGGAAAAGGTTACTTACACCAATTGGACTCCTAATGAACCCAACAATGGTCAATTTTTTTTAGAGAATCAATATGTCGGGAGAGAGAATTATGCCGTAATGAATTGGCAATCAAATGGAAAATGGAATGACATACATAATATTTATTTAAAAGCTCGTGGTATTGTTGAGGTTGTTAAAGATTTTATTCCTAAACCTCCTTCTATTCCCGGCACTGGAAGTGATCCAGCTTGCTACCCTCATCGCTAATTTCCCTTTTGTTTGGGTTAAGAAGCCGACGCACCTAGAGCGTCGGTTTCTTTATGATGGGTGCAATTCAACAATAATTCGTAATGCGGAAGCAAGTAATTCGTAATTAAAAGGCGGGTTAGAGTCCCCAACTTCTCAAGTGGTTCACGTCACCCAAAGAGTCTTTCATCCCCCGTAAAGAGAGCGCAGCGAGCAATAGGCTAAGTCAATTACGAATTACGTCTGTGCGTATTCCAAATTTTTAACAATGCTTTCCTCTGAATATACTCTCTGCTTTCAGAGTAGGTTTTGTGGAAAGATTAAAGGTTATTGAGAAAGAGTCAGTTTCGGTATGTCTAGGAGTTTTTAGAATCGTTCAACAGATTGTCAATTTTTTCCTTTTGACGCCGTCTCTCTCTGGCTTGCATCCGGTATTTCCAATCTCGAATAGCGATCGCAGCCTTGGCGGCTGGAGAGCGAGAATTTTCAGAACTACTATCGTCTTTAGTGGAGCGTTGACTTTGAGGCAGTTGGCGCTGCATCACCAAGCACTGCGCTAAATTTTCATGCGAATCATCCCGATTCAGTACTCGCATAATTTGTTTAACAGATTGATAGCGTTCTTGAAGAGAGATTTTGAGCATCTTACTCAAAATATTGGCAAACGGCTCACTCACCGACACGGAATTTTGCCACACCAGTTCACCTGTGTGGCGATCGCTATCAAAATCTAAAGGTGCTTTCCCCGTCAATAAATACAAACAGGTAATACCTAAGGCATAAATATCACTGCCAAACACAGGCCTTAAGGAAAATTGCTCCGGTGGCGCAAACCCGACTGTGCCAATAAAGTGGGTAGTGGGTGCTTTCATACTGGTATCTCCAGCTTGAGCAATTTGCTCTTTAACTGCCCCAAAATCAATGAGTACTAGCCTGCCATCATCTTCACAACGAATAATGTTTTGCGGTTTGATATCCCGGTGAATCACCTGCTGAGTGTGGACATACTGTAACAAGGGCAGCATCTCCCCTAAGAAACGCTTGACACCGGATTCGGAGAAACAGCCACCTCGTCTCACCAACCGCGCTAGGGTGGAACCACGGATATATTCCTGAACCAGATAAAATTCTCCATCGGCGACGAAATAATCCAGCAACATCGGAATTTGGGAGTGGCTTCCTAACTTAGCAAGAATTTTGGCTTCTCGTTCAAAGCGCTTCTGAGCCGTTTCCAAGGCTGAATTGTCGCTGACTTTAGGGCACAATTGTTTAATCACGCAAAAGGGTTCACCTGGCAATGACACATCTTTTGCCAGAAAGGTGACACCAAAACCACCTCGACCCAGCATTCGCAGTATTTCGTAGCGATCGCGAAACAATTGTTGTTGACCGCACAGTTGACCCAACTGAGTTTGCTGCAAAACATCCGTATGGAAGGTAGATAAATTTCCAGGAGCAAAATTCATGGGGCTTCAGGGGCAGGATGATACACGATCTCCAGTATGCTTTTAGTCTAGGCAAAAGTCTCCCCTTCTGTCCAAACTCTCAAGGTAGAAAAATCGAGAATAGGGAAGTGCGGGCATTCCTTAACGAGCCATCAGGTAGTAGACCGTGATCGTGAGCTTCATTGGGGGATAAGCACACAATCCCTTGTCCCTTGTCTCTATATCGGGGCAGGGTTAAAGGGGAAAGGGGAAAGGGAAAAAGGAAAGGGATAAAGATTTGGGTGGGAGTTGAAATCTCCTGCTGATGCTTTCCTTTTTCTGTGCTCTATGGGGAATTCTTTTCCGACTTGATTGAGTTGTGCCAGCCCACTTAGTTGATAATAAGTTTGAAGAGCAAGTATGACTATGCAACCGACACTACAGAAAGCATTCGACCAAAGCCGAGTCCTCAAAGTCATTAGCGGCTTGAATAATTTTGATGGCCAGCGTGTTGCTGCGATCGTCAAAGCAGCAGACCGAGGTGGTGCTACTTTTGTAGACATTGCTGCTGACCCAGATTTGGTGAGGTTAGTCCGGAGTTTGACTAATTTACCAATTTGTGTATCTGCTGTAGAACCGGAGCGGTTTGTCACCACTGTTGAAGCGGGTGCCGATTTGATCGAAATTGGTAACTTTGATAGCTTTTACGCACAAGGACGGCGATTTGAGGCACCAGAAGTGCTGGAACTGACGCAAAAAACGCGATCGCTCCTGCCCAACATCACCTTATCTGTCACCGTTCCCCACATCCTAACGCTAGATCAGCAAGTCCAACTCGCAGAAGAATTGGTGGCAGCCGGTGCTGACATTATTCAAACTGAAGGCGGAACGAGCAGTAAACCTCAATCCCCTGGTACCTTAGGCTTAATGGAAAAAGCAGCACCCACCTTGGCCGCAGCTTACTGTATTTCTCGTGCTGTATCTGTGCCAGTACTGTGCGCCTCCGGTTTATCCAGCGTGACTGTACCGATGGCAATTGCCGCCGGTGCTAAAGGGGTTGGTGTGGGTTCTGCCATCAATCAGTTGGATAACGAAGTCGCCATGATTGCCGTTGTCCGCAGCTTGGTTGAAGCCCTAGATACGGTTAGCCCTCGCGTTCGCATCTAACCTCCTCACTACTTAGAAATTCTTGCCCCCTGCCCCTTGCATAGCCGTTTCATTCCCTTCCTGACAGAGGAAGGGGAAAAAGAAGACAAGGCGGACAAGGGGGCTGTTTTCATCTGATACCAAATCCGCTTTGATAACCCCCTTTCAAGACCAGTAATTTAGCATTCCCAGCTCTTGGAAACTCCCCCAGTTTTTTTAAGAAGAGGTATTTAAGGATTTGGTATGCAATCGCTTTCCTTTCCCTAAGAAACTGTAAGCTAAACGTGTTCTAGAACCAGGCAATCCTTTAAGCAATCCTTCAAGTTGTAAACCACTTGTTGTTGCTCCTCCAAAGAGAGTTCGGGGAAAATCGGTAGAGACAAGACTTCATTGCAAATTCGCTCTACTGTCGGTAACTGACCCGGTTGGTAACCTAAGTTCTTATAAACTGGCTGCAAATGTAATGGCAGGGGATAATAAACCATTGAACTAACCCCTAGCTTCTGAAGTTGAGTGCGTACTTCGTCCCGATAGCGACTACTGTTAGTATCTTGAGTCAGGCGGATGGTGTATTGATTCCAAACAGCATGACTTCCAGGTTGTTCTTGGGGAAGCACTATTCCGGGTACTAGCTGTAACAACTGCTGATAAGTTGCAGCTACCTGACGACGAGCATCATTCCATTGATCTAGGTAAGGCAGCTTAATCAGGAGAATAGCGGCTTGCAGGGCATCTAATCGGCTGTTGATACCCGTGTCTTCATGACAATATCGGTTTGCCATGCCATGTTCTCTCAGCTTGCGGATTGAGGCTGCAATGCTCGAATCGTTAGTGATGACTGCTCCACCATCCCCACAAGCGCCTAAATTTTTAGTGGGGAAAAAACTAAAACAGCCAATATGTCCAATGCTTCCTACCTTTTGTCCCGCCCATTGTGCCCCAGTAGCCTGAGCGCAGTCTTCAATGACAGCCAGGTTATAGGCTTGGGCGATGTCCATCACGGCAGTCATATCCACAGGTTGCCCAAACAGGTGAACGGGTATAATTGCCTTGGTTTTATCAGTAATAGCGCTAGCTAACTGGGTGACATCAAAATTAAAAGTTTGGGCATCAATATCGACAAAGACAGGGGTTGCACCAACAGCACTAATTACCTCTGCTGTGGCAATAAACGTAAATGGCGTCGTAATCACCTCATCCCCTGGGCCAATTTGTAAGGCTCGTAGTGCCAGATACAAAGCATCCGTACCGGAGTTACAGGCTACGCTTTCACGCGCACCCATATAAGCAGCAAACTGCTGCTCAAAGTCTGAGACGATTGGGCCGCCTATATAGCGTCCGGATTTTAAAACCTCCTGAACAGCTACACTGACTTGTACACCAATCACTTGGTACTGCCGCGCTAGATCAATAGGGGGAATGTTGCTCACTCGCTTACACCTAGAATTTTTACTTAAATAAATCAAATTTTGCTGCAAAAGGGAATCCAGGCCCTCCCATTCTTTATCTCCTCAGAATGCTAAAGTTCTCTAATTGTTTCAGATAATAGTGACTTAGGGGTCAAATAACAGGGTCGGAGAATCTGACAGAATAGTCTAAAGAAAGGCAAGAACACAAGTCAGGAATCAAAAAATTGGGTTGTTGATAGGGGGAAAGCTTAATTTTTTAAGTACTGCGCTAGTGAGTGATCAAGTCAATGAAACACTCCCAGTGCCCCATCTCCGTAAGTCCTCGCCTGGAAAGAGCAGTTCCCGCAACCAGGTTCTGGGGGCTGGATATCAACCTAGTGCAAGAAGATTCCAAGATAGGAGGCTCCGAGGCCCCAAGGGAAGAAGGCTTGTACAATAAGCTTTTTAACCTTTTTGGACGGGTCACTTATTTTCACCACCCTGCACTAGATAGGAAACCCAACACAAAAGCTAGCGTTTTGTTCTCTAAGCCCTTGTGTCCCTAGTCCGTTTAAACAGTGAGTGAGTTTTTGAAAGAGTGGATGGTTTAATTGAGCTTGACCCAATCGACTTGGTTTGGGCATTGGGTATGATGGCGATCGCTATTGGTTTATCTAGTTGGCAAAGGCTAGGATTGGAATTTTCTCTAGCGCTGGCAACTGGCAGAACTATTGTGCAGCTATTGGTCGTCGGTTATGTGCTGGCGATCATTTTTGCCATAAATCACCCTATACCCGTTCTGGGCATATTATTGGTAATGCTAATCATTGCCACCATTACTGCCCGTAATCGTATAGGGAAAAAAATTCCCCAAAATGTACTAATTGTCTTTGCTTCGCTGTTTTTCAGTACAGCTTTGACACTGGGTTATACCAACTTGTTGATTATTCAACCTGCAACTTGGTACGAACCACAGTACTTGATTCCACTAGCAGGTATGGTGTTAGGCAATGCGCTGAATGGAGCGGCAATTGCAGGGGAACGCCTTGTCAGCACCATGAGTAGCAGTCGCCTTGAAATCGAAACTCATCTGAGTTTGGGAGCATCACCCCAACAAGCAGTAGCAACCTACCGCAAAGAAGCTATCCGCGCTGGACTCATTCCTACCTTGAATCAAATGATGGTTGTGGGTATTGTCACTCTACCCGGAATGATGACAGGTCAGCTACTAAGCGGGATTGACCCGTTGAATGCTGTCTCCTACCAGATTTTGATCATGTTTATGCTTGCCTTTGCTAACCTCATTACAGCCGTGTTGGTGACTCAAGGACTGACAAGGCAGTTTTTTAATGCCCAAGCTCAGCTACAGATCCCCTAGACCTTCGCGGCGAAAGTTTCTCATCAGTACAGATGAGTAGGAGAAGCTCCGGGAAGCTGGGGGAGAGTTTTTACGGGTGGGTTATTTCTGCCAAGCTGGTCTAGCAACAAACAAGAGAAGGCTTGCTATAAAAGCTTTGAGTCATAGATGAAGATTTGATGAATTCCGTTCCCAGATGGTCGAAATAAGGAAAAATAAGCCCAGTTCTGAGGGATTTCGACCCTATTATAGAGTGAATTTACCTGAACAATATGAGGATAAAGATATGAAGCAACTCACCCCCAAAGCAAAAGCGCTACGCGAACGCATCCTCCATTGGCAATCCCCTACTGTAGATGACTTAAAGAATATCCGGGCTATTGAACTCATTGGGTCACAAATGCTTGACACGATTTTGGCGTACTGCCCTGATAATCATGAAAGAGACGAAGCGATCGATTGCTTGGAAGTGCTTCTGACTTGGACGAGGAAGTCAATTATTAGGGGAAACGGAATCGATCATTGACGCTATTTTTGCAAGTTTACGAAGTACGGCAATATTGGAATTTGTTGTCTAAGGCGAAGCGTAAGGATTGGCAGTGTTGAATATCTGCTATGGGCTTCGCTTATTGAGCCTTTCAATATTTCTTAGTAAATTTGCTCAACGTTACAGGAACAATTTTCACGCCAAAGACTCACTTCAGCTTCATCAATCAGGTAAAGCAATTGACCTGTTATTGGTTCGTAAACCTCCCAATATCTTTTTCCAAAATCATCTACAATTTGCTTGACTTTAGGGTGGCATTCCTCAATTGAAACTCTGTTGATTTGTTGCCAAATTCCGTTTAATTCTAGTCTCAATGAATAGTCTTTTAGGGGCTGATTAGCTTTTCCTGATAAAATTAAACCAATTTCTTTTGCATAGATTGAACCAGTCCTTTCTGCTAATTCAGCCCATAATTGTGAATCGCTTAAGCTTGAGTCTTCAAACATTGCCATAATTGAGAATTCTCCGCAAAAACATAGTCGATTTAGCTGTTAGGGTTGGGAGTGATAAAAGCTGCTGAAGGTGAAAAATTTAAAGGGTGGCTTTTATCTGATCTTATCCAAGCTCTCCAATAAAAACATCAACCGTGTAGCACAAGATAGGTTTCATAGAAGAGAACGGCAGCCGTAGGATATAAAGTTACGCCCATGCCGAAGGCTCGATACAGAGAGTTTTGTAAGTAGCCAAGCCAAAAGGCAATTCTCCCGAACACAAACAAAGTTGCTAAAATCGGGATCAGCTTAATGCTATGGCTATCTAAAAATGTAGAAAGAATAAGACTAGCTATGAAGAACAACACAAATTGTTCTAAGGTATTGCTGAGGTAGCGTAGATGAATCTGTGTTTTATCTGACTCAGCATCCGCTAAGGGATTAATTGCAGGGCTGAGAAATCTCTCGTTACCAATGACTGCAACTCCTGCAAATAGCATCAATGCGGGAAAAATTTGCCAGCGTAAAGTGAAAATTAAACGTTGTTCTGCTGTATCTAGAACTGGCAGTGGCAGCGAAACGAAAAAATATGCGATCGCAACAAACCCTGTAGAGAATAAAAGAGCTGCAATGACTCCCTTGAAAACAGTCTTTTGTTGTTGATTCAACCTTTTGAATAAGAAAAGAGTGGCTACAGCCGCTAAGGTTCCTACAACTGAAGCAATGGAAATCACTGGTGTGGTGAGACTAAACATCTCTGATGTCTCCCGTTTACTCTGTAGAGGTTCTTTCCAACTAGGTCTGCATAAGCGAAGAATCACGAAGCGTTGCGATAAAATTTACAACCTGGGCTACGCCCCGTTGCGCTAACAACCTTCTAAGCTTCAACTTATTTTCAAACTAAACTGTACAGTTTGACTTCTATCAACTAGACTAGACTGTACAGTTTGAAACGTCTAGTCCCTTCACAAAACTTTCAAAATGCAAATGACCCCATCCAATAAGCGCAAGCCGCTCATCCATGAACAAGAGAATAAGGGTTCAGTTGATAAAGCTACGCAAATCCTGGCTGGAGCGAGAGATGAGTTCTTAATTCATGGTTACGCAGGCACCAGCATGGATAAAGTGGCGGCTGCCGCAGGGGTTTCTAAGCAAACGCTCTATAGTTACTTTCAAGACAAAGAGAACCTGTTCACTGCCCTTGTGGAGAGAATGGCGAGTGAACGGTTCCAGGTTTTGTTTGGTGATAAACCCCTTGAGGGAGAACCAAGCATTCTACTGCGGCAAGTAGCGACGAGGGCACTCAGCACGATCGCAAATGACGAAAAGTATCTCGCCTTTGCCCGATTAGCGATCGCAGAATCAGGACGCTTTCCTCACTTGGCGCAGTTACTGATTCGCAACGGTTTCCAACCCGGAATACAGCGGCTCAGTTGCTACTTTGCCGACCATCCCGAACTCAAAATTAGCGACCCAGAAGCAACAGCAAGAATTTTTACTGGGTCGCTGATGTCCTTCATCCTGACAATGGAGGTGTTACATGGGAAAGATATCATGCCGATGGAGAGCGATCGCTTCATTGATAGCTTGATTGACTTAGTACTCTGTCGAAGTAAGTCATCTGATATCTTGCACCAGTCTCAATCAGCATGATTCATGTAAGGTGGGCAGTGCTTTGAATACCCTTGGAAGGTAGCAATAGCGTTGATAGGCACTGCCCACCCTACGCTTAATGACAATGGTGCAAGATTCGGAGCCATCGTTTTAGGATGAGCGATCGCCTCTTCAATCATAGCGATTGCCATATTTCGCCTATTTTGTCAAGTGTAAGTCTTAGCCCTTGCCGATTACCACTGCAAAAGAATCAATTCCTGAGAAAAACCAGGCCCCATACCCATAAGTACACCATAAGATCCTGCTAGTGGTTGCTCTCCACAGAGCGTTTGATTGAGTACATAAAGCACTGTACTCGCCGAAAGATTGCCTACTTTCGCTAAGGTTTCACGACTCAGATGGAGTGCCTGCTCATCAAGTCCTAATTCTGTCTCTACCGCATCAAGTACCTTGGGGCCACCAGGATGTACAATCCAGCGAGAGATTTTATCAACTGATAGATTGTGAGCCTCCAGTAGTGGGTCGATCGCTTGTCGCAAACCCGCTTTTACATAATCACCCACTTGAGGTCTGAGGATATTCCGAATACCAGTATCGACAATATCCATCCCCATCAAGTGTATAGTATTGGGCAACCAGCTAGCGCGAGAGTCGATGACCCGAGGTAACCCAGGCTGGGCTAAAGGATGCTCCCGGCCCACCATTAAAACGGCTGCTGACCCATCCCCAAACAGTGCAGCAGTGACGATGGTAGAAATGATATCACCGTAGAGAGCCGGATTTTCTGGCAAGCCCTTAATCATTGAGTGCAAATCCGCTTGCAGGGAACCCCGCCAGAGTGCTGAACTTAACTCGACGGAAAATAGAATTGCTGCATCTTTAGGGTGTCCTTCCAGATAATCGGCAACTCTCGCTATGCCTGCCGCCCCACCTAAACAGCCAAATCCGTACAGAGGAAACCGTTTCAGATGAGGCGAGAACGGAATCCGATTCATCAATCGAGCATCAATAGATGGAATTGCAGCAGTGAGGGTGACAGAAGTAAGTTGTGAGATATCCTTGGGGTCGAGGTTCGTTTTTTCTAGCAATCTCCACACGTTTCCTTCCGTCAAATTCACGGAAGTCTCAATCGTTTCACAAATCGTTGCTTCAATCCCCGGCAGATCATAAAAGGAGTCGAGCGGCAGAGCAAAGTAACGCCCCTCGATCATGACATTGGTGAAAAAGCGGTCAATGGTATCGAGATCGAAATCTAGATCCATCGCCATGCAAAACTTTCGCAGCGCTGTGGCCAGCACTTCCTGAGGATAATATTGCGGGGGAAAATTGGTGGAAGTAGCGACGATAAAAGCCATGTTAATTTCTATCCTTAAATTTTACTGAAGTACTGGCTTTTGAATTTCCTGTGCGATCGCGTCCAACAATGCCTTGCGATGGTGATGCAAGAAGAAATGGTCGCCGGGAAACAGTTGCAGCTTGAAATCACCAGAGGTTTGGTTGCGCCAAGCATCCAGTTGCTCGTAGCTAACTTTGCTGTCTTCCATGCCACCAAACGCAGTAATTGGACAATTAAGCCGTTCCTGGGCGGCATAAAAATAGGTTTCCAGAATGGCAAAATCCGATCGCAGCGCTGGAAGTAATACCTGCAACAGTTCTGGGTTTTGGAGAACGTCCTCTCGTGTCCCATTGAGGTGACGTAATGACTCTAAGAATTTCGATTCAGGGAGTCGATGGATGGGGACATCCAAATCCGGTATTTGAGGGGCACGACTACCGGAAATAAACAGGTGGACTGGGCTGGGAAAGTTCTGTTTGCGGAATTCACGAGCGAGTTCAAAGCACAGTAGCGCCCCTAAACTGTGACCAAAAAATGCAAAGGGAATCTCTAGATACGGACGGAAAAGAGGGGCTAGCGTCTGAATCAGGGGTGAGAGGCGAGTAAAGGGGGTTTCCTTGAGCCGATTTTCCCTTCCAGGCAACTGGATAGGACAAATCTCGATTTCTGGGGGTACGTTCTCTAACCAAGTCCGAAAAATTGAAGCACCCGCCCCAGCATAGGGAAAGCAGAACAAGCGAAGGCGGGCTTGCGGATTTCGTTGTAGGGGGGTAAACCAGGGGTTGGCTTCTTGGGTGACATGGGTAGAATCTAATGCTGGCGGAGAATTTGCCTGTACTTTCCCCTCTACTAGGAGCAGAATCTGCTTGACAAATTGAGCAACGCTAAAACCCAGGAAATCTTCTAGGGGAACCACCACTCCTAGATTGGCTTCAATTCGGTTCCTCAGTTCGACAGCCATTAAGGAGTCAAGCCCTAAGCTATAAAGAGGCTGTTGTGGGTCGATTTTGGCAGCAGGAAACCCCAGCACTCTAGCAAATAGTTCGCGCAAGCCGGATTCTAACAGGGGTTCGCGATCTTTTGGGGTTGCCGCTAAAATGCGATCTGCGCTTGGCAGCAGCGCTTCGCTATCGCGCGTGAGACTCCATTCCTGTTGGGGTTCAGTAGTATTGTGAGTGGAGGATTTTCCATTGAAGTGGGAATTCCCATTTTGGTGTTCGTGCTGTTGAGTGCGATCTGCGCTTCTCTGCGAGACGCTACGCGAACGCAGCAGCGCTGACGCTCGTTCGCCCTTGGCGTCGCTCCTTGGGCGAAGACTCGCTAACGCTTCGCTATCGCTATCGGTTTCAAACCAGTAACGCTCTCGCTGCCAAGGGTAGGACGGTAAGGATACACATCTACCCCCAGACGGATAAAGTCGGCTCCAATCTATAGGGTAACCCTGAGTATAAAGAGTACCGAAAGACCCCAACATTACAGCTCGTTCCCCTTCATTACGCCGTAAGGAAGGAAGTACAACTCCCTTTTGACTACAGTGATGCAGACACTGAGAGAGATTCATTGCTAGGACTGGGTGGGAACCAATCTCCAAAAACAAATTGTGCTTGGTTTGTAAGAGTTGCTCAATCGCAACAGCAAAGCGAACCGGCTCCCGGATATTGCGTGCCCAGTAGGCGGCATCAAAAGTCTGTCCATCACAAGCATGACCTTTAACCGTTGAAATAATGGGAATTGACGCTGCTTGAGGAGTGAGTCCTTGCAGTGACTGCATCAGTTCGTCTTGAAACGGCTCCATTTGAGGGCTATGGAACGCATAATTCACCGGCAACAATCGACAGAAAATTTGCTGTTGCTGGAGTAACTGGCAGACTTCCTCAAGCGCTACCTTCTCGCCAGATAGAACGATGGAAGTGGGGCTATTGATAGCAGCAATGGACAAACGCCCCTGATACTGAGCAACTAGTGATTCTGCATCAGCAACTGACAACTCCACAGCCGCCATTTTCCCTTGCCCTGTCCCCCGTTGCATCAAGCGACTCCGGTGGAAGACAACTCGTACTGCATCCTCCAAACTGAGAACACCGGCGACGTGAGCGGCTGCCACTTCTCCCAGACTGTGTCCTACAACGGCACTAGGTTCTACTCCCCAGGACTTCCATAAAGCGGCTAAAGCGACTTGCAGTGAAAAAATAACTGGCTGGGCAATCTCAGTTTCTGCCAAGCGAGACTGTGACTCATCCGCCATCAGTTCGTCAATCAGCGACCAACTGGTATAAGAGCGCATCACCTGGTTACACTGCTCCAGAGTAGCCCGAAAGATTGGTTCAGAGTGCCATAGTTCGCGCCCCATCCCCCACCATTGAGCACCTTGACCCGAAAAGACAAAAACTAGCTTGGGGCAGCGGTTCCATTGCTTGTAACCACAGGAGAGTCCGGCGCGGGATTCTCCTTGCAAAAATGCCTCCAGACGCTCAATAATTTCCTCACGGTTGTGAAACACGAGGCTGAGACGATGGTTGTGATGAGTGCGCCGGACACTGGCGGTATAACAGATGTCTTGTAATGATAAAGTGCTACCAGACGCTGCCGGAGTGAAAAAGTCCTGATACGACCGAATTAGCGATCGCAAAGCCTCCCCACTACGAGCAGATAGTGGCAGCAAATACACAGAAGGACAAATCGCTCCCCCGCTCCCCCCCTCAGTCACCTGAGGAGTCTCCTCTAGAATCACGTGAGCATTAGTCCCACCAAATCCGAAAGAACTCACTCCAGCGAGAGCTGGTTGATCAACTTCAGACCAAGTTCCCAAAGACTGCTGTACTTGCAAGGGAAGCTTGTCTAGTGGAATATAAGGATTAACTTTGTGGAAATGCAAACTGGGCGGTATCTGTCGGTGATGCAGCGACAGCGCTACCTTAATCAATCCAGCAATGCCAGATGCCGACTCTAGATGACCGATGTTGGTTTTCACCGAACCCACAGCGCAGCGACTGCCAGGAGAGCGGCCTGTAGCTAAAACCGTCCCCAGTGCCTTGGCTTCAATCGGGTCGCCTAGTGAGGTACCTGTGCCGTGGAGTTCAACATAGCTGATTTGGTCGGGTGTTACCCCAGCATTAGCCAATGCCTGATTGATGACGACTTCTTGGGAAGGGCCATTGGGGGCGGTGAGTCCATTACTCTGGCCATCCTGGTTAATCGCTGAACCCTTAATTAGAGCCAAAATAGTATCGTTGTCCCTGAGAGCATCCGAGAAGCGTTTGAGGACTACAATCCCGCAGCCTTCCCCCCGCACGTAGCCGTTGGCTTTGGCATCAAAGGTCTTGCAGCGCCCATCAGGAGCTAACATTCGAGCATGGGAGTAAGTAATGGTTGGCTCTGGGGACAGGATGAGATTAACTCCACCCACCAGGCAGAGACTGGACTCTCCACTTCGCAAACTCTGGCAGGCGAGATGCGCTGCCACCAGTGACGAGGAACAGGCCGTGTCAATCGCCATACTTGGGCCACGGAAATCAAACAGGTACGAGAGGCGATTAGCGGCGATGCTTAAGGCGTTCCCCGTGCCCATGTAAGCGTTGATTTGGGCTAAATCCTTATTAGCCAACAACCTGCAATAGTCGTAGTTGCCGATGCCAATAAACACTCCTGTACTGCTGCGGGTCAGTTGTTCAACCACCTGTCCGGCATTTTCCAAAGCTTCCCACGCAACTTCCAGTAACAACCGTTGCTGGGGGTCGATGTAAACGGCCTCACGGGGAGCAATCCCAAAAAATTGGGCATCGAATTGGTCAACCTGCTCCAAAAAGCCGCCCCAACGCGTGTTCATCTTCCCACTGCTGCCTGGGTTGGGGTCGTAGAGGGCGTCTACGTCCCATCGGTCTGCTGGTACCTCAGTAATGGCATCTACTCCGTTACAAAGAAGTTGCCAAAATGCTTCTGGGTTCTTAGCACCGGGAAAACGACAGCCAACGCCAATAATCGCGATCGGTTCCATTTCCTAATCCAAGTGATGTCAAAATCCTGGAATGTTGGATCTTTTTAGAGAACCAACTTAAAGATTTGAAGTTTTTAAATCTTTAAATGTCAATTAAATTTTAAACGTTCTGTAAAAGAGCTTATAAGAGGTAAGATGATGTAGCAATGAATAATTTTTTGATTAACTGATAATTCTTTCGATATTAAAAATTAAGCTCGAGAATTTGTTACTACTTCTTCGACTAAATGACCATCTTCCATATGAAGGATGCGGTCAGCAATATCTAAAATTCGATTGTCGTGAGTAACTAGCAAAATAGCACATCGTTGTTCTTGAGCGAGATGCTGCATTAAGTCTACAACTTCTCGACCTGTCTTACTGTCTAATGCAGCAGTAGGCTCATCTGCTAAAACTAACTTAGGACGGCTGACTAAAGCACGCGCGATCGCAACTCGCTGTTTTTGCCCTCCTGAAAGATTATGAGGGTAGTAGTTAACTCGCCCCCCCAGCCCCACTGCCTTGAGAATCGCCTCAGACTTGGCACGAGCTTGCCGAGCAGAAATATTCTCGTGCAGTTCAACAGACATCTGTACATTCTGTCGAGCAGTCATAAACTGCAACAAATTGTGAGCTTGGAAAATATAGCCAATTTGGCGACGTACTAACACCAATTGATTTTCATTGGCTCCATTGAGTTCTTGCCCTAAAACTCTCAGACTTCCCTCTTGGACAGAGCGTAATCCTCCAATTAAGGATAACAACGTAGTTTTTCCTGAACCCGATTGCCCAGTCATAATGACAATTTCGCCTGAGTTGATTTCCAGGTTTATGTCAAAGATCACTTGCTTACGAAGTGCCCGTTTTCCGAAGTAATGTTTGAGATTCCGAATACTAACAATGGATTGCATGAATATTAGCAAGCTAGCAATAGGTTAATAAAAATTTTCCACAAGCAAAACTTACGCACATCTACAAAATTTAAATGAGCTTCCCCCAATCCCCCTTAAAAAGGGAGATTATGCGTAAGACTTGACTAAAAAATATCAGCGGGGTCTGCTTCTCCCAGTTTCCGCACAGCAATCGCTCCTGAAATAAAACACATCAAAAATGTCAATGCCAATACGAGAAAGGCTCTAGGATATTTCATTAGAACGGGGAGAAGTGTGGCATTCCTAGCTAATTTATAGATTCCTGAAGAGATAACCAATCCAGGGATGTAACCTAAAATAGCTAAAATCAGGGATTCTTGGAAAACCACAGATAGTAAGTAGGTATGCT